>NZ_JAMOKM010000012.1:0-156802 GCF_023656665.1 Parabacteroides sp. B2-S-102 | reverse complement strand
CTATAGAACCCGCACATCTTTGGGTTGAATTGATGTAACAATAAATCATAGAACGATAAAATGAATAAACGACATTATGAACATACGTTACCCAATATACGAGGGAGTTTATCGAATACTTACGAAGGAGGCTACCGGACGGTAACTTCCGAACACTTCCAGTCCGGGCTGGGAGGCGGGGAAGCTCCGTCCGGGCTGCCGGGACATCTCCATCAGCCGTTTTGACGAGGTCTCGATGCGGAATATGGACAATGTCCCCGGTCCCTTTCCACAGGGGGAGTAGAAATTGTCGGCTATTTCCTGCAGGTACTCGTGCAGGTGGCGCGGGCCGTGCAGCCCCCTGTTGAACACCCTGACGCCTTGGTCCGTCTTTACGGCGGTCACGAGGAACCGGGCGCTCCTTCCTTGAAGGGTACGTTCCCGTGCGGTCTCGTATGCCACGAAGTCTTTGTAGCCTGGCGAGTGTTCCAGCCCTTCCAGGTTCCTGCGGTCCGTTTCCACACCGTGTGCCTCCAAGTAGGCGGCCCGTCTCAGCGGGACGGAGTTGCCGTCCGTGATCCCGCCGTTTTCGATGATGAAACGCCATGCCTGGGTTCCTTCTCCTGCAGTCCGCTGACAGGGGGCAGCTCCTCTTTCCGGATGCCGGCATAGAAGAGCAACAGGTTGTCGGGGACACCCCGGGCTTCCTCAAGTACGGCTTTACGGGCCGCTTCCTTGACAAACCGGATGAAGGGGTTCCCGCTTCGGGGCGTATGGTCCGTTATCATGAAGGAGGCTATCCGGTTGTCCGGACACAGTTCCAGACAGAAGTCCTTCAGCTCTTCTTTTGGGGGACGCGTTCTTTGCAGTCCCAGCTTTTCCAACCACGAGGCCATATTATCTTCCTATTTTAGATTTTTGTCAGTTAGACTTAACTGATTGAGAAATAAACTTTTAGCAAAGTATTTGAGAAGTGGCGGTAACGAGTTAGCAACCGTGCGAATTTCAGCGTTTTGCGTTGCTATGCTGTCAAACAACTCTTTAACGAAGCAAAAATAAGAAGTTTTTCTGAGAAAAACAAAATTCGGATGTATCTTTTTCCATATTCTTTTGCTTGAATGATAGAACTTAAGTATATTTGCATTATGTCGTCCACGCCGTGGAATTAACAACGATGGGTGGGCGAGATATTACATAATATAAAAGCGTCATTGATGCTTTGTCTTGTGGCTTTCTGAAACCTGAGAAATTTCGAATTGTTGGTCATGGACAATGTCTGAAGTGAATGCTACGGGTATG
Source organism: Parabacteroides sp. B2-S-102 (assembly GCF_023656665.1). Taxonomy (NCBI): domain Bacteria; kingdom Pseudomonadati; phylum Bacteroidota; class Bacteroidia; order Bacteroidales; family Tannerellaceae; genus Parabacteroides; species Parabacteroides sp. B2-S-102. Next base: position 155,524 of record NZ_JAMOKM010000012.1, on the reverse strand, counting down.
TTAAATTGTATCCCGGAGTGTGCAGTGAGAGTATATAATGCTCTCCGCACACTTTTATGGGAACGTGCAACATATTGGCGTGGGCAGACACTCCATTCGTTCACCAACAAGGTTTTCTCAGGACCTCAGAAGCGGACAAGTGGATGTGGAAGCCCACGTTTTTTATTATGTAATCAAAATTTTTAAGCAAAAAAATCGCCTTATCGGGTTTCTAAAGGCACAATAGTTATTTTTATGAAAAAATATGTATTAATGCTCATGTCTCTTTTCATGATGGTATGCTCCGCCAACGCTCAAATCAAGGACGACATTCAGAAAAGTAAGGAACGCGCTGCAAAATTGCAAGCATTGTGTAATGATTACAAGACATCAGGAAGTGCAAATGTGGATGGCTATGGGGATGCAGTGAAGAATGCCGCAGTTTTGGCGATTGCCAACAGTGTACAATTGGAAAATATGTACAAACGAGAAATTGGTGAAACTCAAGATGGTGTAACAGATGTTACAATTACTAAACCTACTCTTGATGAATGGGTAACATTTGCAGCGACTGTAGCAGGAGAAGCCGCAAGCATAAAAGCTGCAACGGATAAAGTTCAAGCGGCTGCTGACGAGGCAAAGAAAATGATAGAAGAGGCATCCAAGCAAAAGAATCCCATGAAAGCTGCAAAAGCTGCAAAAACAGCCAAGGCTGCAACAGCCGTAGTAGAATTTGGAAATACCGCAACTCCAATTTTAGTGGAAGAAAGTGCAGCTCAAGTAAAGGCTGTTAATACAATTATCGAAACTCTGAAATCGGGTAAAAATCTATAATCCCTAACTGATTATGAGATTTGTTATTATTACAATCATTATGACTGCGTGTATCTTTAAAGGGTATGCGCAGTCAAATGATGATGACCGCCAAGTAGTCGGTGTCGCAGAATTTTCTTGTAAAGAAAATAGCCCTTATACTGGATTGGTGACAGAAAAGGTTGTGGAAATGCTTACCAATAGTAAACGTTTCAGAGTAGTTGACCGTACCAGTCGGGAAAAAATAACACAAGAATTGGAATTACAAAAAAGCGAGGCGTTTATTGATAGTGATAATCTTGTAGAGCAAGATGTTGCTGTTGCTGCGGAAAAAATGATTACCGGAGAGATTGTCAAGATACCCGTTTACCGTATGAAAAATGGAGATGGAACAATAAGAGGTTATAAGGCAAGTGTCGCTTTTCAAATGAAGATTGTGGATGTGGCAACGGGGTTGAGTACGGAAGCAACCAGTTTTGAAGGAAAAGCAAGCGATGAGTGCCTTTCTCCGGAAAGTGCCGTTACAATGGCTATGATGTCTTTACAAGATAGAATGGCTGAATATTTTAGGATAAACTTCCCCATTACAGCTAAACTTATGAAGATTGTGAAAGAAAAAAATGGTGTGGCAGAAATTATCCTGATAAAAGCGGGTAAAAAGCATGGGATAAAAGTAGGGGATAAATTCAATGTTGAGGTGCTTGAAATTCTTGATGGAGAAATTCTACCTACTACTTTGGGAATTGTTACTGTGACAGCATTAAAAGGAGAAGCCTATTCAGAATGTAAGGTTAGTAAAAAAGAAGGTAAGGCAATCTACGAAAACTTTAATGCAAATAAGCAAATCAAATGTTTTCTTATTATAAAATAACGGTTTAGATGAAGAAAATACTGATAATATGCCTAATAATGTTGACCGCTATACTTGAAGTTTCAGCACAATATCAAGTAAGCGTATTAAACGCAACAAAAGATGCTGTTTCAATGCGTTGTGTCGGTTATGGGAAAAAGGCTACTATTGCCTCAATGGATGCAGAGTTATCCGCAATAAAGACTTTACTTTTTGTAGGAACGCAGAAAACTCAACACAGTATGCCTCTTGTACAAGAAGATAAAGCCGTAGTCGAAAACAAATACAAGAAGTTCTTTGATGCTTTTTACAGTAAAGAATATCAAAACTTTGTAGAATCATCTATCATAGTTACTCCCTACGGGAAAAACGCATTAAAACAAAAATGTATAACATTAGATGTCTGCATAAGAGTGAACCAATTGAGAACTTATCTTGAAAACAATGGAATTATAAGAAAATTCGGTTTATAAAAACAGAGCGTATGAAAAAAATTATGATACTACTACTGGCAGTATTTCTCAGTAGTATGGCATGGGCGCAGACAGCTACAGTCCAACCCAAAATAATGGTTATCCCATATACCAAACAAGGAGAAGACATTTCTCAAGTAATAGAAAATGATGTCAATAAAAGAATTGTATTAGCTAAAATACGTGAAGCTTTTGATAGTAGAGGATTTACGACCGTTGACTTTGCAGCAAAACTTAAATCTTTATCACGTACATCGGGATTGTCTCAAGAAAGTCAATCAGATTTAAAATCAATGATTATCCAGCAATCGGGTGCGGATATATATGTAGAAGCGGAAATGGATATAGTTCTTTCATCTACTGGGAATAGTGTTAAAACAATACTTACAGCGTATGATATTTCAACTGGTGGCTCTCTCTCAAATAAGGTGGGAGAAAGTGGCAAATTCTACACTGAAGATATTGGTAAACTTGGAGCAAAGGCTGTTGAAAAAGTTGCTGATGAATTCCTTGATATTATTCAAGTAAAATTCACCGATATAGTTAACAACGGACGTTCAATTAATGTGGATTTTAGTTTTGAACAAACCGCTTCCATTTCCATGTCAACAGAAATTGGCAATGATGGTTTAACCTTGTCAGACCAGTTGGAACTTTGGATGAGTGAACACGCTTATAAAAACAATTATCATATACAAGGTACAACTGATAAAAGAATGATATTTGATGATGTGCGTATTCCATTAAAAGATGACAATGGAAATAATTATAATATCAATAAATTCGGACTCGAATTTTTGAAATTTGCAAGAAGCATCGGGCTACAAATTACTCGAAGTACTGCCAATAATACACTTGTTATAACATTTAAATAGTGTCTTACGATGAAAAAAATATTTTTTCTTTTATTGTTATTAGGATATTCTTGCCTTGTTCAAGCTCAAACTGATAATGTCTATATATCTGTAGCAATGCCAAGTGACTGTACCCTTGACGGTAATACAAAATCAATTCTTAAAAACAAACTTTTACAAATTCTTTCTACGGAAGGTGTCGCAGGTACTGAATGTGGTGCTATCATTATAGTTCCGGAAATCAATATAATCAACTCCAATTCTGTATATGGTGGAATGAGACAAATTTTGTCTGTAGAGCTTGGTATAACTGTGACTGTTAGGAACATGATAACAAATACTGTATTCAATACCATGCAAATTGCCTCTAAAGGTGAAGGCTATTCTGATAATGAAGCTAAACGTTCGGCTATCAATAAAATAGATGCACTTAATACTGATTATTCAAGATTTGTAGAAGCAACTAAAATGAAAATATCTGATTATTATAGAAATAATACAGTCTCTTTAATAACCAAAGCCAATACTTTGGCTTCTCAACAACTGTTTGACGAGGCTCTTGCTTTACTTTCTACTTATCCCGAATCATTGCCCGGATATACAAAAGTTTCAAATGCAATGGTATCCATATTCAAAAAATGCCAGACACAATATTGCAGTCAGATTTTACTATCGGCTCAAGCTGCTTATTCTAAGCATGATTATACAGAAGCGGCAGAACTTGTTTCTATGATTGATGCACAAAGTAGCTGTGCCGCACAAGCTAAAGCTTTACTTAATTCTATAAAAAAAGGAATGGATAAGCAGTATAATGATATAATCGCAATGGAAAAAGAGAAAATCCGTTCAGATGAACGTATCAAGTCTGCACAAATAAAAGCTATCAAAGACATTGCTACCGCATATTTCAAACGTCAAACAGAGTATATATTCTTTTGGTAACTGTAAATTCAAATAAAGCAACTCCTAACGGTAAATAAATGTATCGGTCATTCTTACTTAGCATTCAGCAATAAAAGATACGGAACAGAAAAAGCTGCTCCGTATCTCTTAGTTATTTATAATTTCATCCCCTTGCTTTTCCGTTGCGATTGTATGGGCTGTCGCATGCTTTGTTTTAGCCTCTCGAACTGCTCCTTGAACCATTCGCCAACGGGAGTTTGATTGATATACAGCACAAGTCGTTTCGATACGGATTCCTGCCTTATTTTTGCAGTGACGTTTCTTGCCGTGAAACTTCGCCCGTGTTCTTCGGAATAGAGCGTGCCATCGTGCGTTACTTCCCTGCCGGCTATCAGTGTACGGGTCTGTTCCGTGGAAAAGCCCACGATGGCGCATAACTTCTCAACCCGCAGGACTTCTTTCGCCAACGGAAACCATGCGCAGAGCTTCTCCACAAGGCGTGTAAGCCTTGATACCTCTCTCTTGTGTTCGGCTTCTTTCATCTGTATTTCCGTCATGTGCCGTTGCTGCATTTCCAGCACTTGACGGTTGTGGTCTGCCCGTATGGTCTGTATCTCGGCTTGCAGTGCTTCGATGGTTTCCTCGTGTGTGGCTACCTCCCTATGCAGGGCGGTGTTCTCCCTCTCCAGCGTCTTGACCTTGTTGCTCCCGAAAAGAGAACCGACACTCTCGGCGATGTTGGCGGCTGCGGTCGTGGCTGCCCCTTTCAGCCGTTCGGTCTGTATCTCTTTTTTCGCCCGTTCAAGCTCTTCCCGTGCCGTTTCTTTCCGTTCCTGCAATTCCACCACTTCCGTTTTCAGCTCCTCCGTCTGTCGCTTTATGTCACGGTAATATTGCTGCGTGGAAACGTGCCTCGCCTCCGAACCGTCCACGCCCCGTTGTAAACCGTATTTTTTCATCGCAACGGCGTAGCTGTCCTGATAGGCTTTCAGTTTCAAGCGGCTCATGATGTCATCTGCGCACAGCCTCACGGTGTCGGTCGGCTTCTTGCGGTAGCGTTTCTTCGCCTGCTCCTCCCTTTTCTTCCGCTTGCGTTCCCCCTTGACTATCGGCACAAGTGTGACGTGCATGTGCGGCGTTTTCTCGTCCAAGTGCAGGTGAGCCGCCACGATGTTCTCCCTCCCGAACGTGTCGGCAAAATATTTGAGGTTGTCGGCGCACCACTCGTCCAGCCGTCCCTCCCGTTCGATGCGTTCCATGTCTTCGGGTGTTGCTGACACGTTGATGCGGATTGCCCGCACTTGGTTACTTCCGATTTTGCGTGTCAGTCCCGCTTCTTCCAGCCTCCTTTGGATAGCCGCCGAACGGTCTTTCACTCCTTCGGGATATTCGATGAGTTTTCGGTTTAGATGCGTGCGTGTGGGGTCGGCGTTCTTGGGTATGATGAAACGCTCTATGTGGGCGGTCGTCCCGCTGTCGGAACCGTGCGCCTTTTCCATGTGTAAAACTACGAAACCCATATATTCTTCCTTTCTTTTTTGGCTTGTGAAACAATGATTTTTTGTATCTTCAGGGGCGGCAAATGCCGTCCCCGATGGGGTGTGCAGAGGGGCTTGCCCCTTGCCTTATTGGGGAATTTTCAGCGATACGTAGTATTGCGGCTCGGAAAATTCCCTAATAAGCTACGGTATTTTCTCCGTAAATACCCTGCGGCGTGCCGTCCGTCTGCCTTTCGGCGGTGGCTGTCCCTGCCGCCTGCTTACCCGTATAACCCCACCTTATTATTTTTCCCTTTCGGTCGGTGGTGGGCGGCGGGGCGGTCGTTTCCGTTTTTAAAGGCTCTTTTGCACGGGGCGGTCGGATACAAGGTTTTCCCAATAAATACGCTCGCAGCGAAGCGAGAGGAAGATTTATCGGGAAACGGCGCAGCCGCCTGACCTTTAAGCCGACATAAAGCCCCGTGCTTGCTTTGCCTTTGTAAACGGAAATGATTGCTCCGCTTTCCTCTGAAAAGAGAAATAGAACCTGCAATATATATCACCATAGTGATAGGTTTGCATGTTGGTATGCTGATATATTGGTATGTTTGCATGTTGATATGTTGATATGTCATCATGCTTTCCAACGGCTGTTGGGCTTGCCGTCCGAAACAACCGACACGAATACCGTCGTTTTCTCTTTTCGCCCGTGTATAATCCTCTCTAATAATGCCCTGCGGACTTTCGCCGCCCCGAACGATTCGATACGGAAAGCGAGGGCGGCTATCGTTTCGAGGTTGTAAACCTCCGCGCTGTATCTGTCCGATATGCGGATAATGCGCTTTATGTCATATATACTCAAAACTCCGCTTTTGCAGAGTGCCTTTATCCCTGCCCGAACCGTCGGGGCGATAACCCCGAACAGTTCGCAGATTTCTCGCTCGGTCATGGCGGTTGCGCCTATATCGCTCGGCAGGGAGATATTGCCCTGCCCGTCCATCGTGATAATGTTCCTTTCTTCTTTCATCGGTATTCTGTTCTTAATTAAATGGCTCGGCAGATATTCTTCTCCATATCCTCCAACTTGTGCGACAAGGTTTCCATGTCTTGGCTTATCTTCTGGGCGGTGATTTTGGCGTAAATTTGGGTGGTCTTTATGTTCGTGTGTCCCAAAAGGCGGCTCACCGTTTCGATGGGTACGCCGTGCGACAGAAGCACGGTCGTGGCGTTCGTGTGGCGTGCGACATGGTAGGTCAAACGCACCTTGAAGCCGCATTGTCTGCCTATATCTTTGAGTATCTTGTTACAACTGCCGTTGCTCGGAACGGGGAAAACATGACCGTCCCTTGCCAGCCCCTTGTATTTCTCGATGATACGCTTGGGAACGTCCAAAAGGCGGATGTTCGATTCGGTGTTGGTCTTCTTTCTTCGGGTGATTATCCACAGGTTGCCGTCGAAGAATGTTTGCAGGCGGTCGGCGGTGAGGTTCTTCACGTCCGAATACGCCAAACCCGTGAAAACAGAAAAGACGAACAAGTCCCGTACAAGCTCGTGGGTGGCGTTCTTCATCGGTGCGTCCATGAGCGTCTGTATCTCCGTTTGGGTGAGGTAGCCCCTGTCCACGCTTTCGGGAGAGTTGATATATCCCGCAAAGGGATTAAAGGGCAAACGCCCGTCGTTCCTCGCTATGGAAACGATGTGTTTCAACACAATCATGTAGCCCCACACGGTATTGGTGCGGCATTTCTTCTCCGTGCGCAGAAAATACTCGAAGTCGTTGATGAACGTGAGGTTTAGTTCCTTTAATGGAATATCCTCACGCTTGTAGGTATGGGGCAGGAACTCCCGAATATGGTTGCAGACCGTCCGATAACGGGTAAATGTACCCTGCGCCCTGCTGTGCCCGACTTTCTTCTCGAACTCGGCGTTGTGCTGCTCGAACAGCTTCAGCAAAGTTTCCTGCTTGACGCCGATACCGAGATAGGCGTCTTTGAGTTTGGCGGCGGTAACATAACCGTCCGTCTGCATTAACTCTTGATAGCGGCGGTTTACCTCCACACGGATTTTATCTACTGCAAGGTTGATTCTCTGCGCTTCGACGCTCTTGCCCGAAGCACGGCTGTTCTTCACATCCCACAAGCGTGGGGGAACGTCCATCTTGCAACTGAACTGTTTAATCTCGCCGTCCACCGTGATACGGCACATCAGAGGCAGGTTGCCGTTCGGCTTCTCGCTGCCTTTCTTCACGTAAAATAATACCTTGAATGTACTTCGCATAACTCACTCCTTTTTTTGGTTACAAAATTAGTTCTTAGTGAGTTACCGACAGCTATGTAAATCAACGCAAAACGCAGAAAAAGAACCTTTTAGCAAGAAATTTGCACCCGTTACGGGAGTAACGAGGTGGTAACTGAACTTCTGCGCCGTTTGGCTTCGAGGTGGTATTTCGTTGGCTCTGTCCCATAGAAAAACAAAGCGTAACGAACGCTCTATCAGCTAATTCGCTACGCTTTGCCCAAATTTACTTTTTCGCTATGTGTTTATTTTAGTTTTTTTACCTGTCTTTTCCGGCTTCTTTTCCCGCCTGCGCCTCGTATCCGGGGTGGGCAATTCATATCCCCGCACGTCGTATTCGTTCTGCAGGATGCGCCGTGCCGTATCGCTGACGGCTTGTCTCATGGAGCTCCCGAGCAGCGTGTCCGCCTGTGAGGAGAGGAAGGAATGGTTCATCTGCGAGTGCAGGGAGGAAAAGCTGCAGAAATGCCTGAAGTTCCTGTTTTCCGGCATCTCGTCAAGATTTCCCGTCCTGCACAGCCTGTCCAGTATGCCGATGTTGAAGGGTGTCTCACTTTCCCTGAGCTTGAATGTCTTCAGCATCTCCCGGTATCGGGCGAGGTCGGGGGACATGTCGCACTCCACGGCAGGCTTGCATCCCCGCAGGATGTCCGCCCGGAGGAATTCCGCCCTGGCGGGGATGAAACGGCACCGGTCATCAGGGGTGAACATACTGCCACACTCCCGCGCCTTTTCCACCAGCCTTGCGTTGTCCGTGCTGAAATAATAGACGCCCAGTTTGTCGGTATTCCGGTGTATCGGGCTGAAGAAGTTGTCCGCATTATACTGGAGATAGCTCTCCGCCCGCTCCAGTCCCCGGCCTGTGTCATCGAAGAGCAGCACGCCCTGTCCGGTCTGTATAGCCGTGAGTACACGGTTGCCGGTATCCTTCTCGCGGCTCCGGTGGAAGTCGTGGTAGGCTTCCAGCAGCCTGCCCGCCCTCCCGTTGTGGAGTGTCCGTTCAAGCTCGCCGACAATAAAGTCCCGGCTGTCGGTCCTCCTGTAGGAGTCGGCCGTCTCATGGACAAATCCGATATCCCGCAGCCTCTGGTGGTCGTCGGAGGGCCACGCGCCTCTGTCGATTATATCCCGCACAAGGGATTCCACCCGGTTCTTATCCCCATCGGCGGCCTCGATGCAGTAGATCCTTTCCTCGGGCAGGTAGGCCCCTTTCTGCTGTTTCCTGACCTGGCTGAAGCAGAACTCCCCGAACCGGCGGTCCAGGTCATTTGCGTCAGAAGACAGCATCCGGCAGTATTCCAGGTTGTTCCTGCCGTTCAATATGAATCCGATATACATGGTGGTACTGTTTTAATTTATAATTTTCTGCCGGAAGGCTTCCGTCCGGTCCTTTTCCTTTTCTCTGGTAACTCCTCACACTGCCCTGCCGGATGACGGATGCCGTCCTTTACCCGGTAGGTCCTGACAGGGAACGGTTCACCGGATACCAGTAATTTGTGCTGTATGAAATCCGCCATGCAGTAGAGCAGGTGCCGTGAGGCGGGGCGGTCATTCTCCGGAAGGTACAGGGCGTGGCCTTCGGAGAGCACCCTGAACTGCTCGTTCTCCAGCTTCACGTTTCCCACGAGCAGGGCGGTGTCGGGATTACTGAGGTATTTCTCCAGTGACCGGTGCCCCCTTACGTCAAAGTCCCGGCGGAGGATATCGTCCGCCTTTTTCCTTATCTCGGATGAAAGTTTCCTGAAAGCCTGCGGGTCAAACAGCTCGGCGGCTTTCACCTGCGTCACCTCTTCGAGCCGTTCGGCCAGGGGAAGCAGTTCCCTGTAATAGGTGAACGGCCGGTCATGGATATTCATGTAGCCGCGCTCCCTGATCGATAGCAGGCGGTATATGTCCTCGTTCTCCGCTCTGGAGGAGAGTTCAAAACCCGTATATCCCTTCACTTTGGAGAACAGCCCCCGGTATTCGTCGGCTGTCGGGTTCATCGCGTGGTAGAGCCTTGGCTCGAGGCTGTCGACAAACCAGGCGGGGAGGGCCTTCAGTGGAATGTATTCCGCCTTTCCCGTCCCTTCCCGGCAGGACATGCCATGTCCGCCGCCGTTGATATGGTGCATCAGCTCCCTGCGCCGCCCGGAGTACTCGTAGATCTCCAGCGCCCCGTCATGGGCATGCGGTTCGAAGTACCTGTCAGCGGCACGCTGGAGATATCCCCTGAGGGCCTCCTCACCGGCCTTGTTGCCGGAGAACAGCAGGTAACCGTGATTTCGGAGCACCACTTTCAAGGGTGCGGTCCTGTTGCTTTTTTCCATTGTCATATGTTTCTTATTTTACATTTTGGGACGTGTCCCGGTCCTTTTACGTGTTTTTCCTGGCGGGCTGTACAGCCTCTTCTCGACCTCCGGTCTGATCCTGACGGTTTTCCGGTCCACAGGCGGGTTGCCGCCGAAGATGATCCGGTCCGTAGCTTGGTCCACCCACGCGTAGGCATGCGAGGGGTTGTTCCCGCTTTCGTGCGGCAGATACAGCCCGAGGCCCTCTTTCAGTACGCTCCTGTGAGGTCCGTAGAGCGGGACTCCTTCCAGGATGACGCGCTCCGCCGGGTCGTCCAGTATTCTCCCGGCCGTCCGGTGTCCTCGGACATCATAGGCGGAGTCCATCAGTTTCTGCAGCTGCCTCCTGGTCTCGAGGGTCTGCAGTAATTCCTCCCTGTCGCGGGCAGATTTTGCGGGTATCCGTTGTAACTCCTCCACCCGGCGGTCATAACGCTCCAGGGCATCCAGGGTGTCCGTGATATTGACGTTGCGGGCACTTATCTCACAGCCCGCATTATGGCAGAAACTGCGGAAGTCCTCCGCAGTGGGTCTCATCTCACCTCTGTAGAGGAGTTCCATCTGGTCGCCATGAGGCTTCGGGCCATAGGGGTACTCGTCCGACCACATCCTCCCCGGGTTGACCCAGGGGCGGTTGCCAAGTTCCCCTTCGGCCCTGTAGACACTTAACGCTCCGGAATTGAATGCCGGATTGAAATAGGCGTCGGCCGTCTGTTGCAGGAACTGCCGCAGCTTTCTCCTGCCTTCCGCCGTGTCGGTAAAGGCAAGGAAGCCGCCCAAGGTCTCTATCGCTGTGTAGGTCTGCTCCATGATGTCTATAACTTTAAATAGTTTCCGTTCCTCTTCCCGTTTCTCTTTGCCCGCGTTTTATCCGTTTTTACTGCCCCCGCCTCATAAGGGACGATCTTGCCGTCCTTGACCTGGTATACAGGTTTGAGCCCTGGAGGATTCTTATAGGCCATGACCCGGTCGCAGGTCTTATCGGCATGGATGTAACGGAGTCCGGGCATTTTTGCCGACAGTCCGGGGAAGTAAATCCATCTCCCTTCGAGCAGCGCCCTTCTCAAAGTGTCATCGGCCTCGTGTTCCCCGATGAGGAACGGCACGCTGCGGTCATTCAGGAGCCGTTCCAGGGTGCGGTGCCCCCTTACGTCGAAATCCGTTTTCAGGATACGCCCCGCCTTGCCGTGCATGTCGTCCAGTATCTTTCCCATGTCATCGCCGCCGGGATTTCCCCGGAGAAAGCTGTCCATGCGTTCCACGAACTCCCGGAACTGGTGCCGGTAGGAAAAGGCGGGGTCAAGGATGAGCTGCCGGTCGAAGTGGCGGGTAAGGGAGAGCAACCGGTAGATATCCGCGTTGCACCCGCTCATCCCGCATCCGGAAAACTCCGTGAGGTTGCGGTATCCTTCAGCGGAGGGTGTCATGTCGGTAAAGAAGACCGGCTCCAGTTTTCTTTCATCGGGCAGGTCCGCCCGTACCGGGGAGTCCGTGAACTCGTACACGTGTCTTCCGGTATCGGGATCTTTTCTGCAGGAGGCGTCAATCAGCGGGGCCAGGCTTGCCGGAACGGAATGCATGTCATATTGTTTGACCGGTCCCGGTTCGCTGTGTATCCACCAGTAGTTGTCCGCCAGGTGTTGGTAGAACTCCTTCAGCCCTTTCCGACCCACCGGCCCGTCACTGAAAACAAGTATGCCCCTTGATGTTTCCACGATATGCAGGGGCAGCCTGTAGGCGGGCTCATAGCCGTATAGCCGCGCCTTCTCGTCCTGTTGCCGGCGAAAATCCACCAGGCGGTCGATCTCTGCGGCCGTCAGCCGCAGCCGTCCGCCCGGTTCCATGGACCGTTTCAGGACGGACCTCATGAACACCGCGTCACGCAGGTTGACGCTCACCACCGGTTCCAGGCCGCACCTTTGGATATGGGGCAGCAGTTTGCCTGTGATGTATTCCTTCACGGGGATGTCCCGGGATATGGAAGGGACATCGGACATACAGGGGAAGCGGTAGATCTCCAGACGGGTATCGGGGACGAAAACCGATATCCGGGCGGTCTCCATCCCGACATGCAGTAGGCTGAGGAACTGGTAGGTCATGCCGTCCTGATCCGGATTGACAGGGTAAAGCTGGTAGGAAATCGCAGCATGGGGCTTGTCCATGCCGGTTTCGTACCCGATGAGCAGGCACCCTCCGCCGTCCTGCCTGAACAGCTCCTCCAGTTGTTCCATGTTGTCTTTTATGGATGCCATGCCGTTACATTTTCGGGGTTATCTTTGATTTACGCGCATAGGTCCTCTTTTCAGGCTTCTGCGTTTTCTCCGGCGAGCCGCCCTTCTGTTCCTGCCCCTGTCTGTTCTCCGGCTTCTTCGTGCTTCTTTCCCACAGGAATTCGGTCCCGCGTTCGGCGGCGCTCATCTGGATGGAGGTCCGCAGGATTTTCCCGTTTGAGGACTTGAACTCGATGGGGACCTCCTTGCCGGCCGTGTAGTCGGCGTACTCCTGCTGCGAGAGCGTATAATCCTTGATTTTCTTGGGGCAGCGGGCCTGGTCCGCCGGGAGGAAGAACATCTCGTTGGTAACCGGGTCTTTTGAAAGGTAGCACGGTTTCGTCTCCTTACTGCGGAAGTCGACGACCAGGTCTACCAGCCTTCCGGCATTGCCTGTCCGGTTCAAGGCGTCCAGCACGTCCTCCTCCAGCTTGTATCCCCGGTATTCCTGCCCCACCTTGGGAGCCTGGCGGATAAAGTGCAGGTCGAATTTGGCCAGGCCGTTCTCGTCGCGGAAGAGCGAGAGCTTGGCATCCCCCTTCTGGCGTCCCAGCTCGGTGTTCATGGAGATGTCATAGGCTATGCCGGACTGTCTGCCCTGCAACAGCCTTTCCATGTCACCCGTCTGTCTGAGCACGTCCGGGGTGAGCCCGTAACGCTCGGCCTGCTGCCAGTTGATCTCGCGCTCGTTGAAAAGGTGGTTGTTGTAGATCCGGTTATCCCGGGAGAGCTCGCGTCTTAAGGACTCGTTTTCGGGGAGCTGTGCCTGCTCGATCCTACGCTTGGCTTCCTCCACCGGGGTCTTTTCTTCCATCCGGTACAGCGAGTAGCGTGTCGGATGGTTGTACTGGTACATGAAGTTCTTCCCGAAGTTGGTGAAGAAATTCCCATACCGGTCCACGCGGATAAACTGGTCCTTGTTCGTTTCATTGGCCTCGAGCGTCTCCAGCTCTCCGTTTGCCGCGATGCCCTTGACACCTTTCGCCTTCTGTTCCTTCTTGTCGTAAGCCATCAGGTAACCCTGTTCCTGGGTGGCGTTTTCGCTGCCTGTAGCAGCCGGTTTTACCTCTTCCATACTGTTAAATTTTAAAGTGGATAAATCGTTTCGGGAGATAAAATTACTATCTTCGTCTTAAAATATTCTGATTATGAGAAAGTTGTCATTGATAGTCATGTTTTGTCACCTTTTGTCAGCCTCCTCCTGTATAAGGGGAGACGGTACGGCTGGCGGAAACGGGGGTGAATTGTTAAAGGGACATTCCACCGGTACTGCCGGAAAGTGAACGGTTCCTTGAAAGTCCCGACATGTCCCCATTCTCCTGACGGATTATCCCGTGCTTTTCCCCCTTGACAGAAGATACACCCGTTTCAGGGTCTCGTCCTCGTTCGGTATGAGGATGCATCCGGTAAAGGGAAGGAGGCTGTTCCACCAGGGAGTGGACCTGGCCGCTCCCTATGGCACCCCGGTATACAGTGCGGGGAACGGCAGGGTTGCCGAAGCACGCTACAGCCGGAGTTACGGTTGGTTCGTGCATGTCCGGCATGCGGAAGGATACTCGACACTGTACGCGCATATGAGCGGGCTGCATGTAAAGGCGGGCACTCATGTCCGTATCGGACAGCATATCGGGAATGTCGGACATACGGGAGTGGCGACCGGCAACCACCTGCATTTTGAGTTAAGGAAGGACGGTGTCTTGCTGGACCCGCTCTCATGGCCGCCTTTTAAATAACCTGTAAAACAAGCAAGCGATGAACATCGAGGAAGTAAAGAAGATTCCGCTGGAGGATTTCCTCGGGCGGGCGGGATTCTCGCCTGTCAGAAGACAGGGAGACAGTGTATGGTACCTTTCGCCTTTCAGGCGGGAGCGTACCCCGTCATTCAAGGTCAGCCTTTCCCTGAACCTGTGACGTGATTTCGGGGAGGGAACCGGGGGCAGTATCATCGACCTGGCGCAAAAGCTGTACGGGGTGACGGATATCCCGACCGTATTGCAGAGGATCGAAAGCGATTTTCCGGCGTTTAGGCCGGTTTCCTCTCCCGCGAAAGGACGGGCTGTGGCATCGCCTTTTGAGGGGCTGCGCGTCTCACCTCTTAAGAACACCGTCCTGCTGGATTATCTCGGGACAAGGGGCATTCCTTCCGATATCGCCACAAGGGAATGCGTGGAGGTACATTACCGCATGCGTGGCAAATGGTATTTCGCGGTCGGTTTCAAAAACAGGAAAGGGGGGCTTGAAATACGCAACTCGTACTTCAAGGGTGCGGTTTCCCCAAAGGATATCACACATGTCAGTCATAATGCCGGGGATAGACGGCAGTCACCGGTATTGGTCTTCGAGGGGTTCATGGACTATCTCTCGTACCTGGCCTTGAAGGAAGGGCAAGCCGTGCCGGACTGTGTGGTGCTCAATTCTGTGGCCAACCTGCCCAAGGCAGTGGATATCCTTAAAAGTTACGGACAGGTCTGTTGCTTCCTGGATAATGATGAAACCGGCAGATAGGCGGTGGAGGAGATCGGAAAGCTGTGCGAAAAAGTAACTGACAAGGCCGTACACTATCTGCCACACAAGGATTTGAACGAATTCCTTCAGGAGAGGATAAAATCTTCTCAGGCGGACCGTACGAAGTCAGGGCAAGCCTGTGGATGAAAAATAAAGAGGTAGACAGATACGTAAATACGAAATTAAAGAAATACTGTAACTGCAGTGTTTTTGGTTTCTTGTATTTCTCTATGAATCGGAACTGGATAAAAAGCAAATACCGCCAATAGAACAACATTCGGATTTGAATGATATTTATTGCCAAACAGATAGTGATACGACTCTATACAAACCTATCAAAGACGGCTGGTATATTATGCTTGACCACGACCACTGAACTACCACAAAAAAGACGTTTGTCCTCGCAGTCATACAATATAAGGGCAGACGTCTTCTTAATGTGGATACAAAATCAAACAAGCTACAATCTACTGTTTGTAATGAAATACTTCCGCTTCATATACAATTAGTTCTCTAATCGGGCTTCCAAATCCTGAATGTTTTTTGCTACAAAAGCATACCCATCATTAACTATGCGCTTGTATTCCTCAACAGCTTTTCGTGCGTCCTCCGGATTTCCTGTGTAGTCATATTCTATTTGATGTGCATAACCTATGGCAAAGGGAACGACTCCATCTTTACCGCGCAACTTTTCTAATTCTTTTCTTCCTTCCTTACGTTCTTCAGCATCATCTGAGAATGTCTTATCTATAGCAGAATTCAACTGCTTAAAAACTTTCTGTTTTTCTTTTATGTAATCTTTGAGGTCCATAATTTATGATGGTTGATTTTCTGCAAAAATAAGTAAAAAAGTGAGACTATCAAAAAAAGAAGATATTTTTTTTAGACTCACAACTATTTTCTAACTTCGCATAAATGAAAGAATTAACTCATAAAAATACTTAAATGAAAAACTTGTATATTATAGGAAATGGATTCGATTGCCATCATGGAATAAATAGTAGTTATAGTGCGTACCGTCAATGGCTCGAAGAGAACGAACCGGAACTCTACGAAAGACTGAGAGAATTCTATTATGTGGATGATGATGAATGGTGGTGGCAGTTTGAAGTGAATTTAGGCGAAATAGAACTTGCAACCTACATACAGTATACTGCTTCGGAAAATCAGCCGGATTTTGCCAGTGACGAGTTTAGGGATCGGGATTATTATGCCGGTTCATATCAGGCAGAAAGTGAAATAGGAGATTTGGTCAATGACATTAAAGACACTTTCAAAGCATGGATTAACTCTTTGTCAAGAGCGGATGGAAGTAAAAAGATAAAGTTGACCAGAGGAGATGACCACTTCATTAATTTTAATTACACTTCCACCTTACAGGACTTATACGGTATTCCTGATTCAGAAATTCTTTACATTCATGGTAAGGCTTCCGATGAAGTGCTGGTACTTGGTCACAATAAGACTTATGAAGAGCTGACCAAAGCTGCAGAAGTTGTCCAACCGGAGCCTCCGGCGGATTTGTCGGAAGAAGAGCTCGCCGAGTGGTACGATGGGGAAGACTACATAACTCAAACAGTTCGTTATGCCGCTGTCAACGAAATATATAGAATTCGCAAAAATGTAGAGCAAATTATCCAAGATAACCGGAGCATCTTCTCTTCAATGAATAAAATCGAGCATATTTATATTTACGGTTTTTCTTTTTCTCCGGTTGACGAGCCCTATATTGACGAAATAATCAGCCACATAGACAAAGAGAAAGTGCATTGGACAATTAGTTATTACAGCGATGAAGACCAACAGAAAATACAAGCCTATATGCAGTCCCGCAAAATATTACCGGATTTGTGGGAACTTATGAAATTGGAAGATATCCAAATGTACAAGTAACAACGATTGTTCTAAGCTTATTGTCAAGTCACCTGCATTTCCGTTTATATTCAGGAAGCGGATATGCAGGTGTCAATATACTTATAATTTATGTACACCATATAAAATACAAACGGTATCTCCATGTAATAATAAAGCAGGCAAAAAAGAATGATATTCCATTTATCTTTTCGTCTGCTTTTGATGAATACGGTTATATACTGTCAATTGCCCGGATTGAAATTTTTATTATACTCCAATAGGTATTTCACCATCGCCGGATCATTGAAATCAACCTTAAGCAGTCCTGTATCCAACTTTCGAATCATCTTCCAGTCTGTTTCTGTCAGTTCGAAACTCTCAATGTCCAGATTCTCTGTCATGCGTAACGTATGTACCGATTTGGGAATCGCTACAATACCTTCACCCGTCAAGAAATTTAGAACGACCTGGGTACTGGTTTTGCCATATTTCGCTCCGATATTTTTCAGCGTTTCATTTGTGAAAATCCGGTATGTGCCTTGTGCCAGTAGTCCCCAGACCATTAGACGCGTTCCGTAATCCTTTATCAGTTTCCTCATTCTGGCCTGCTGGGAAAACACGTGTGTCTCCAACTGCAGGACGGCGGATTTGATTTCAGTGTTTCCCGCCTGATCAACAAACTGGGCATCATAGAGTATGACCAGTACTAATAATTTCTGATCAGCAGTTCATTGACCGTCTCCCTCTTCTCGGCTATGGAACAAACCGAGCGGAAGATACTCAGCCGCTGGATATGGAAGCCGGCGTACAGGTCGTCGAAGAAGGTGTTCTCCGGGTTCTTCTGACGGGGATCGGAGTTGGAGAGCATTCATTTGCTTCCTTTCTCTCCCAAGTCCTTGCAGAATCCGGCCAGCTCTATCTGGCAGTCGTCATCGAAGTCGTCCGGCATGTAGGAGGTACAGGCACCGGCCTCGTTGACGGGTTTGTAGGGCGGGTCGAAGTAGAAGAACGATTTCTCTCCCGCGTATTTTTCCGTCTGGCGGTAGTCCCCGTCCAGGATGACGACGCCCTGCAGCAGCTTGTGGTTGAAGCGGATCAGTTCCTCCTCCAGTATCCTGGCGCGGCTGCCCGTACCGAAGGTTACCGAGAGCCTGCCCTTGCGGTTGACCGAATAGATGCCGTTATAGCAGGTGCGCATGAAGAAAATAAAAAGGGCGGCACGTGTGATGCCATCCGGGTGCTCTTCGTTGAAGACCCTGCGCTTTTCCATGAAATAGTCCCTTCTCTCTGTACGTCCCTGAAGGGCGTGGTATTCGCTCTGGATGCCGGCAAGCAGTCCGACCAGTTCTTCCGGCGTGTCGCGTATGACACGGTAGACATTCACCAGGCTCTCGTTCGAGTCGTTGATCACGCAACGGATATGCGGATAGGTCTGTCTCAGTCAGAAGAACAGGGCGCCTCCCCCGACAAAGGGTTCCACATAGGTTTCCATTTCCGTGATATTTTCCGGCAGTGACTGGATCAGTACCGGAAGCAGTCTTCTCTTGCCTCCCACCCAAGGGAAGCAGGGTTTGCCGGGCAGACAGCCCGCGCTGGTTTTCTTCTTTTCCATGATTCGATAAATTAAAATGAATGGTTAAAACTATTGTTACCCGTCATCCTCCGTTTCCAGCAGATGTTTCAGGTCCGGGTCGTTCCCTATGCGGCGGAGCTCCTTTTGGATGATCCCGCCCACCTCCTCCTTGATGCGGTAGTAGTTACGCTCTATCTCTTCCCGCATATGGTCCTTGCCGTCCCTGCCGGTAAAGTCCGTAATCACGGGGATCGGTTTGTAGGCTTTCGTCTCTGCCGCCACCCTCGCGTTGTCCACAACGATCTCGCAGTGGAAGATTTTCTGCTCCATCTTCTCTTGGAAGCTGTCGCAGACGCTTCCCACGAACATGCCTTGGGAGAGGTTGGATATTTTCGAGGCCGGTATCAGCGAGTCCAGCTGGGTGCTGATGCTGGTCGATGTGTCCTCACGGGTCATGTTGACGGACTTGCGCTGCTGGAGCACCTTCCCGAACCGTTCCGAAAGGTTCTTGGCCGTTTCCCCCAACACTTGCCCGGCAAAGACATTGCCGACGGTGTTCTGGATGACGCGCGCCTCCTTTTCACCGTAGTCGCGTACCAGCTGGCTGAAATCCTGCGCGCCCAGGCAGACGGCCACCTTGTTGCTGCGGGCCGTGGCTATCAGGGTGTCGAGCCCTTTGAAATAGATCGTCGGGACCTCGTCCACCAGGATGGAGCACTTGAGCTTTCCCTTACGGTTCACCATCTTGACGATACGGGCGTTGTACAGCCCAAGGGCCGCCGAATAGATGTTCTGCCGGTCCGGGTTGTTGCCCACGCACAAGACCTTGGGGGCGTCCGGGTTATTGATGTCCAGTGTGAAGTCGTCCCCGCTCATAATCCAGTAGAGCGAGGGGCTGATCATGCGTGAGAGCGGGATCTTGGCACTTGCGATCTGGCCCTGGAGCTGCTCCATCGCCCCGCCTTTCCAGGCGTCCATGAAAGGCGAGAGGTAGTTCTCCAGCTCCCTGTACGAGGTCAAGATGGTGAAGATGTCCGAGTAGGGCTTGTTCAGCAGCTCGATGGCATGGGGAAAGGTACAGTACTTCCCGTTCTCGTAGATTTTAAGATACCATATGATGGCGGCGAACAATACGATCGGACTCTCCACGAAGAAGTCACCCTGTTTCTGTATCCAGGTTTTATTTAAATTTAACATTATTACATAGGCTGACTCATAGGCGTCGGCGATGTCGGACATGAATGCTGGGTTGATAGGGTTGCAGCGGTGGCTGTGCCGCGGATCGTCGAAATTGATCACGTAGAACTGGACGTTCGCCTTGTACTTGTCCTTGTTCTTGAGCAGATGGTTATAGACGATAAGGCTCAGGTCCGGGAACTTGAAATCATAGCAGTAAAGCGCATAGCCTTTCTCTATCTGCTGCTTGATGAACTGGTTGATGACACAGTAGCTCTTCCCGCTGCCCGGCGAACCGACCACCATGCAGCCCCTTTGGGGCAATACGACGTTGATCCACCCATTGTGCCATTTCTTCTTGTAATAGAACCGTGTGGGCAGGTTCACCGAGTATTCATTGGTGATCAAGCGGGTCTCCTGCATGAAGGACTCGTTCTCCTCATTGAAGATGTCATCCATCAGGTGTTCCTTTAAAAGACGCCCGGTCCACATGCCTGCGGTGAGCAGGCTGATGTATCCGGAGGTAAGGGCGGACACATACGCAAGGGTGGTGAGCGGGACACTCCAGCCGGCGGTGAGGAAAAGCTCGCTTCCCCAATAGAGGAGCAGCCCGGCTGCCAGGTAGCAGCCGATACGCCTTCATGTCATCTCCGGGACCCTCCGCCCTTTGGCGCCCATCGAGGAGAAGAAAAGGAACATCAGGCTGAAGCATTTGGTCACGGGGGAGCTGGTGAACAGCCCTGTGTCACGTTGGAAGTTCAGCAGTATATTGTCCACCATGCCGTTGGTACAACCGGCGGCATGGAAGAACGGATAGCAGAAATAATAGATGTTCATCACGAGAAGCAGGATGCTGACCGCCCGCATGAAGTCGATGGTCTTGCCGAGCCCTCTGGAATCTTCTTGTGCCATATAGGGTATGATGGGTTGTTATATGTGAATACTTCGTTAGTTGATCCGCGGGCCTTTCCGCCCTTTCCTCTTTTTCTTCTTTCCATAAACATTCCGGGGGATGTCCTCAGACGGGTAGGGACAGGATTCCATGGAGAAGAGATCCAGCAGGCCTTCCGCAAGCCCTGCCTCCCTTGTGTCCGTATTCACGGGCGGTTCCTGTCCTGAAGCCGGCTTGTCGGAGACGGACGGAAGCGTGCCGTATTTCCGGTTGATAACCGAAGCGGAGAACTCCTTGCCGAGTGCCGATCCCTTGAAGACCGCCTTGGTATTATGGTCTATATAGGTCACGCCGTAGATTACGCCCGCCCCGTTCTCCCAGAGTACGGGCACGATGCCTTTGCCTGCCAGCTCGTGCAGGAACCCTTCACGGGTATCCCGGCAGAGTGCCGTGCGGATGTGTTCCCTTGTCTTTTCCGGCAGGGAATGCTTTTTCATCCATGCCCTGCTTTGTGAGAACCTCTTTTGGAGGGCACGGTATCCCACGCTTTTCCCGATATCGCTGGATTTGATTCCGACCCCGGTACGTTTTCCCATCCCGTCGGTCGCCGCATAGACCAGGCCGTCGCAGCGTTTCCCGTCCACGGCCTTGTGCACTTCCTCCACGGTCACGTTGAAAAGCCCGAGCAGTGCCCTGAACTCCTTGAACGACTGGAAGCGGTAATTCTGCACGGCCGGTTTTACCACACCCGCAATCTGGTGTTTCAGTTCGCCTTTCGTGCAGTCCACCGCGGCCATCGGCCGGGAAATCCTGTATTCCTCCCCACGTGACTGCAGCAGGCCGTATTTCCGTTCCAGCTCCCGGCAGATGTTCGTCGAGCGTTCCCATTCCTTGTAATCCCTCAGTTTTCTTCCCTGTTCATCAATACGCAGGGAGACGATGTGGATGTGGGGACGCGCGTTGTCGTCATGGCGGAAGATAACGTAAGGCTGGTCGCCATATCCGAGCCTGTCCATGTATTCCCGCCCGATAGCTTCCAGCTGTTCGTCGGAGAGCACGTCATCGGGATGGGGATTGAGCGAGAGATGGATCACTGGCTTTTCCGTCCGGCGGTTCATGGCAAGGTAAGGTTCGAAGCTGCGCATGCATTCGGAGATGCCGACCTTTCCCTCCGGTGTCTCCATCACGCGGTTTCATGCCAGTGTCCGCGCTTTCCCTTTCTCCACTTTTTCCTGATTGTAATACAGCGCCCCGTAAATGGCGGCACCGGATGTTATCTTTGCAACCATTGTTCGAACTCTTTGGTAAGACGGATGATTTCCTTGTTTAACGATACAAACTCCACGGTCAGCTGTTCCAGCTTGTAAAGCAGGGCGAGGGCTTTCTTTTCGGTCAGTTCCCCGCTGTGGACCGCCTTGACAACCTGGTTGTAGTTCACCCCGACGCGGCGGTACTCGCTCTGCAGGTTGGTGAGCTTGATGTAATAGTCCGTGGCAACCTTGTCGATTTTCACCACTTTCATCGGCTTGTCGAAAATGACCGACAGGATGAACTGCGACTTGGTTACGGCACCGGAATTCTCATAGAGCCGCTCGAACTCGATGTTCTGGAGCTCGTTCAGACGGAATCCGTAGTAAAAGGAATGAAGCTCGGAGGATTCCTTCGGACTGCGGCCCCCTCTTCATGTCCGGGAGACGGCCGTTTTCTCTTTCTTGTACGCCTGTTTGATCTTAGCCATATTATTGATGTTTTTACCGGAGGCAAAGTAAATGATAATTCGTATACCGGCCTAATTTCGGAAGGTGACTATTCGTGACAGGAGATGACTATTCATGACAGGGGGATTTTCCTCCCTGTCATCCGTTCCCGATCCCGCAGTTTATGATGTTCTTTTCAAAGGCTTCCCGGAGTTTTGGGAGCAGTACTGAGAGGGTTTTCTTACGTCTGGCAAGGTCCGCACGCAAATCGTAGGGCTTGGGGATTCGGATATGCAGGAACTCCTCGAATGCCGCCACCAGGGAGGCGAATGACTGGCGGTTGCCGTTGCCGTCTGTTATCACTCCCAGGTAGTGCAGTGAGGCGATCAGTTCCATCAGGTTCACCAAGGAACCTTTCCAACGAAGGGAGAACAGGCCTGTCCGTCCCTTGTCGGTATCGGGAACGGTATCGCGGCATTCGGGATACCGAAGCGCGAAATGCAACAGTTCTATCTCCGTCCTGACAAGGCCGGATGCCTTCATCAGATAGATATGTGTCCGGCTGTCAACCCTGCTTCCGGCCATATTCATATAGGCGTCCAGTTCCGTCTCCATGTGGCGTAGGCGGCGCAGCCTCTTGGGGATGGGAAGCCCGCTTTCCGCCAGGGAGGCCAGATGGTCTGAAAATTCATCGTAGGCGGATGACAATACGTTTTCCATAGCATTTTTTCCTTCCAGGACGGCTTCTTGGAGATGGTTCAGCAGGCGGTGTGTTGTTGATGTTTTCATATGCTCAAACTTTAGTTTAACAATTCATGCCTTACGACAGAATATTAAAGGCGAATATGATGCCATCCGGTGGATGCCTATTGCATTTTCTTGTTAATAGTCAGATATTCAGCATGATAAAAATATCAGTTGAAAACAGGCTCAAAAAAAGAAATGTACACCGCTTTACAATAACTGTAAGGCGGATGTACATTTTATGTAAACCATGTCCGGCCGCTTGTATGACACTCTCATTTCGCTGTGGTTCCGGAAGGAGACTCACGGAGCTGGCCCGTATTGTACAACGGCCCGCTCATATAATCCGATATTTTCTCAGTTTCTCGTACAGGGAAGTCCGGCTGATGCCGAGTATCCTGGCTGCACGGGCACGGTTGCCCTCCGCCTCTTCAAGGGTCCTGAGAAGCAGCTGTTTTTCCTTTTCCTCCGGAATGGGGGCGGTTTCCTCCCGTCCGACGGCGAGGTCCAGATTCAGTTCCTCCGGTGAGATCCATCCGTCGGCAGAGAGCAGGACGGCACGTTGGATGCAGTTTCTCAGCTCGCGTATGTTACCGGGCCAGGGATATTTCTGCAATGAGGCCGCGGCCAGGCTGTTGAACCCGCGTACGGGCTTACGGTGCTTTTCTGAAAAATGCTTCACGAAGAACTCCGCCAGCGGAAGGATGTCCTCCCCGCATTCCGAGAGAGGGGGGACATTGATGGTGAACTCGTTCAGGCGGTGGAACAGGTCCTCCCGGAAACGTCCTTCGGATATCGCCCTCTCCAGGTTCTCGTTCGTGGCGGCCACCAGACGGACGTCAAAGGTGTATTCCTGGGTGGAGCCGACGGGCTTGTAGCGTCTTTCCTGCAGGGCACGTAGCAGGAGCATCTGTGTCTCGGGGGAAAGGTTGCCGATCTCGTCAAGGAACAGCGTGCCCCCGTCAGCCACTTGAAACAGCCCGTACCTGTCACCGTAGGCACCGGTGAACGTCCCCTTGCGGTGTCCGAAAAATTCGGATTTGGCAAGGTCACCCGTGATGGTCCCGCAGTCCACCGGGACGAAGGGCTTGTCCCTACGGTGGCTTTGTTCATGCAGCTCGCGGGCGATATGCTCCTTCCCCGTACCGGAGGCTCCCCGAATGAGCACGGAAATGTCGGAACGTGCCACCAGCCCCACTAGCTGGTACATTTCCCGCGCTTTGGCACTCTCCCCGCGATAGAATTCGTTCCCGTCATGTCGGGGACGGCTGAATATCTTCCCGATGGCTTCCAGCAGCCTGTCCGGCTGGACAGGCTTGCACAGGTAATTGACCGCCCCCAGCTGCATGGCTTCCACCGCGTTCTCCACCTGCCCGTAGTTGGTCATGATAAGGAACGGGGTGGCGTAGAACCTCTCGTTCATCCATTCCAGCAGGGAGGTGCTGTTCCCGTCCGGCAGGCGGAGGTCTGCAAGGACAAGGTCGAACTCCCTTGCGGAAAGGGCCTTGCGGGCAGCCGACAGCGTCGCGGCATGTTCGGTCGCCATCCCTTTCTTCTTCAGCCAGTTGCCGATGCTGCGGCTGAAAATCACGTCATCTTCCAAAATCAGTATCGTTTTCATTCCTTTCCCTCTTTCTGCATCAGTTCCGCATAGGATATCAGTTCCCTGACGGCACCGATTATTTTTTCTATTTTCACATATTCCTCTTCCTCCCATTGGCCCGCGTCGGATTTGACCAGCACCCACAGGTCCGCTACCGGATAGTTCAGACGCACCGTCTCCCACAGTGGCAGGCTCCTGTGGAGGATGGAAATGATTTCCCGGCTGTCCTTTTCTTTCACGGCGGCCGACAGCCTTTCGATGTCCTTGCGGCTTTCACTGACAAACAGCCCCAGCATTTCCTGCCGGTTGTCCTCTCCGGCAAGCAGGAGGGAGAAGTCCGGCCTCCACTCTTTCCCGTTCCCTTTTATGACCCGCATGATGGCGGTCACCAGCCCTTCCGCGGAGAAAGGCTTATGGATACATCCGGCGAAACCTGCGGAGAGGTATTCCTCTTCCCTGTCGGAATGTGCCGTGACGGCTATGGCCGGAATCTCCCTTGCCCGGGGGATGTTTGAGCCCCTCAGCAGTTCAAGGATCGAGAAGCCGTCCGCACCGGGCATCTGTATGTCGGTCAGCAGAAGGTCGTACTCCTGACTTTTCAGGCAGTCCATCAGTTCCCGGACATCCGTGCAGCAGTCACAGTGAATCCGGCTGCGGGAGAGCATCTCCCGGGTGATCCCCTGCTGGATACGGTCGTCATCCATGACCAGCACACGGGTGCCACCGAGCAATTCACAGGCCGGAAACACCTTCTCTTCCAGAGGGGCGGACTGTCCGGCCGGTGGTACGGGAAGGAAAACGGAGAAGCGGCTGCCTTCACCGGGAGCGCTCTTTACCTCTACACGGCCCCGCATTTCAGACACGAGCCGAGCCGTGATTGCCAGCCCCAGTCCGAACCCTGGAATATTACGCGCGTTGTCCAGCCTTTCAAACGCCCCGAATATCCGTTCTTTCTCCTCAGCGCTTATTCCCACGCCGGTATCCCGGACAGAGATGCTAAGTTCCCCATACAAGTATTCCGCCTCAAGGCGCACCTCCCCGTGGGGTGTGAACTTCAGGGCATTGGACAGCAGGTTGCCGGCTATCTGCCGGATATGCGAGCTGTCACAGCAGACGACGACGTCCAAGCCTGAGAGGGATACGGTGAACGCCAGGTCCTTCTGTCTGGCGATAAGTCGATGACTGTCCGCTATTTCCTCGAACAGGGCTTTTAGGCTAAAGAGCGTGTCATTGGAGCGAACTTCGCCTTCATCCATCCGGTGGTATTCCATCAGCGTGTTTACCAGGCCGAGCATGTAATCGGCCGAGTGCAGGATGTTGTCCAGATAGCCACTCCTGCGGCTGACGTCGCTTTCCGAGGGTAACAGTTCCGCGCAGCCTTTGACGGCCGCCAGCGGGGCGCGCAGGTCGTGAGCAACCGAGGCCATCAGCTCCTTGCGTGAGCGGAGCAGTTCCCTGTTCCGCCTGTCGGACTGTTCAAGCTCCCTCTCGTATTGGAGACGGCGGTTCAGGTCCCGGTGTATGACGGTATACAGCATGATCGCCAGAAGGGAGACGGACAGGGCAAGGCCGGCCACCATATGGTAGGAATTGTCCCGTTCAAGGACAAAGGCCCTGTAGCGTGCGGTAAAACGTTCGTTGTTTTTCCGCTCAAATTCGGAGATCATATTGTTCATCCTCCCGTTCAACTCCATACTGCCGGCATACAGGCTGTCCATCTGTGCCAGCAGCCTGGCCCGCCTTTCAGCCTGTTCCCGGGTGACCCTTTCATTCAGGGAGCGGAGCATGCGTGTTGTCGTCCCGGTTGAAGAGGGAACGGACAGGGATTGCCGTTTACGTTCAGCCTCTTCCCTCTGTTGCAGGTAAGCGGATTTGTTTTCTTTTCTACGGAAGATATCCCGGAAACTCCTTTTCTTTTTGGGTACATCTCCCGCACCGGCTTCCGGAGAAGCCGTATTTTCCTTTTGCCGTGCAGCCTGTTTCCGGGCTGTCAAGACAATGGCAGGAATGCTTTCTTGTACAATGCCACCTATGTCCTGCAGTTCCTTGAAGGTATGTACCGCCTTGGATAAAAGGAGTTCCTTGTTCCAAAGAAGAAGGCACAACGAGTCGATATGGCTTTTTTGTAACGGGGTATGGACATATTCTTTCAGAAGTTGCAGGCTGTCGCAGACCCCGTGGCGTTTGCGGCTGTATTCCCCGAGGTCGTCATCATCCCATGTGGCGGCAATCTCGGCATGGGTGGAAAGGTCCAGCAGGTCGATGTAGATTCTTTCAGCCAGACGGTGTATCGCCACCAGCTCTTTCTCCTTCTTACGTAGCATGTGTCTTTGCATTTGTTCCTGACGGAACTGATAGACAATGAATGCGGACAACAGAACCAAGATGGCATAACCGAACGATATTTTTAACTTCAACCATATTATACCATTGTTCATGATTTTTATTTATAAATACATACTTCTATATAATATCCACAAATTACACAGATAAAATAACCAGCAAAAGCATAAAATATTTGATATTGGCGTTCCAACATTTTAAGTTAAGAAGAATAACGTTCGCAGCTTGTTTTTATATTTCGTCTGCATTTATAAGGTACGCATTTTCTACTTCATTGCATGCTGATATTCATTCAGCGAGGGACAGGCTTGCAGGATCATCCTGTCCTGTTCTCTCAGCTTCGCCCTGACACTCGGGATATGGTGTCTTGCCATCCGCGTGAGGATGCCGGGCAGGTCACCGTCCACGATGGGCAGGCGGGCGGAGAGGCACGCCGCCAGCATGTCGGATATGAAGCCGTGCACGGGATCACCCTTTTGGGCGCTTTCCCATCTGCGAGAGTCCACATACGTGCCGTCCTGCTTGGAAAGCAGGGTGTGACACAGGAACTCGGAGAGCATGTCGTCATCCACGCAGTCGAGCCGGCTGATGAGTTGACCGGGAAGGCACATACGTCTCCGGAAATCTTCACGGGTGATCACGCGTACGGGGCGGTTGTCTATCTCCTTGCGTACTGACTTTAGGAGGGCATCGTCCTTTTCGGGTTCCTTGCCGGAAAGGAACACCCATACCGGCGAGCCTGCCGTGAGGCGGCCTGTCGGGCAGGGGCAGTCCTCGTACCACCTCACGATTTCAGAGAATTTGTGCAGCAAATAGTCACTCACTTCATTCTCGTAAAATATGCGGCCCGTATCGGGGGAAAACGTTTTCATCACGATCCCCGCACTTACCGGGAAGCCACAACGCACGAGGGCGGCCAGCGCTCTACCCGGCAAAAGTATGAATTTGTTCAATTTTAATGTTGCCATATTATTCTTGTTTTTGAATTTATTCTGTTCATATAAAAAACGGAAGCTTCGGACTGTCACAGGTGGAAGCTTCCATACATTTTAATTTCATTCACTTGTACCGCATCCGCCGATGCGAAGTGAACTAACTTCGAAAAAATATCTCCATGGCATGCCTGCCGGGGTAAAGCTGGCAGGCTGCCATGCTAAAGTGCAAGCTCCGGGCCTTCACAAGTGCGGGCCTTGTTTTCCCATGTAAAAAAGTGGTTTCCCACTTAATAAATCCAATCCCTTTTGGGGATTGAACTTTCCTAAAAATTCAAAAAAACTGTGTCCTACGGGCATTGCTACCCTTCGGCGGACATCTGGCGACCTTTCACAAGGACGCATTCCGTTTTCTTCATCGTAACTCTTCGTATATATGTCTAAATTGCACTTTTTCCTTTTTTACTTCCACGCTTTCCTTTTCCGCCCAGAGGAATGTGATAAAAGGAAGCGGTGGGCTGCATCTCGTTTAATCATAAAGAAGGCCCCAGGATGCCCGAACACAACTTAAACAGACAGCAGCCCACGCTTGTAGTGGCTGTATAGGAGTCAGTCCTGTTCCTTTAGCAGAACCAGCTTCGGTCGATGGCCGGCAGCTCCTTTTTCCAATACCACTTGCGCCAAGCGAAATGTTTGCGCACCACGAAGTAGCTTACTTCCTCGCTCTCTTTTTCTGCCTCGTAATCAAACGCTGAATGGCCGACAGCCAAGCGTTCAGCCCAGTAAAGGAGGTAGTAAGCGAACAGCGGCAGGGCGGCAAATCCCCAGCATACCTGCCAGCCCAAAAGCAGGGACGGCAGCAGGGACACACAAAAACATTCCGTGTATTGCCGGCGGTGGATGCTCATCTCCATCTCTTCCCAAATGCCTTTCTCGCCATAAGGGAGGGCAGTCAGGGTAACCAGAGGCAGGGTCACGTAATCGTAGGGATTCAGCCGGCCTTGCAGCAGACGGGCGATTTTGCTGTCATAGATGATCATAGCTCTTTAGTTATTGGTGTTTCATGCAGTTTTACAGGTCTCTCTCGGCGCGGATGAACGTGCCTTGATTGTTGTAGTACAGTTCCCAGCCGGGGATGTCTATCTCGTAACCGCCCGGTTGTTTCTCTACCTTGTAGGGTACAGCATCGGGGTAACGGGTAGCGATGTCCGTCGCGATGGCTTCCGGCAGGATGCCGTCCGGCAGCGCGGAGAACTTGCAGTCCACGCTTGTCCAGTCGCCCTGTCCGTCAAAGTCCAATTCCGTCCCATCCGAGAGCCATGCCTCGTATTCGGTTGTTCCGTCATCCTTGTCACGCACCGCACGGGTGCATTTCACACCGGGGAAGTACTGTGCGATGAACTGCCGCGCCTTTTGGGGCAGCGCGTCGTAGCCGATTTCCTTCTCGTCCTTGTCGCAGGATGCCCCTGCCAGTATCACGAGCAGCAGCAACAGAGGTTTGACAAATACCTGTTTCATTGTCCTTTTCTATTTAGGTTTCTGTTTGTTATTATTCAATTCTTATCCTTCTCAAAGCGTCTTTTTGTTCCGCCCTCCGGGGCGGTTGTTCAGCGGGCGGTTCATCCGCCTGAGCAGTGCGGCCTTCAGGCTGTCAAGGAAAGGCGTCTGCCGATTGCGGATGCGCAGGTCGCCGAATGTCCGGGACAGGTTCTTGTCCAACTCGATGTTGAATGCCCTCTGCACATACTCCGACAGCCTTGTCAACGGGACATCCCCGAATGCCTTGCGACTGTCCAATGCAAATAGTAGTTCGGTCAGTTCCGTCTTCGTCGCTTTCCACGTCAGGCGCACCTTCAGCAAAGATTCTTCGGCTTGCCGCAGCTCGAACACCTCCAATTCTTTCGTCAGGTAGCGGATCAGCCGCTCGTTGGCGAGAAGCCGTGCCGCCATGAAGTTACAGTTGGTCGAGAAAGACGGATCACGCTCGTGATGGAACGACTCCAAGTAGAGTGCCGTGTCAAGGTTGCCACGCAGGTAATAGAGCGCGTCCAAGTGGGTCAGCCCGGAGCGGTAGTAACGCACGAAGTCCGAACGTTTCTCGTTGTAGCGGTTGATGCCCCGTATCTCGTCTATCAGGTAGCTTCGCTGCGACTCGCTGCCTACCGGACGGTTCATCTCGATGTTGTATATCTTGCGGTAGTAGATGAGCCGGTGACAGATTCGGGGTTTGACCGTCTTGAAGAACTCGATTTCCTCCACTTCGTCACGGAAAGTATAGTCCGCGATGAAGGCTTTCAGTTGCAGGAAAGCGTCCGCGAGCACTAACGAGGCTTCGAATGACTTCTTGATCATGTTCAGGTCTCCGGCCTCTATCTTCTCCACCTTCTTTTCCGCCTCTTCCTCAAGCCTTGCTGCGAAGTCCTTCATGTCCGTCCGTTCAGCCATGCACGGGTATCTTCAGTTCCAATCTCTCGTCGTCCACCGCCACGCAGTAGTCGGCAAGGCCGTACCCTTCGAACTGCTCGGTGGTCACTTTCAGGTGTGTCACCTCTGTGCCGTCCAAATTCACTTCGTCCGTCAGCGTGCGGAGTTCCGGGTTCATACGCAGGGCGTTCTCCGCCGATTTGCCGTAGGCGTTCCAAGTCTCGTCCGTTCCGCTCCAATGGAGGTGGACGGCATCCGTGTTGCCTTTTTCCGTTTCAAGTATTTTCGTTGTTTTCATTTGTCTTCTGTTTTTATTGAAATAAAGGGGAACTTGCCGGTCTTTCACAAGGGCGGCAAGCTATAGGGTTATTATACATATTCCTCCCGCTGTGCTGGGGAGGGTCTTGATGTATTTAAAGTGTATATATATCTTGTTGGTTATGAAAGTAAATTACACCATCCGATGCGTCTTTCTGAATTGCAATTTACTTTCATGATTCTAAAGTTTAAATTGTAAATAATAGGTTGAGCGTATTACTTATACTTATCGGAATAAGCTCTGTAATTATTATAAATGGTTTCTTGTTCTATGGGTGTATCGTTTGTAGGACGATTTTGGATATACTTGACAGCAAAAGATGTTGCGGTTTCACTTGTAGTAAAGTATCTCACACCCTCACTATCAGTATACCACCTTGCATTTTGTACAGGAACATACATATATTGGCCCGGAGTACTTAATCGACCTTCTATATAGTCTTTGTAAGTATAAGAATTGGTAGTAGAAATGGCTCTTACAGTTGCTTTCACGTTGTATAGTGAACTTCCAGACACATCTTTTACATATACATTATTTTTGCTCATAGCAGCACTCCACCACATATATGCAGGATCGCCACACGTATTTCCTGTACATTGCCATTGGGTCGTTCCGAAGAAAGGATGGTCTTTATGAACATTCCAACAAGTGGTATAAAGGGGAACGATACAATAATTGTACTTGTTTAACGATCCGTATGTAGCATCTCCCAGACGAACTCCAGAAGAAGCATGTGCAATGACAAAATCTTCATTTATCTGTGATTCTCTACCCCAAGTCATCCAATCATGCATTGTCCCGGTGACATTCAGATCTATCCAATCATCATCCACGTTTGCATTCTGTATTTGTAAATGAACGGTACGTTTGCCATTGTTTGTAGCCGTGTTCTCTTGTGTGTCCCACCGTTTCTTCACGTATGATGCCGTACCGCCCGTAGAAGTACAGGTTATGAGTGCATCGTCCCCATACGTAAGAGAACCATCATCCATTACTCCGTCTTGTCCGGCATCCATCACTATACGGGCCTTTATCTGTGCTCCATCCTTGAAGCGTCCGCCTGTCAAGGAGATATTCCACTTCTCCGCCTCACGAGAAATATTTCGTTCGCAATCCTTGAACCCGAAGTCGGCGGTAAAGGCTTTCTGCTCCACGCAGTACATGATGTTTTTGCTCATATCCTCCTTGCATGCAAGCAGCGAGGCAAAGCGATTCTCACTCGGGATGCTTAGCGTCTGCAAGTAGAAGTCACCCTTCGATGCATTATTGTAGATGGCTTGGTATTTCGTATTCTTGTTGTAAGTGGGTGATGGGGTTATAGCCAACCAGTCCGATTCTGTTATATTTTGAACTTCAATAATGTCACCATCGGAGTGTTCATCTTTAAACGGTTGGCTGGTTGTTTCCGGCACGGAATAAACCCAGAACCCGCCATCCTCTTCAAAGATATTTGTTTCACCATCTACACGATTTGCTTCGACATTGGGGCGAGCTATCCAAAGCATTTTATCTTCTTTTCCAGCTTGGAAGTCACCCACACTTTTAGTTATCATCACACTGGAATATAACCAATCTTTTGTTCCATCCCAAGAGACTTTGATAGGGATGTTTGAGCCGGGTGTTATTGTCTTAGGGGTAACGGTCAGACCAGAATTTTCAGCAGAAAGGATCATTCGCGTGTCATTTGGGTCAGACGAGCTGAAAGTTATATAGAAAGCTACCTGATCTTTCATCTCATCCGTCTTATCCACGTAGGCTATAAACTTCTCGTTCGATACACCCAAGTAAACAAAGTTATGCGAGATTTTATAAATATAGGTCTTCCCTTTTTCCCACGTCCCAGTGAGGGCTGCGCCCACAGTGAACTCGGTGTTGTCGGTATTCATAAACGTCACCTCCACCTTTGCACCGTCCAAGGCCTGCGGCACCAAGAAGAAAGTCTCGTCTTCCCGAGTAACAGGCGAACCTTCTGTGCCTTCCACTGCGTTATAACCCCAACTGACGGTGAAATCTTTCTTATCGGACTTTACTTCCGCCCAAGTGGAAGAGGCAATATCATACGTGCCTTCATACTGCAAGTTGTACAGTTTGACGGACTTTACCACACAGTTGGGGAGGTCGCTTCCTGCCACGAATTTCACGGCCGATAAGGCATGATCGAATGTCAATGGAATGGCTTCCTGTTCTGCCTGGTTGGTAGCGACAGCCGTCATCACGTCCATCTGCTTCTTCACGTCTTCGGGAGCGGTGTAATGGAGCTTTGGAGTACCGTTCTCGTCCGCACCCGATACGGTCAAGCCCTCCGCGTTGGCGGTGTGCGGATACCAGGCATAGAAGTTCAGGGACTTGACGCCCGGCCAGTAGAATTTCTCTTCGGGATACCAATAGGTAGTACCGTTCTCAGGGCTTCCTTTCGTTGTCGGCACATTATACATGAAGTCGGGCGTACCCTTAATATCCGTATAGGCCGATACGGCGAAAGTCTCCATGATTCTGTCTTTCGTCTTGTTGTCTTCGGTCACCTGTGTACCGCGTGTCATCATCCGGTTGTCACCGGGAAATCCGTCCGTCACTTCTGCGGTAAGGTAGACGGTCTTTCCGTTCACCTTGCCTTCCATCTCAACGGGTTCCAGCTCGTACGTACTCTCCCCTAAATCGGAAGCCGCACGAGTGCCGGCTGTCGGTTTCCATGCGTTCGTGCCCCCCATACTTACGGCGAAGCTCAAACGCTGGTCTCCCTTTCCTGGGTGAGTGCCGTTCTCCATCTCGTTGGTACAGGCGGAGAATACCGCCAGCGCGATGAGCGAAAGGCTCATTAGTTTATTCCTGTAGTTCATATCTTGTCTTTTTTATTGTTCAAACTGTTATTGATCTTGCCTTGCCTGTTTCTCAATTTGAGACCTTTTCAATGGAGTAGTAGCCGAACTTGTTATTCTTGATGGTGTGGTAACCGGGATAGCGGAAAGTAGAACTACTATAGTCATACGCTTGGTCATATCCCCAGTTACCCATGGCAGAGCTTTGCCAAACAGGCAAATCCATACCCATGTCGTCTACGTGAGTCTTCACATTATAGTTGTCTTTGGTCACCGTCCATGTGCTACCTATTGGATAGTAAGTTCCACCCCAAGTCATGAAGTTCTTTTCATCGAAAGTTGAACCGCCATAGTTCTCCAAGGTGATTCTGGAAAGGTTCACCAAGATGGTCGAACCGTCGGCTTTGGCTCTGCGGATACCGAAGTAAGTGAAGACGGCCGAATCGCCATCATAAGAAGTTCCTCCAGTTCTTGTCGCTACCAGTTCGCGACTATATGTCACATCGGCACCTACCACCTTGGCTATAGCCGTGGCAAAGTCGGCATTATCGGGCAAGGTGGGCGTATCGGTGGTCATCAAGTCGTGGCAACTCATAGACCCTTGGGACAGTTTGTACCAGATGTCACTTCCTGTCGGATATTCCACCATCAGACTGGAAGTCAGCGTCACCTCTTTCTCTACCGTCTTTCCCGGTTTGGAAGGGAACGTAAACGTGAGCTTCACCTTGCCCTTGCGCGTCTCAGTGTCGGTCGGTTGGATGGTTTCAAGGGTGAGTTTCGCGTTTTCATTATCGAAACTGTCCGACTGCACTCCGCTGGTGCTACCTTTCAGCGTCGGCTTGCACAAGGCCGGTGCGGCGCTGCCGGCGATGCCGTTCGGGTCGCTCAGTGTACACTCCCAGTCACAGTTGCTCTTCACATAAATCACGGCGTCGGCACCCGAAGCCACGAAGACATCCTTGTTCAATTCCAACTCGACATTCTGGTCGAGCGAGATATTATATGTAACCGTTGTTGTCAGATTCCAAACTGACGAACCATAAGCATTGGCAAGATCCTTCAGTTTGGCACCGATGGTCTGCTCCACGCCATTCATCTCCAACGTCACTTCCAAACGGGCTTCGCTGTCATCTCCAAATGTCTGCGGCATCATGAAGAAAGTCTCGCCCTTTCCCGTGAGTTCGGTCTCGGTATTCTCGGCTACCTCCTTTCCATTGGGAAAGTCCAAGGTGAAGTCTCTGGTGTCAGCATCCGGATCCCAAGGTAATATACCGCTGCCATGTGCTTGCCAGTTATGATAGCCTTTGTATTTCACTCCTTTCAGGGAGATGGACTTGACGGTGCAGGCAGGGATGTTGTTGCTCGTCTTGAACTTCACCGCCGTGAGCATATGTCTGAAAAAAATCGGCACGCTTGATGTCTCGCTCACTTCATAGCTGTTGGCCATCATAAAGTCCTCTTGGTCGGCTACCTGTTCGGGTATCTCGTAGAACAGCTTTGTATCCTTGACATTGTTGTCTTTCGGGATGGTCAGGTTCTTCGAGTTGTAAGGATACCAAGCGAAAAAAGTCAGTTTCTTGCCGGTAGGCCAGTAATACGGCGTTCCGGTAGTCCATGTGGAAGAGGCGTTGTCTTTCGCCACCTTCACGTTGTACATCACATCCAACGTCTCGGGTTCAAAAACGTTAGCATCTAAAATAGCAGCCGACACGCTAAATTCATCCACCTGTGCGACCCCCGTCACCTGCGTACCTCGTGTCAAGGGTTGGTCGTCACCCGGGAGACCGTCAGAGACTTCGGCAGTGAGGTAGACGTTTTTTCCGTCCAGCTTGCCCTGCATCTCCACGGAATTGGTCTCGTATGATCCGGCGGCATCCGGAAGGCTGCCGTCCGCCCGTGTCCGGGCATCGGGGGATTCCGTGCCCACGGCAAAGGTGATGCGGTGGTCGTCCGTGCCCGAGTCACGTCCTCCGTTCTCCACATCGTCCGTACAGGCGGAGAACGCCGCCAATAGGATGAGCGACAAGCCCATCAGTTTGTTCTTGTAGTTCATATCTGTCATTCGTTTTTTATTCGTAATTCGTTTTCTGTCTTACAGATTCACGTCCTGATGGCGAATCACCCAGTTATTCACCGTAACCGTGAAGCGGATGGGCTGTCCCAGCACCGGTTCACCGGGATCGGGGCTGTCCGGGGGCATTACCCCTGCACCGTTACTCAAGTCGAGCGTGTAGACAAACTTGTCGCCCGGCTGCCAGAGGTTCTTCTTGCTCTCCGCGTGGCCTCCGATGGACACTGCCGCCCAGCCGTATTCACCCTCGGCGGAGGGATAGACCTGTCTACCCGCTTCAGTGGTTATCTTCAACAGCAGGGCGATATAGGAACCGTTCTTTTTGTTTTCCTTGTCGTCTTTCGTGTCCCATGCCGTAAGTTGTTGCGGAAGGAGCATCGCCGTGCCACTGTCGTCCATCAGTCCTTTCGCGTCAGACGTGAGGCGTATCGGATCTGTCAGCTCTGCGGTGGTATAGGAGGCGTAGCTTCCGTCCTTCAGTGTCCAGCTGCCGTTGGCATTTGTTTCCGAAGGGAACGTGTAGTCGCCCGTGGAATGGACGGAACCGATGCGTACCGCCTTCACGTCGTAGCGGTAGGTCGCATTGGTGTTCTTGGCACGTACCTCTACCTGCGTGAGCACGTGGCGCAACTCTATCTCCGTCTTGGCGGCATTGTTCCTATCGCCCGAGGCATAACCTGCCAGCAGGTCTTTTTGTCCGGTGATGTCCGCTACCGGACTGAAGCCGGTCACTTTCAGCTCACCGGGCTTTTCGCCCTCGTAGGTGCCACCCCAAGCAGAGGCTTCGGGACAGACCGCCACGAAGCGCAACTCGCTGCCGTCCTCCGGCCAATACTTCACGGGGTCAGACGTCCAGTCGTTCTCCGTGCCGTCCTCGTGCGTGAACAGCAGGTCCCGAAATCCGTATTTCTCCTCGTTGTCAGTCGTGGCGAACGCCGACACGCTGAAGCCGGCGGCTTTCAGCCCGGCAAGGTCGGCAGGGAGGGCACGGGTGCTCATGCCCACTACCGTGCGGAAGTGGATGTCCGTCCCGGAGGCTACCTGCACCGTGTCGTCGTTGGAACACGAGACAAGGAGCAACGCCGCTGCCGCCAATACATGAATCGCTTTATTTGCCATAGTTATTCTTTATTTTAGATTGTCTTTTCTGTGTGACCGGAAAAGGAGCCGCCCCGTATGTGGGCGGCCTTGCATTCAACCTCGTCCGGCCTGATGGGCGCACTCCCTACCTTGGCTGTACTGTGCTATCCAGCGGACAGCCACCGGGCGGAAGTGCGGTTTGGATTGATTCTTGATTATACGGATATCGGATTACATATTGATACCGTTATCCTTGGGATTCCAAGGAGTAACCGTAACGGTGAACTTGATTGGATCGCCAAAGATCTTGTCTCCCTTGTCCGGGTCTTTTCCGCCCGGTTGCGGTTTAACGTCTGGTCCGGGGGTTACAGGGTCAACACGTCCGGCACCGTTGGTGAAGTCCAAAGTATAGACATACTTGTTGCCCTTTTCCCAAGTGAATGAAGCAGGAACGGCAACCCAACCGTAAGCATCATCACCTTCAGCAGGGAAAACATTTTCAGTACCTTTCTTGATTTTCAACAGTACAGAGATGTATGTACCTTTGTTGGTATTTATCTTGTCGTCTTCAACGTTCCAAGCCGTGGTAGCTCCTTGCGGGATCAGCATGAGATTGTCACTGTAGTTAGTGCCGTTATCCGGCTTTTGTTCCATAATGCTCTGGGCAGTACCATTCAAAGTTACCGGAGTGGCATACTTCACTTCATAAATCTGGTCGTTTGCAGCGTTGTTGCTCCACGTACCATTTACGACATTGAAGTTGGCCTCTCCGTCAACATTTGAGATACGGATACCTTTCACCTGGTATGTGTAGACCGTATTGTCGCTCTTTGCAGAGATTTGGATCTGGGAAAGGGCGTGTCCCAATGTCAATGCGACACCGTTCGTTTCATTGGCAGCCTTGGTTCCGGTCACGCCTGTAACGTATACCATGTCTTTTTGGTCAGCTACTGTACCTGCAATCTTCACACCAGCCACGCTGATGGTATTCTTGTCTGTAATGGTTTTCGTTCCTGTCCAGTTGTCAGAGAAAGCGGTGAAACTCAACATTTCATTTTCATCTTTTGGCCAGAATTTTGAAACGGCAGAATTAAATACACCACCATCCTTTACATAATCAACTTCAGTATCAAAACCGTCGTACTTGTTGTTGTTCTTATCCCAAAAGGCTGTAACCTTGAGGGCACTCAGGTTGGCTGTTGTCACTTCAGAGGCACGTGTGTTTAGTCCTGTTACGGCACGAAAACTGATGCCTTTCTGCTGTGCCACTTCCACAGTCTCGTCGTTTGAACATGATGCCAGCGTCAAAGCAGCCGCTGCGCACAAATAAATCATTTTGTTCATAATTGAAAAAAATTAAAATTAAAATTAAAAAATATTTGATTGATAACCTTTTGTATAATTTTTCAGATTCATTGCAGGGGAGCATCTTTCGTCTCGTCCCTCCAACCGTCCACCGTGACATCGAACTTTTCCGAGTCTTTCAGGTCCACGTTCTTGTCATCAGTGCCCCACTCGCTGACCGTCACACCGAAGCGTATCAGACCGCCCAAGACGGGTTGCGCCTTGGCAGGGTCTTTGCTTGCATCCCAGTCAGTTCCCGGATCCATGGGGTCAACTTTTCCGGCACCATTGGTGAAGTCGAGCGTATAAACATACTTCTTGCCCTTTTCCCATTCAAATGATACTGGTACGGCAGCCCAAGCATAACCGCCAACCTTATCGGGATAAACAGTCGCTCCTAACTTCATCTGGATATTTACCAAAACGGATATGTAAGAACCTACGACGGCATTTTGATCTGCCGGATTTAAAGATAATGGTATCTCAAAACCACCTCCGGATTGCTTTCCGTCCCAAGCCTTCACTATATAAGGCAACGCAATGGCATTGCCTGCTTTTCCCATAATGGATTGGGCAGTTTCCGTTAAATCTATCGGTGTATCATAAGTGGTCTCATAGCACTTGAATGCCCCATTATCATACCATTTTTCATTTTTGAAATCAAAATCACCTCCTCCCAACGCGCTGTATATGCGGATACCTTTCACCTTGTAGGCATAGTTTTTATTTTCATTTTTGGCACTGATTTGGATTTGAGCAAGCGCATGCTTCATTTCTAATGGTACGCCCACTTTTCCGTTGGCGGCTTTCGTTCCCGTCACGTTGCTGACATAGGTCATGTCTTCCTGCTTGGCAATATCATCGTTAATGGTGACATTTCTCATCCATTGCTCCGTAGAACTGGTGAAATCACGGGTACCGCTCCAGTTGCCAGAAAGCACCGTGAAAGTCAATTCACCGGTTTCTGGCCAATAATAAGGTTTGGCAGAGTTAAAGAACCCTGTACCGTCCTTTTGGTATATGATATTGTCAAGGTACAGGTTTGTTCCTTGATAAGCCGTCACGCAGAGGGTATTCAAATTACTAACGTCAGCCACCACGCCACGGGTATTCGTACCCATCATGCTGCGAAAGCTGATAGCATTCTCCTGCGCTTGTTCCACGACCTCGTCGTTGGAGCATGAAGCCAGCATCATCGCAGCAGCCGCACATATATAAATAGATTTGTTCATATACTTGTATTTTTACTTTTCTGTTCCACTTGTTCTCTGCTTAGCTCATCGGCAAGCTGATGTGAACTTCCTCCCAGTCCTTTACGGTAGGCTGCAAGCCTCCGCCGCCGGTGATGGGTTTCGGAAGCGGCAGTTTGTCGATCACGATGACGATGTGCGTCGGATCCTGTGCCGGATCATGCAGCTGGCCGGTCACGTCCGCCTCGAAGTAGTAGGTGTTGCCGTCTGACATCAGCGCGTAGATCATCAGCTTGTGCTCTCCGGCTTCCTTCGGGCAGTGTCCGAAGAAGCTCAAATCGCCCGTCAGCATAGTCTTGTCCTCGTTGGCGCATACCTCGAACGGGATGGTCACCTTCTCAGTTGTCAGCTCGTCAATTCCTGCCAGCCAGCCGCCAGCCATGCCCGTCAGCGATGCGCTAAGGGCACTTACGTGACGCAGGTTCTCCACGTTCCTGACCTCCACCGAGCAGGTGTTCACCCGTGGCTTCGGGGTCAGGACGATCCGCCTCACGCCGCTCGCCGGGCTGATGTCCAATCTCTCGGCATGGTCGCTCCACAGGGCTTCGGGTTCCATTACGTTGCGTTCCTCTTCTGCTCCGCGTGCCTTCGGTGCCGTTTCCGACCTCGTGGCCAGTGTCCCACGCAGTGAGCGGGTGTTCCCCGTTGTCACTTGAAATGTCTCCATACGTTCCTTGTCAACTATGCGGTGCGTCTCCTTGTCGCTGTTTACGCAAAGGGCATCGTACATACCCTCCGGAACGACGATGGTACCGCCCTCGCGCTTGGTGAACTCGTAACGCATCGGCTCGGAACCGTCCTCCGGATAGAGGTAAAGGCTCATCGTGGCAGGGTGGGCGTCGGGAGCTTCCGTCCAGTCGAACACCACCTCCACGCTCGCCGAGTGCGGATGGTCGTAACACAGATCCTTGTGCTCACAGGCCGTGAATAAAGGCAGCAGCATTACCGCCAGACATCCTGCGATTGCCTTGCGCAATTCCTTGTATATCCGTATATGTGTCATTTCGTTCCTCCTTTCTTGCTATTCTGATTGCCGTTTCCCAGCAACCAAATAAGTGAGATTTCAGCCCGGGTCGGGCCGAACCAGTGGCGCTGTTTTGTCTCTTTGTACACGTAGCAATCGTCCTCCGGCTCATATACCTTGTACTTGCCGCCACCGTAGCCGATACAGAGACCGAAGTCTATGTTCAGACGCTTGGCGACAGGCAGCGAATAACCGTATTCCAACCCGAAACCGTAACTGAAGTTGCTCAGATATCCTTTGCCGCCCGTCTCGAAGTCGAAGGTCAAACCTTGGGCGTACACGCCGAGGTGGTGTCCCTGTAATGGCTTTTCGGCTGCCTTCCGTCCGAAGTACTTGCGGATGTCAAGCTCGCCGCCGTAGATACGCCAGTAGCGGTGACGGGTGTCGTTCTTCCACCAGGCGTACATCCAGTTCCCACTGATACTCCACCCCTGGCCGAGGTAGAACTCCAATCCCACGTTCGGAACGAGGGCCACGTCGTAGAGCAGGTTCGTCTTTACCGCCATGAAGAACGGTTTCTTTTCCGTTTCTTCCTTGTCCGCGTTGTCCTGCGGAATCGTATCGTCCTCCTTATTATAAAGTGTGGCTGTCGTATCGATCTCCTTCTCGGTGGTGTCCGCCGTGTCATCGGGGTTCATTACGTTGTCGGATGCCGGTTTCAATTCGGCCTGTGCCGGCTCGGGGTCCATCACCCGCTTGATTCGTTCCACCTCGCATACTACCAACGCTCCGCTGCGTAAGCTATCAAAGAGGTTCTCCTTCATGTATTGCCATGCGCGTCCGCCGGCAAGGTTCATTAGCTGACGTTTGCGACCGTCCACCACCTTGCCCTCGCGTACCACCCACTCGGGTGTGTCACGGATGATGGCGATTGCCTTGTCGCGCCAAGGGGCATCGGTACGTCCAAGCTTTTCAGCCAATTCGCTCCAGCCCTCTCCTTGCGGCTGGAGTGTGAAGATGCTGTCGGGCAGAGAGAGGTTGTCTTTTAAATAATCCCGCAAATTCTCGCCACGTTTCCGGGCGAGTTCCTTGTTGTACTTCGTGTTACCGTCGGGAGAGGCGGACGCCTGAATGAGGATACGCCTGAGCACTACAGCAGGGTCGGCTCCCAGAGAACGGATGCTGTCGCCCAGTGCCGCAAGGTGCCGGTCGTTGTCCATGTAGGGAAGCTCCAGCCGTGCGTTTGCCGTGCGGTAGTAGATCGTGGTGCGGAGGCTGTCCGACACGATACCCGCTTGCGCCTTTCCGGCGAGCAGTGCCGCCAGCAGCAGGGACGGAATGATTTTTTTTCTCATATCGTATTTTTTAATTTATTAATTCTCATGTGTCATCGCCCGGTATTTTTCGGCTGATTTATTATCTTATTGGTTTGCAGGGTTTTACCCCCCCACCGAAAATTCTTCCGTGGCGGCGTGGTCTTCGAGCGAAACGCTTGACAGCCGCGACCGAAGCTCGTCGAGCATATCCCGGAACACTCCGCAAACCCGACAGCTGTCTGTCTCGCACGAGCACTGGACGCAGGGGAGAACCGTGCGACAGCAGTCCATGCGGAAGTTGCCTTCCAACGCACGCACCACCTCCAACATCGTCACCTCCTCCGGTGCACGGCTGAGCATGAAGCCCGGTCTTGTTCCTCCGCATTGTGAGCGCAGGATGCCTGCCATCACCAACCGTCGCAACGCCGGCGAGAGGGCACGCACGTTCATGTGGTAACGCGCCGCTATCTCGGGGGCATTGAGCCAAACATTGTTGTGCCAGCCCCATACAAGGTAACGGCAGGCGATTAGCCCGTATCGTGTGGGGTTACTCAGCATGACCCGCCCCTTTCCTTCGTCATTTGTTTCATTTTATCGTCTCCTTATGTTTTCTTGCCTATTTGCCGTACATTTGCGAATAGTACGGCAAATACAACGGTTCACTGTATTTGGATGGGAAAAAGAAACAGGATTTGCTTTCCTGTCTATTTTTTTTCGCTTTTCCATACATCTTGGTGGCACTTTAATGAGCGTCCCTTTCTTAGCAAGAAAGAGACATTACGGGAAATAAACTTATATAATTCTGTGATACAGGCGGTTGAAAATGTGTTTCACATCGCATGGAAAGAATAGAGGGCGGAAAGGCAGGAAGAAATATCAGGTGAAACAGAGAAAAAAGCGGAAGAAAATTTGCTGCAAATGTATGAAATATATACCTTTGCAGCGAAAAATATTACGGTGTTCACGTGACACGAAACGAATGTCTCTTTCTTGCTAAGAAAGGGACATTTTTCGTTTTCGGGAGTTTGGGAAACATGGGGATGTGTGTTCCCGTTTTCCATCGGTTGCGATACAGGGGATTCGGATTTTCGATGGCAACCGGACGGGATGTCCCTTTCCTTTCTTTTATGTTTGGGCTTCCGTAGCATACGGTCGTACATGCCGTCCACAGCAGTATCAACCTTCCGGCTACTGATACGGGAAAGGTAGATCTGCGTGGTACGTATCGAGGTGTGCCCCATGCACTGGCTGATCAGTTCCACAGGCTGGCTGTCTTCCAACATCAATGTTGCCCACGTGTGGCGCAGCACGTAGGTTGTAAGAGGTACGGAGAGTCCCACTTTCCGCCCTATCATACGGGCTGTACGATTGATTCGCCGCAAAGCGGATTCTTCCGGCAGCTCCTTTCCGGGACATCCTTTCCTTGCCTCGTGCAGGAAAGGGAAAACGAAAGGCGAATCTTCCCGATGGTACCGTTTCATGATTTCTTCCAGTTCCGGCACTACCTCCACATCAATGGGCACGCCTGTCTTGCTGCGCAGGTAACGGATGTGCCGGTCCGTCACCATCCGGTGGGTCAACCCGTACACATCCTTGAATACCATTCCACGGGCGTAGAAGATGAACAATAACACATCCAACGCCTCACGCTGGTTCTCCGGCAGTGTCTGCCGCAAGCTGGGCGAGAGCAGACGCTGTACTTCTTCTTTCCGGAGCGCACGTTTGGCAGGAAAGCTGCCGCCGGTGTGATGTCCGCTGAAAGGTTTCCCGTCCGTGCCCTCGGAAGAAAGTGCCAGCGCATGGCCGTACACAGCCCGGAACGTGCGAAGATAAAAGTCTACGGTCTGAGGCTTGTCGCCATGGTGGCTTTCCAGCCATGTGGTGAATCTGTCCGTCCAACCTCTTGTGATGTCTTCTACCGTCAGATGTTCCCATCCATCACCCACAAATTCCTTTACCTTATTTATACTACTATGGTAGTTCTCTAATGTTTGCATGCTACGTTGTCCTTTCAACGCATCCAGTGTCCGCTCCAACAATGGAGAAAGCAACCTTTTCTTTTTCCTATCCATCATTATTCCTTGTTTTTAGTTTACTACTGTATTATAATGGTAAAGAAGGAAAAGGATTTTGGATAATTGGGATATTTAACATTTAACAGTATGGACATGCTGATAGCCGCATCCATGATTTTACACTCATGTGATGCAATTGGGAGGAGGCAAGTCATTTAAAGGAAATTAACGGTTTCCTATCAGGATAGTAAAATCACGATCCTGACAGCAAAAGAACAAACTAATATATTTATTTGAATAACCCGTAATGACAAATCAAGCGACTTCGGAGCTTAGGAAGCGGACGGTTTAGCGGCTTAATTGCCGTTAAACCGTCCGGTTTTCGTTTAACGAAAACACAACTTGCTGTCCGCAGGAGCGGACCACGTTTTGAATATCACGCTATATCCTGATAATGCTATAAAGCCTTTTGTCAGGGGCAAAACACATATG
This sequence comes from Parabacteroides sp. B2-S-102, assembly GCF_023656665.1. Taxonomy (NCBI): domain Bacteria; kingdom Pseudomonadati; phylum Bacteroidota; class Bacteroidia; order Bacteroidales; family Tannerellaceae; genus Parabacteroides; species Parabacteroides sp. B2-S-102. Next base: position 111,869 of record NZ_JAMOKM010000012.1, on the reverse strand, counting down.
TTTTTTGCCAGTTTTTCCGTATTTTCGGTCTTTTGAAGACAAATACTTCATATCGGCTATATGGTTATTTGCGATAGTACTATAACCATATAGCCATATAAGAAAGAACCGGAGGTGAAATATCATTGATTGGCAGTATAATTCACCTATTTTTGGGAAATGTCTTCCCCATAGTCTTTAATTCGCTATATCACTATCGGCGTAGCTTCGCCTATCCCAATATCACGTCCTATGTGGCTCGCCATATCATGATATATTACAATCCGGCTAACCCGTTATACCGCTATCAGCATAACCCGGTCTATCCATATTCCGATATCATGTCCTATGCGACTCGTCATATCATGATATATCACTATTCGGTTAACCCGTTATACCGCTATCAGCATAGCCCCATCTATTCCTATTCCGATATCACGCCCTATGCGGCTTATCATATCATGATATACTCCTATCCGGCTGTTACGATATATTGTCGCCTTTTGTCATCCTGAACTTGCGGCTGATAAGATTCAGAAACCTCAAATAAGGACTTTTAGCCTAAGATAAAGTAAGCTAATAGCATGATAATAAGGCTCTTATAATTACGACTTCTCCTATAAAAGCATTACCTTAGTAGTGTAATAATAAAGGAGTTAACAAGTTATGAACGAGCAAATTAGAAGCATTTTAGCACAAGAGACAACGAAGACAAGCAAGATCCAGCAGCTATTTCTTCTGGGGGTTCCCCGTGCGGAAATCGCGAGGATGGTGACCAACGGCAATTACGGTTTTGTAGTGAACGCCCTGCGCCGGATGAGGGAACGTGAGGAGGGTCTGAATATCCATCCGGCGACAGCCGCACTGGATTACACTTTCAACCGCAAGTTTGGTATTGAGATCGAGGCTTACAACTGCTCCCGTGAACGGCTTGCACGCGAGCTCAGGGAGGCCGGTATCGAGGTTACGGTGGAAAGCTACAACCATACCACCCGTCCGCATTGGAAACTCGTGACGGACAGCAGTATAAGCGGTAACAACACCTTCGAGCTGGTCAGTCCGATCCTGGTCGGCGAAGCCGGCCTGCGGGAACTGGAGAAGATCTGCTGGGTGCTCGACCTGTGTGACGTGAAGGTGAACGAGAGCTGCGGGCTTCACGTACATATCGATGCCGCCGGTTTCAGCATGGAAACCTGGCGTAACCTGGCCTTGAGCTACAAGCACCTGGAACCGGTCATCGACAGGTTCATGCCGGCATCCCGCAGGGACAACTATTATTGCCGTGGATTGGGCCATGTCTCTGACGGGATGATACGTTCCGCCCGGACGGTGGACGAGCTGAAAGGAAGGATCGGCGACCGTTACCATAAGGTGAACCTCGAGGCCTACTCACGGCATAAGACGGTCGAGTTCCGCCAGCATTCGGGAACGACCAACTTCACAAAAATACGTAACTGGGTGCTGTTTCTCCACAAATTGGTTACCTTTGCCACAAGGGGACAGGTACCCGCAGCCACCGCACTTCAGGACATCCCCTTCCTTGACAGTGAACAGAAACTATATTATAAATTAAGAACGAAAAAACTATCGGCATGAACAAGCATATGTATATTTTGGCGGATGGCGGCAGGATTGTCGCCTCCGACCCTTCCGAGTTTGTACGTATCCTGCGTGAGGGCAGCTGGTTTGACAGCGAGTGCACCGACGAGGAGTACATGGTAAATTTCTCCGGGCGGTACAGGGAACTGCACGGGGTGACGGTGAGGACCGACACGCCAGAGCATTTCATGGACGACCTGAAAAAGTACGGTTACATCACGGGTTGAGAAGCCCGCTCCTTTATTATTGCGATCCCCGTCGGCCTTGAAGTGTGCCGGCGGGGATTTTTCTTTTTTCACGGTACCGGATGTCCGCCGTATCCTGTTTTCCCCAAGGGAGGCTGGCTCCACGACTCCCTTCGGGAAAGCCTTTTTTCTTTTCACCGCCCCTTCCGCCATGACAAAAACTGACTATCCATGACAATACATGACAGGGTATTTGAGGTCATTCCGCTTGTTATTTCCTTTGTGGCATGAAACGGCAGGAATCCCCTGCAAGTATAAACCATCAGAATAAAAAGACAATGGAAAAAGAACCTTTATTTATCGCATTCGCCAGCCAGAAAGGAGGAGTGGGCAAGACCGCCTTCACCGTACTCACGGCCGGTATCCTGCATTACCAGCGGGGATACAATGTAGCCGTGGTGGACTGCGATGCCCCCCAGCACAGCATCACCCAGATGAGAAGCCGTGACATGGAACGTATCGGGGAGAACGATTCCCTGAAAGTGGCCCTTTACCGCCAACATGAACAGCTCCGGAAACTTGCTTATCCGATTATAGAGAGCGATCCGGAAAATGCGGTGGCTGACTTCAACCGCTACCGGGAAGAACGTGGCATGGAGTTTGACATCGTGCTGTTCGACCTTCCCGGCACGCTCCGCAGTATAGGCGTAATTCAGACCGTGGCCTCCATGCACCACATTTTCATTCCTTTAAAGGCGGACAATATCGTGATGCAGAGTTCCTTACAGTTCGCCGCCGTAGTCGAAGAAGAACTGGTTGCCCGCCGGAATTGTGATTTGAGAGGAATCCACCTGTTTTGGAACATGATCGACAAACGTGAGCGCAAAGAAACCTATGAATCATGGAACAAGGTCATGCGGGCCTCGAAGCTGCACCTGCTGGAAACATGCATCCCGGACACCAAGCGTTATAACAAGGAGCTGAGTGCCCTGCAAGGGAGTGTCTTCCGTTCTACCTTGCTGCCGGCCGACAACCGCCAGATAAAAGGATCAGGGCTTGTAGAGCTTGTAGACGAGATATGCGGTATCACCGGGCTGGGCAAGTATTCACCCTCACCAGACGCATAGTATGGAAAGTTCCGGAAGAAAAAAGATCAATCCCCGGCAGATTGACGAGAAGGCTATCCTGGAGAAGGTGGCTGCCTTGGGTGCGCAAGGGATATACAGCTCCAGCTCGTCCAAAGCAATGCCGGTCCGTAAGGAAGATGACATCCCTCTTCCGGAAGCCGGGGGAATATCTGAGGAACAGGACATCGGGGAATATATCAATTCCCACCTGAATGATTTCTCTTCCCCCGGACGTAATCCCCTGCATATCGATAAGGAAGCATACAGGCTCCTTTCCGACCTGGTCTGGATCGTCCGTCGCAAGGACTTTACAATAGCGGGAGTTGCCAGCCGGATCATCATAGACCATTTCAAGGAAAAAGCCGGCCTGATTGAGAAGATAAAGGAATTCTATAAAAAGCAATTATATTAAAATAATGGATATGAAAATGAAAGAAAACATCAGATCCACAAGGGAAAAAACTGGAAATGCAAATGCGGTTTCCTGCACCGTAACAATGAAACCGGTCCGTAAAGAGCATCCCGAAGAGATGGCGGAAGAAAGTCTGACGCGGCTCATTGAATCCTACCGACGCGCTTCCTATCCGTCAGAGACCACTATCCTGGATATCGACGAGGTAGTTTATGAACGTATGACCGGGCTTGTGCAGGCAATCGGACGCGAGGATGTCACGACAGGCAGCTTTGTCAGCCGGGTGATATTCGAGCACCTGGAAAGACATGCCGACTTGATCCGGAAGATAGAGGAACAGGATCCGAAACGACAATAACAACGGTATGGAGTACGCATTCATTCTTCTGTTCCTGTATGCTTCCTACCTAAGCATAGAGAAGTATGTCCACACGGGCAGCATCCTTAAATGGAGGGGAAACCGGCGTTCTGCCTCCAGTTTCCCGATAAAGGAAAAACCGGCGGAAGCACAGGAAGAAGCGTCTAAGGAAGCTGTCATCGGCAGGAGCCGGTACCGGTTATGGCAATCCCCGCCTATGGACGAGGAATACGCGATGAGCGAAAAGCGGACGGATACGGACACGAAAGAGAAAATGGTACCTGTGCCCGAATTTCCCAATCCTTTCGGAAGACCGGAGGACGGGGAAGTGCCGGAACGCTACGAGATCACCGGTTATGTGGAACGCCCCGATCCGCATCGCGCCAGAGGCGTGACCTTTGACGACATGGACCTGCTCTCCAGGTTCATGACCACGGACCGCCTTTCAGAACAGGAACAATCCCATGCCCGCCAGACATTGGAACGGCTGGAGGGGACCAACGTGGAACGACTTCTGCAGACCGGCATCCTAGGCAGCGACGAGACATTGAAACGGTACATAAGACTGTACGTGGACAGTGGCAGGGAGCCGCCCCTGCTAGCGGGAAAGGACAGGGAAAGCATAATCAGGGATTTCGATATCATGGATTTCATACCCCGATAACCAATAATATAATGTATGGAGAAGTATCATGATTCAAGCTGATCCGCTTTGCGGACATTTTCCCAAGAAAACAAAAGCCGCCGGGCGGCACGGTCCAATTTTAAAGAAGGAGGTAACGATGACCGGATATTACGATTCGGGATGATCCGGCGGACATCCCGTCCTGAAGAGAGCAACACGAGTAGCAAACAATTAAAGAAGGAGGCAACGATGTACAGTTATCATGATTCCGGCTGATGCCGACAGTAAACATACGGTTACAAGAACGGTCCGCGGATATCCGGATCCGCAGCCCGTTAAAAGAAAAATTTGACATAATAGAATACAGGCATGAAAGAATATCATGACTCGGGATGATCCTTACGGACATCCCGTCCCGAAGAGAGAGCGATACGAGTAGCAAACAATTAAAGAAGGAGGTAACGATGTACGGTTATCATGATTCCAGCTGATGCCGGCAGTAAACATGCGGTTACAAGAACGGTCCGCGGGCATCCGGGTCCGCAGACCGTAAAAAAGGAAATCCGACATAATATATAGGTATGAAAGTGTATCATGACTCGGGATGATCCTTGCGAACATCCCGTCCCGAAGAGAGAGCGACACGAGTAGCAAACAATTAACACAAGGAGGTAACGATGTACGGTTATTATGATTCCGGTTGATGCCGGCAGTAAACATGTGGTTGCAAGGACAAGCCGCGGGCCGGATGCCCGCGGCCTGTCAAAAAAGAAAGTCTGACAAACATTTATTATAAATTGGTATAAGAACAATGAGACATTCAAGAACCCATTCATTTTTACGATTCTCCCCTATGGGCAAAGTGACGGACGTATTGGTATCCCTTATCGGGCGCATACCGGCCAGAACAGCCTTCCTGCTGGCATGACTGGCCACATGAGCAGCCCCCGCGTTCGCCGCCGGTGACGGGTCCGCCGGGCTGGTACAGGCCACGCAGATGGTGAACAGCTATTTTGACCCCGCCGTGAAACTGATTTATGCGGCCGGCGCGCTCTGCGGGCTGATCGGGGCCATCCGCGTGTATTCCAAGTTCTCGTCGGGCGATCCGGATACGGGCAAGACCGCCGGAAGCTGGTTCGGGGCCTGCGTGTTCCTGATCGTGGCGGCCACGGTGCTGAGGTCGTTCTTCCTGTAACCCCCATGCCATATGGAATACAAGCTGAACAAGGGCGTCGGGCAGGACGTGGAGTTCTGCGGCCTGAAGGCGCAGTACCTCTACCTCTTTGCCGGCGGCCTGCTCGCCGTCTTCCTCGTGTTCGTCATCCTCTACATGGCGGGCGTGAACCGCTGGTTCTGCATCGCTCTCTGCGTCGTATCGGCCACGGGAATCACCCTGGGCGTGTTCCGCCTGAACAGGAAATACGGCCCCCACGGGCTGATGAAGCTGGCGGCGGCAGGTTACCGTCCCTACTACATCATCAACAGAAAACGTATCACCTCACTTTTTAAACGAAGAAAATATGCGAAACATACTCAAAGCGTCCACCCTGGAAAGTAAGTTTCCCCTTCTCGCCGTCGAGGACGGGTGCATCCTCTCCAAGGACGCGGACGTGACCGTCGGCTTCAAGGTCCGCCTGCCGGAGATCTTCACCCTCACCTCCGACGATTACGAGGCCATGCACGGCGCATGAGGGAAGGCCATTAGGGTATTGCCCTGCCATACCATCGTCCACCGTCAGGACTGGTTCCTTGAGGAGGGCTACAGGGCACGCACCGACAGGGAGGAGCTGGGATTCCTTGACCGCAGCTTCGAGCTCCATTTCAACGAGCGGCCCTTCCTGAACCACTTCTCGTACCTGTTCATCACCCGTACCACGAAGGGGCGCATGCGGCAGCAGAGCAACTTCTCCGTCCTCTGCAGGGGGCATATCCTCCCCAGGGAGGTCCGCGACAAGGACGGCGTCCTCCGCTTCCTGGAAGCCGTGGAGCAGTTCGAGCGCATCATCCGCGACTCCGGGCTGGTCCGTCTGGAACGGCTCACGACGGAGGAGATCACCGGAAAGGGAAAGGAGGCCGGCCTGGTGGAGAAATACTTCTCCCTCTCGCAGGAGGACACCACCACGCTGGAGGACATCCGGCTCGGGGGCGCGGAAATGCGCGTCGGCGACAAACGGCTCTCGGTGCATACGCTTTCCGACGCGGATGACTTGCCCGCCGCGGTGCGGACGGACGGGCGGTTCGAGAAGTATTCCACCGACCGCAGCGACTGCCGCCTCTCCTTTGCCGCCCCCGTGGGGCTGATGCTGCCCCATAACCATATCTGCAACCTGTACGTGTTCATAGATGATCCGGCAGAGACCCTCCGGAATTTTGAGAAAGCGGCCAGGAATATGCGCTCCCTCTCGCGCTACAGCCGCGCCAACGAGATCAACCGGCAGTGGACGGAGGAGTACCTGAACGAGGCGCATTCCTTCGGGCTGGTCCCCGTGCGTTGCCATTGCAACGTCATGGCCTGGTCGGAGGACAGGGAGAGGCTGAGGAACATCCGGAACGACACCGGCTCGGCCCTGGCACAGATGGGCTGCAAGCCCCGGCACAATACCGTGGACGCGCCGACCCTTTACTGGGCGGGTATCCCCGGCGGGGAGGGCGATTTTCCCGCCGAGGAGTCTTTCCATACGTTCATCGAACAGGCGGCCTGCCTCTTCATCGGGGAGACGAACTACGCCTCCTCCCTCTCGCCCTTCGGCATCAAGATGGCGGACCGGCTCAGTGGCAGGCCCATCCATCTGGATATCTCGGACGAACCGATGAGACGGGGCATCACGACAAACCGCAACAAATTTATTCTGGGGCCTTCGGGCAGCGGCAAGTCCTTCTTTACCAACCATCTCGTGCGCAACTATTACGAGCAGGGTGCACACATCCTGCTGGTGGATACGGGAAACAGCTACAAGGGGCTGTGCCGGCTCATCCATGAGCGCACCCGCGGGGAGGACGGGATCTACATAACATATGAGGAGGACCGCCCGATCACCTTCAATCCCTTCTACAGCGAGGACCGGCAGTTTGACGTGGAAAAGAGGGAGAGCATCAAGACGCTGATCCTGACGCTTTGGAAGCGGGAGGACGAGGTGCCGAAACGCTCCGAGGAGGTCGCCCTCTCCGGCGCAGTGAACGCCTATATCCGCAGGATTACGGACAACCCGGAACTCCGGCCGGACTTCAACGGGTTCTACGAGTTTGTCCGTGACGACTACCGCCGGATGATGGAGAAAAAGAGGGTGCGCGAGAAGGACTTCGACATCGACGGGTTCCTGAACGTGCTGGAGCCGTTCTACAAGGGAGGGGACTATGACTTCCTCCTGAACTCGGACAAGGAGATCGACCTGACCCACAAGCGGTTCATCGTCTTCGAGCTGGACAACATATCATCGAACAAGGTGCTGCTTCCGGTGGTGACGCTCATCATCATGGAGACGTTCATTTCCAAGATGCGCCGCCTGAAAGGCATCCGGAAGATGATACTGATCGAAGAATGTTGGAAAGCCCTGATGTCGGCCAATATGAGTGCCTATGTCTTGTACCTTTTCAAGACGGTCAGGAAGTATTTCGGTGAGGCGGTGGTGGTGACGCAGGAGGTGGACGACATCATCTCGTCCCCGATCGTGAAGGAGGCCATCATCAACAACTCGGACTGTAAGATCCTGCTGGACCAGAGGAAGTACCTTAACAAGTTCGAACGGATACAGACCCTTTTGGGGCTGACCGACAAGGAATGCTCGCAGATCCTCTCCATCAACCGTGCCAACGACCCCTCACGCCGGTACAAGGAGGTATGAATAGGACTGGGAGGCGTGCAGTCGGCTGTCTATGCCACGGAGACCTCCACGGCCGAGTACCTTACCTACACGACGGAGGAGGGCGAGAAGCTGGAAGTGGAACGGATGGCGGCAAAGACCGGCAGCATGGAACAGGCCATACGGGTACTGGCCGCCGAAAAGAACAGCGGCAGGAGATAATCTTTGTAAAACATTTAAAAGAACGATTCAATGAGACGAAAAATTTTCAGCGCATTGTGCGCCTTTTTACTTACCGTACCGGCCATGCACGCGCAATGGGTGGTGACCGACCCGGGCAATCTGGCGCAGGGCATCGTGAACAGCGTCAACGAGATGGTGGAGACCTCCGAGACGGCGCAGAACGCCATGTCCACCTTCAAGGAGGCCTCGAAGATCTATGAGCAAAGCCGGAAATACTACGACATGCTCAAGAGCGTGAACTCGCTGGTGAGCGGGAGCCTGAAGGTCAAGGAGTCCGTGCTGATGCTCTCGGAAATCTCGGAGAGCTATGTGACGAACTACGGGAAGATGCTCACCGACGGGAACTACACGCAGCGGGAGCTGGAGGCCATCGCCTTCGGCTACAACAACATCATGAAGAAAAGCAGCGCGTCCGTGGCCGGGCTGAAGGACATCATCAACCCCACCGGCATGTCCATGACCGACAAGGAACGGCTGGACCTCATAGAAAGGGTGTACCGCGAGATGAGACATTACAGGACGCTGGTGAACTACTATACCCGAAAGAACCTGCGCGTCTCCTACCTGCGGGCCAGGGAGAAGGGCGAGACCGAGCAGGTCCTGAAACTTTACGGGGAGAACGAACGCTATTGGTAAACCTTTAAAAAGATACAGACTATATGGTATTACTATCCCTATCTTTCGACAGCCTGCACGGTATCCTGCGCCGGCTGTATGACGAGATGACCGAACTCTGCCAGCCGATGATGACGCTGGCCACGGCCATCGCCGCCCTGGGCGCGCTCTTCTACATAGCCTACCGCGTGTGGCAGTCCCTCTCGCGTGCCGAACCGGTGGACGTGTTCGGCATGCTGCGCCCCTTCTGCCTGGGCATCTGCATCCTGTTCTTCGACGTGATAGTACTGGGAAGCCTGAACGGTATCCTGAGCCCCGTCGTGCAGGGAACGGGTGCCATGCTCCACGACCAGACCTTCGACGTGAGGAAGTTCCAGGAGGAAAAGGACAGGCTGCTTTCCGAGATGCCCCTGAAGGTGGCCGTGACCGGGGAGTTCAACCCCACGGACGAGGAGCTGGAGAAGGAGATTGCCGACATGGGCTGGAACGGGGAGGACTACGCGGTGATGCAGCGGATGTCCCACACCTGTTACTCCTTCTCCCTGCAAAGCATCGTGCAGACCATCATGCGCAAGGTGATGGAGTTCCTTTTCCGCGCCGCCTCGCTGGTGGTGGACACGATCCGTACCTTCTTTCTCATCGTCCTCTCCGTGCTGGGGCCTATAGCCTTCGCGATCTCGGTCTTCGACGGTTTCCAGGGCACGCTCGTGCAGTGGCTGGCCCGTTATATCAGCGTATACCTCTGGCTGCCCATCTCCGACCTGCTCGGGGTGATGCTCGCCAAGATACAGACGCTGGTGCTGCAAAGCGAGATGGAAATGATACAGGATCCCCTGAGCGTCTTCTCCCCGGACGGATCGACGGCCATCTATCTGGTGTTCATGCTCATCGGGCTGGTGGGATACTTCTGTGTCCCTACCGTGGCGAACTGGGTGGTACAGGCCGGCGGCATGGGGGCGTACAACCGGAACATGAACAACACGGCAAGCAAGGCCGCCAACGTGGGCGGGGCCGTAGCCGGGGCATCCACGGGCAACGTGGCCGGAGTGCTGCTGAAGAAGTAAGGACGAACCGGGTAATAACATTCATTCATTTCAAGACATGGAATTCAAGAGCTTAAAAAACATCGAGTCCTCGTTCAGGCAGATCCGCCTGTTCAGCCTCGTGTTCCTTGCCGCCTGCACCCTCCTGACCGTTTTCTCCGTCTGGAAGTCCTACCGGTTCGCCGAGGAGCAGCGGGAGAAGATCTACGTGCTGGACGAGGGAAAGTCGCTCATCATGGCCCTCTCGCAGGACGCCGCGCGCAACCGCCCGGTGGAAGCGAGGGAGCACGTGCGCCGCCTGCACGAGCTGTTCTTCACGCTGGCCCCCGACAAGGCGGCCATCGAGTCGAATATAAACCGGGCGATGTACCTGGCCGACAAGAGCCTGTACGGGTATTACCGGGACTGGAACGAGAAAGGTTTCTACAACCGGCTCATCAGCGGGAACGTCAACCAGACGGTGGTGGTGGACAGCATGAGCTGCGATTTCGACAGCTATCCCTACCGCGTCACCACCTATGCCCGGCAGATGATCATCCGGGGGAGCAACATCACCGAACGCTCCCTGGTGACACGCTGCCGCCTGCAGAGCACGGTCCGCTCGGACAACAACCCGCAAGGGTTCCTTGCGGAGCATTTCGAGATTCTGGAAAACAGGGACCTGCGTACCGTGGAAAGGTAACGGTGTCCCGCAGTAATCAATCATTCAATAATATCTGGAAAATGGATATAAAATCAACGGCAAGGGAAAGGCTGAAGGCATATCTGGACGGCCTTTCCGAGAAACAGAGACGGGGCATCCTCGTGGCGATGCTGGCCTTCACCTGCATCGCATCGGGTATCGTCCTGCTGCGCGCCGCCGGCCGGCTGACACCGGCAAGGGAGCGCATGGAGCTTCCCTTCGGGGAAGGCAGCCTCACGGATACCCTGCGCAGGCTGCCCGATCCCCTGAAAGGACAAGTAACAAGTATTTACCGGACCATTAAACAACCCCAGCAGAATGGAAAACAGGAAGAGTAACATGGAAGAAGGACACGTGCCCGCCGGGGAAGCCCCGGAAGGCACACGGCCGGCGGAAGCCGGGGATATCCCCTCCAAAGGGACAAAACCGGAAAAGCGGCTTAGCGGGGAGGAAATCCTGCGCCGCAGGAAATACATCGTCATACCGGTCTTCGTGCTGGTATTCCTGGCTGTCCTCTACTGGATATTCGCCCCTTCCGGTGACAACGGGGAAACGGTGGCGGGCGGTTCCGGATTCAACGTGAACGTACCGGACCCGGCAGCGGTCCAACTGGAAGGGAATAAAACGGACGTTTATGAAAGACAGCAGGTCCGGCGTGAGAAAGACAGACGGATGCAGTCGCTCTCCGACCTTGCCGGAAGGTTGTTGGAAGGTAAGGGGCAAACGGACAGCGTCACCGCTCCAAACGGCAGCATACGGCAGTCGGCGGACACTTACGAGAAGATCACGGAGCAGCTGGAAAGTTTCTACGAGACACCGCAGGAAACGGCCGGCGGCCTGGAACAGAAGGTGGATGAGCTGAACCGCCGGCTGGAAGAGGCAGAAGCGGAAAACCGGCGAGCGGAATCCCGCGAGCGGATGATGGAACAGTCCTACCGGATGGCCGCCAGGTACCTGACCCCCAACCCGGAAGGCTCGCCCGGCGAGGCGAAGGAGGAAGAAAAGCCGGAGCCTGTCCCCGTCAGCCGGGCGGAGAGCGGAACGACCTCCGCCCTGGAGCAGCCGCTGACGGATTCCGCGTTTGTCGCCTCACTGGCCGTGGAGAGGAACTACGGTTTCAACACGGCGGTGGGCAGCAGCTACCGGATGGGGATGAACACCATCCCGGCCTGCATCTCCGAGAATCAGACCCTCGAGCAGGGAGGACGGGTGAAGCTGCGCCTGCTCGAGCCCCTGCAGGCCGGAAGTGTCACTGTGCCGGCCAACAGCCTGGTGACCGGTACGGCCGACATCCGGGGGGAACGTCTGGACATCCTGGTAAGCAGCATCGAATATGCCGGGAATATCATCCCGGTAGAACTGGCCACATATGACATTGACGGGCAGCGGGGCATCTTCGTGCCGGGATCGGAAAGCCGGACGGCCGCCAAGGAAGTATTGGGGGACGTGAGCCAGAGCATGGGAGGCAGCATCTCCTTCGCCGGTTCCGCCGGGCAGCAGGTGGCGATGGACCTCACGCGGGGTGTCCTGCAAGGCGGGACACGGTTCATCTCGCAGCGGGTCAAGGCGGTCAAGGTAAAGCTGAAGGCCGGGTACAAGGTGTTACTGGTCACAAAAAAGCAATAACAAGGTTTAACTGTAATTTTTAAGCAATCATTCAAGATGAGAACATTCATTCTTTTAATCATGGCTGCGCTGGCGGGGATGACCTGCCGGGCGCAGGAGCGCAAGCCGGAGGGCGGAGTCAGGATCCTGACCGCCGGCCAGCACATCACGCCCTACAGGATCGGCGTGCCCTTCAGCAAGACGGTTCATATCCTTTTCCCCTCGGAGGTCCGCTATGTCGACCTGGGCAGCACGGACATCATCGCGGGCAAGGCGGACGGCGTGGAGAACGTGGTGCGCGTAAAGGCGGCCGTCCGGGATTTCCCCGGCGAGACGAACTTCTCGGTCATCACGGGCGACGGATCGTTCTATTCGTTCCTCGTCTCCTACGAGGAGGAGCCGGAAGCGTTGAACATCAATATGGACAGCCGGTTTCCGACAGAATCCTCCACTGAGGGAAGCGCCGTCCGTGTGACCGAGCTCGGCGAGGAGGACCCTTCGGTCATCGCCAGCCTGATGTACACCGTACACCGTCTGGACCGCAGGGACGTGAAGCATATCGGTTGCCACCAGTTCGGGATGCAGGCCCTGCTCAAGGGCATCTATGTGCATAAGGACCTGCTGTTCCTCCACATCTCATTGGCCAACTCCTCGCATGTGCCCTTCGACATTGACTTCGTGCGCTTCAAGGTGGTGGACAAGAAAGTGGCCAAGCGAACGGCACAGCAGGAGACCTACATCGAGCCGGTGCGCGCGCTCAACGAGCTGAGGCGCATAGAGGGCAAGGGGAAAGGACGCATCGTCTATGCTTTCCACAAGGTGGTCATCCCCGATGACAAGCTCATCGAGGTGGAGATTTACGAAAAAGGCGGCGGACGCCACCAGCGGTTCCATATCGAGAACAGTGACCTGGTGGACGCCGGACTGGTGGACGAACTGATAAAGGAGTAATTCTATGAGGAAATATCTGTTTATAATAATGATGTGCGCCTTCCTGTCCTCTTTGGCGGGCAAGGTTTCCGCCCAACGCTACCTGCCCGGGCAGACGGGGCTTGAACTGAGGCTGGGCGGCGTGGATGACTTCGGAAGGAACGTAAGGCACCTGAGGGGGAATTTCCAAATCGGGATGGCCCTGAGCCGTTACAACCGCAACCGCTCGCGCTGGGTATTCGGGGCGGATTATGTGAAGAAGCATTACGCCTATAAGAAAATAGCGGTTCCCAAGGAGCAGTTCACCGCGGAGGCGGGCTGTCTCTTCCCGTTCCTCTCGGACAGGGGCAGGAACGTGTTCCTGTCCGCCGGCCTGTCCGCGCTGGCCGGTTATGAGAGGGTAAACCGGAACGGCAGGCTCCTTTATGACGGGGCGACCCTGCTGCACAAGGGTGCCTTCATCTACGGTTTCGCCCCGGCATTCGAGATGGAGGCGTACCTTACGGACCGCTGGGCTTTTCTTTTCAATGTCCGGCAGCGTGTCTTCTTCGGCTCGTCCGTAGGGCACTTCCATACGGTAGTGGCCGTCGGGCTGAAATATATCATCGATTAATCTTTTAAGAACTGGAAACAATGAAATTAGGAACATTCATCATGGGATGCGCGCTGGCCCTGCTGGCGTGCACCCTTGCCGGCTGCGACGACCGTCTGGAGGTGCGGCAGGCATACGACTTCTCGCTCTCTTCCTGGTACCTGCAGGAAGGCATCGCGCCCGACGAGACGGTGGAGATCCGTCTGACGCTTAACCGCGAGGGGGATTACCGCGAGGCCCGTTACCGCGTCGGATACATACAGCTGGAGGGTGACGGCGAGGTGTTCGCCGCGGACGGAACCAGACTGGTGAACCGCGAGCTGACGGACCTCTCCGGCATCGCGGGGCTGGACACGACGGACATCCTCCGTCAGGTATTCACCCTCTTTTACCGGAACACGGGTGGGGACAATCCCGGGATCCGCTTCGTGGCGGTGGACAACTTCGGCGTGGAACGGACACTGGACATCCCGTTCTCCATCGAGGATAAAGATATGACCGACATCGTTAAAAATAAGGAACCATATGTTGATTAGGAGAGTTTGGCAAATGCCCAACAGTCGTACATTCAGTATCAAGCCTATTCGGGAACTCATTCAAAAATACGCGAACGGCTATACCATAGATCCGTTTGCGGCCGGGAACAGGCTTGCGAACGTAACGAATGATATTGATCCCCAGTATGATACTGATTTTCATATGGATGCCACGGATTTCCTGAATTTATTTAAACCGGATAGTGTGGATACGGTTCTATATGATCCTCCTTATTCTCCACGGCAAGTTGCGGAATGTTATAAAGCGTTAGGGATCACGGTCAATATGCAAACCACCCAGGCTTCATACTGAAGCAGGCAGAAAGAGGCCATCGGCCGAATTGTAAAAAAAGGAGGCATTGTAATCACCTGCGGATGGAACTCTGGTGGAATAGGCAAGAAATACGGTTTTGAAATCATAGAGATTCTATTGGTCGCCCACGGCGGGTGGCATAATGATACGATCGTGACAGTGGAAAAAAAAGTATTATAGAATATGACGGAACAGGAAAAATACGGCATGGAGCAGCTTGCCGAGTATCTGGACATGCGGATACGGAACGAGGAAAAAAATATAAAGGAGAACCGGGATAAACTGGACCGGGATTATCTTTATCATTTTGCGTGGAACGGGGAGGAGCTGTTCAAGTCCCATTTCATGGTAAAGCAATACGGGGAACTCCGGCAGGTAATCAGGGTGGCGGAAGCTCCCGGGGAGGTGCATGGATATATACAGCATAAACGGGAGGAATGCCTGAAGGAGCTGGTCAGCGGGAGTATCCGCAGGCGTAGCACGGACGATATTTTCAATCTGGCACATACCTACCGGCTGGAATGTATGCAGGGACTGGTCAAGGATTATGCTGGCTTCGAACGGCTTCTGTCCATGAAGGCTCCCCAGAAGGAGATAAGAACGAAGAAGGCCCCTGAAAGAAAGAGGCCGGACGGATTAAAGATGTAACGTATATGAGGCAGGAAAACTGGAGCGTCCGCAAACTACGGAAATTGCTGGACAACAAGATCGCAGCCGTCGAGAATGTCATGCGCGAGGGGTTGGAGTCCGCCTCTACGGACTACTGCCGTTTCTTTGAGTGGAAAGCCGCGTACCTGTACAAGGGGGAGCTACTGCGCGGGCATTACCGCCTGTTACGTAATAAAGTCAGCAGGACGGATGACGTGGAGGATCTGAAGAGGTATTTCGGGGATATCGCCATGTACCACAGGGAAAGGCTGACGGGCGGAACGCCGGCGGGAAGCGGCACCCACCCGATGGCGGACACCTGCCGCGCGCTGTCGCTGGAATGCTCGCGGCAGGTGCTGAAAGATTGCATGGAGTTCTCGCGTATCCTTTCCCTCGGACAGCCGGAAGAGGACATGAAAAAGGAAAACAGACAACCCGTAAAACATAGGACGAACGGATTAAAACGATAAGGTATGGAAAGACAGAACCCAGGCATGGTCCGGTTTATGGACCGGCTGAATGAGAAAATGGAACTCCTGGACGAAAAGATCCAGAACAAGGCGGCAAAAGCCGGTGAGGATTACCTCTCCTTTTTCGAGTCACACGCGGAAGAGGCGTACAAGGAGTATTACCTGTACAAATGTTTCAGGGACTTGAGAAAGAAGGCAAGGGAATCGGGCAGTCCGGAAAAAGTGTTGGAGTATCTGAAAAAGAGGCAGAATGTCTGCCTGGACACGTTGCTCAGGCAGGACATCGCCGCCCGCAGTACAAGCCCGATGGCGAACATGGCGCACACGCTGCGGCTCGAATGCGTCCAGCAGCTCGTGGAGGATTACGGGCATTTCATCCGGATACTTGCCGACACGCTACGGCAGCAGGAGACGCGGCGGGATACCCGGACACTCAGGGAAAAGGAAAACCGGAGGGGGCCAAAACTATAGCCTTCCCGTTCCCGGATGAGTACGGGAATAAAGAAAAATAAAGTTAAGTTATGGATAATGAGAGTTGTATCATTATGAAAGGTCAGGATGGCCGCTTTACTTTGTAAAATAAAAACAATTGGACATGAGGATTGTGGAGCATAGCGTAAGACGTTGGGAGTCTTACCCGGAAGCAGACACGGAAACCTGCCTGTGGGAAGCCTGCGTGGAGCACGAAGGCGAATATTACGAGGTGCAAGTGGAAGCAAGGGAGGTCGGCGGTGACAAGATGTATTATATGGGGTATATCAGGAATACCCAATGTATAAAAGCGCATTTCAGTGACGGCTGGCTGGGCTTCGGCTTTTCCGATATACGTGGCACGTGCAAGTATATCCTGAAGTCAATGCGGAAAGTGATCCGGGGGGATTACAGCTCCATCAGGGGAGCGGGCCATTCGGTAGACATGCCTTGATAAATAAACCAGGTCCGGGACGGAGATTTCAAGGGCTGTTCTCCCAAATAACGGGGAACAGCCCTTTTTTTGTTGCCGCCAGCGGCGAAAGGTTAAAAGAGAGACAGGCTGCTGAAGAGGCAGTGGATGAACAGACGGCCCTTCTCGGTCCACACCGTATGCATGGCCGTACCGGTTTCCCCGCAGCGGCTCTGCCAGCTGTGCGTATGGGTCCGTGTGTATCCTTCCTTCTGATAACGTGCGGTAAGCAGCCAGGTTCCGCCAAGGCGGAACTGGATACCGAGAGCCTTCAGCCTCCGGTTCAGCTCCCTGCCGCTCATGCCCAACTCCTTGGCGATCTGCGTGACCGTGTAAGTGCTTGGAGAGTGGAGCACCTCGTCGAAATAACGTACTTTCGGGGCCTGCAGGCTCAATTTAAGGGCGTTCAGCGCGTTTTCCTTTTCCAGTCCGGATATGTACCGGTCACGCTCTCTCAGCTTGGCCTCCGCCAGTTGCAGGGTCCGCGAGAGCAGTTCCGCGTCCGTTTCCCCCTCTTTTTCCAGCAGGTAGCCGCCCTCCTTGAGCGTGCGGGGGACCAGCTCGTCGAAGATCCAGCTTTCGAACCTCTCGGCCGAGGGCAGGCGGCTACAGGCCATCAGGCGGTACAGGTTCCCCTCGTCGATGAACTTCACTTTCTGTCGGCCGCCTGCCGTCAGGAGGTCGTGGACGCATACCCCCTTCGGCCTGCAATGCCGGTTGACGGCATCCTTGGGATTGGCGTATCCCAATGCCGAGGCCACGTCCCTGGCGCAAAACCAGACCCTGCCTCCGGCTTCCACGGTCCGGACCTTGCCGAACTCGGGATGTTCTGTTATGACTAACGTGCGCATGTCGTTTACTGTTTATAGGTTGATTCTATCGCTTTGAATATCTCATGGATTACCTGGGGGACGATGGCGTTCCCGTATCCCTTGACGGACTGCTGCCGCCAGGAAGAAAAGGTAATACCGTCCAGCTCGTGGGGAACCCCATCATCTCGGCCACAAACAGGGGATTGAGTTGGAAACTCCTCCCAGTTTGGGCAAAGGAATCGGGAAGGCCGCCCTGCCGCGGGTTCTTCCCCTTCCTCCCAATGTGCTCCAAGGTCGGGAGCAGCCCGTGGAAGTCAAGGAAGTCCGTCAGGCCGTTGGGATTCTTCTCCCCGTCTTCCGTCTCGTGCATGGAGGTGCGCCCCTGACGTTTCCAACGTTCCACCCGTTGCCAGTGGTGTATCTCCGTTGCTGTCGGGGTGGGCAGCAGCATCTCGCGGATGATCTCCGGCAGGCCCTTCTGTTGGCTTCCGGGTCCCCTTACCTTGAAGTCCGAGGCTATCGGCGTGGGCAACAAACCAGACACGGTCCCTTCTGTGCGGGGCACCGACGGCACAAGCCGGAATAAGCAGCGGCTGGACGGTATATCCTTCACGCTCAAGATCACGGCAGATGGTCTCGACGACGTATTCCTCCCGCTTACGGTATACAGGCTGATCCTCTCCGAACAGAGAGGGCTGACATCCCACGTGAGCCGCCTTGCCGGGCTGTACCACCTGGAGGATGCCACCAACGTTCTCACCAACAATCCAACCGGGCCGGATCTCGTGAATGGCACGGAGCATGTGAGGCCAGAGGTAACGGCTGTCTTCCGCACCCTTTCGCCGGCCGGCAACGGAAAAGGGCTGGCATGGAAAACCTCCCGTGAGGATGTCGATCCGTCCCCTTCATCCCCGAAAATCCGTAGTTGTAATATCCGTATAACTTTTTGCATGGCTGAACCAGTAATTTAAAATTCGGTTACAAAACTCATCTATCTC
Organism: Parabacteroides sp. B2-S-102; assembly: GCF_023656665.1. Taxonomy (NCBI): domain Bacteria; kingdom Pseudomonadati; phylum Bacteroidota; class Bacteroidia; order Bacteroidales; family Tannerellaceae; genus Parabacteroides; species Parabacteroides sp. B2-S-102. The sequence continues at coordinate 93,354 of NZ_JAMOKM010000012.1, read as the reverse complement.
ACAGTGGAAGGCGTTGCGCCATCCCATTCATTCGGCGGCAAGATCTGCCGCACCAAACCCGCTGAAAAGCGAGGCGTGTACCAGCTGTCTCATATTTATTATCTGATTGAAGGTTCCGTTTCTTTTTTTTCTTTCTCCGCCACTTCCAGAATGAAGGCTTTCTCGTCTATCTTCCGGTAGACACCCCCCATCTCAAGCATGTTCTTGAGCCGGAGGATGTCGGTGATTTCATAGACTGTCATGCCGTTCCGGTGGACGAAGCGGATGTAGCCTTTCTGTCTTTGTCTTTCCACTTCCTCACGGCTTATCTGCAGCAGTTCGCAGATTTCTTCCAATGTGAAGGTCAGCTGCACTTCCTTCGTCGCGCAGGCATAGGCCAGGATACTCAGCATCTGCAGGCATTTGCGATGCGCCTTGACAAGAGACGCAAACTTGTTGCGCTCGATCATGATGACTTTACTTTGATTTTCCATCTTCTATGATTTTTTTACGGGTTTGTTATTTCTGATGTCCGGACTTTCGTCCCTGTATTCCTCACGGAGGAACCGGTATACATCGGAAGCCCAGAAGTATATCTTGCCGCTCAGCTTGAAATAAGGCAGCTTGCCCGAGTTACGCCAGCGGATGAGGGTCCGGTCACAGACTTTCAGCTGCAGGCGCATGTCACGGCTGTCCAGCATCTGTTTGCCATTAAAGCTGGTCATGGCATCCAGTGCCGTTTCCAGCCGGGTGATGAGCTCCCGCTGCTCGGAGAAGCTCTTCTGGATTAATGCTTTCAGCATTTCGATGTCTTCATTTCCTGCTTCCATCTTTTGTTCTTTTTCGTTCGTCATTTATCCTTCTTTCTGCCGCAAAGTTTGGGAAAAAGGAAATGTAAAAATAGGGCTGACGGATACCGCCAGCCCTATTTTTTATCTGTAATACACTTATTATCAATACCTATTTCTTTTATTTTTTTTGTTTGCCCGAATAAAATGCGGCAGGATTGGAAGTTGTCTTTAGATTTTAAAAAGTATCGATATGCCTTCGAATTTCCAATAAAAAAAGGACCAGCAAATAATGCCGGCCCTTAATTAAAAGTTTTCGATTGATTTGTTGCACCCGAAAATATTGACTATCTTTGTGATAGAGATATTTGAAATTATGCAGAGAAACGCAATATGCAGCAAGACTTTTGCTACTAATGTGTTACCTGTTACCTTTGAAATTAGCCCTTACTTTTTGATTTTCAAAAAGATAAAATCAATCACTTAGATTTCATCAAAGAATCCATGTAGAATGTAGAATGATATTCCCGGCATACAGAAGACATTTCCGTACAAGTAGGAACACTGTAATGATCATTGTCGCAATGAGTGATCAATACCGCATCCAAATGGGGAACATCTTTAGGGGCGATCGGCATATTTATTAACAAAGGCATATCAAATCCCTTCAACATTGGATCGACCATCAAACACGTACCACGGCTATTAATCAGAAAGCCAGCGTTCCCCAACCAGCGTATAACCGTATGCCCGGTTGACTCAAAAGCCTCTTTGCCGAAAGGTTGTGATGCAGGAGGGATGGCTTGACCCTTTTCATTATAAGAAAACTGAGCCTTTATGTTTAAGACAATCCCCCCTAAAATTAAAATAGCTAAGATACTTGCTCTCATAGTATATTGAATTTAGAGTTTTAAATTTCTATGACAAAATTACCTAGATTCAACATAAAACGATGTGCATATATTACAGATGTTTGTAACGCTATTACGGTTTCCTACCAAAGAAATCATGTTTAGACCTATTCCTTTGATCATAGATATCGATATTTATTCTTATTTTTGTCCATCTAAAACTAATAGAAATAAATATGAGACGGATTCTTACGATGTTGTTTGTTTCGGTATTTATGCTTTCGCTATGCCCGCTGCATGCGCAAGAGACTGAGACATTGGTGCTGATTGATACGGATATGGGTAAGATTAAGGTGAAACTGTTCAACGACACGCCGTTGCACAGGGATAATTTTATCAAGAACGTAAAAGAACACCGTTACGATGGATTATTGTTCCATCGGGTTATCAAGCAATTCATGATACAAGGAGGCGATATCAACTCGAAAGACGCTCCCTTGGACGCACATCTGGGCGACGGAGATCTAGATTACACCATCCCCGCCGAGTTCGTGTATCCGAAATATTTCCATAAGCGGGGAATGCTCTGTGCCGCACGTACCCCGGATGAGGAGAATCCCGAGAAGGCCTCATCAGCGACTCAATTCTATATCGTGACCGGAAAGTTCTTTACGGAGATGGAGCTAGATAAGATGACCAAGGAGAAAGGCATCGAGTTTACGCCGGAGCAAAAAGAAGCCTATATGCTGGAAGGCGGAACGCCTCATCTGGACGGCAACTATACGGTGTTCGGAGAGGTTATACAGGGTATGAAAGTCGTGGATAAGATACAGTTCGTCGAGACGAACGCCGAAGACAGGCCCACGAAGAACATAAAGATCAAGTCAATGAAACTCATAGAAAAATAAGTAAAATGGAAAATCAAGCAACTGAGACAAGGGTGCTTATGCACACCAACAAAGGAGATATAAAGCTGAAATTATATAACGACACGCCATTACATCGTGATAACTTTATCAAGTTGGTAAAAGAAGGGCAATATAACGGCTTGCTGTTCCACCGTGTGATCAAGGATTTCATGATACAAGGAGGTGACGTAACTTCCAAGGATGCCCCAATGAACAAGCAACTGGGAGCGGGTGATCTGGGCTATACCGTTCCCGCCGAATTCCGTTACCCGAAATATTTCCATAAGAAAGGAGCCCTTTGCGCCGCACGTACCGGAGACGAAGTGAACCCGGAAAAGGCCTCTTCCGCCTCCCAATTCTATATCGTAACGGGGAAAAAGTATTCGGAACAAGAGTTGAACCAGATGGAAAAGCAACTGGAAGGCCGTCTGAAACAAGAGATATTCGCCCGCCTGCAAAACGAGAACAAGCCTAAGATCATGGAATTCTATCGCAGTGGTAACAAGGAAGAACTGGCGATCCTTCGTGATACCTTGATCGGCAAGACCGAGCTGGAGGCCGAGAAGCGGAAAGACGAGGTAAAGTTAAACCCGGAACTCCGTGAGGCTTACAAGAATGTAGGTGGCGTACCGTTCCTCGACAATCAATACACGGTTTACGGCGAAGTGGTAGAAGGCATGGATGTCGTAGACGCCATACAGTCCTCCAAGACCAACAAGCAAGATCGTCCGACCGAGAATATCGTCATTAACTCCGTAGAGATCTTATAATGCGGTTATCGGCTTCATAAACCGACGAAGGGGCTTATCGCGAATATCAGTAATAAAAGAGCTATCTTGAGAAAGATCATACATATCGATATGGATGCCTTTTATGCCTCGGTGGAACAACGAGACAATCCGGAGTTGCGAGGAAAACCCCTAGCGGTCGGGCATGCGGAGCAGAGAGGCGTAGTAGCCGCCGCTAGCTACGAGGCCCGGAAATATGGGGTACGTTCCGCCATGGCGTCTCAAAAAGCCAAACGTTTATGCCCGGACCTGATATTCGTACACGGAAGGATGGATGTATATAAATCCGTCTCACGCCAGATCCACGAGATCTTCCACGATTATACGGATATCATAGAACCCCTTTCCTTGGATGAAGCCTTCTTGGATGTCACGGATAATAAACAAGGCATCTCTCTCGCTGTAGATATCGCCAAGGAGATCAAGAAACGGATCTGGGAAAACTTGAACCTGATAGCGTCAGCGGGAGTCTCCTACAACAAATTTCTAGCGAAAATAGCCTCGGATTATCGAAAACCCAATGGATTATGTACCATTCACCCAAGCCAAGCCCTCGATTTCATAGCCCGTCTTCCCATTGAGTCCTTTTGGGGAGTAGGCCCCGTAACAGCCCGGAAAATGCATACACTCGGTATCCACAACGGGCTGCAATTACGGGAATGTTCGGGGGAGATGCTTACCCGCCAGTTCGGAAAGGCGGGAATACTTTATTATGAGTTTGCCAGAGGTATAGACAACCGTCCCGTAGAAGCGGTACGAATCCGGAAGTCGGTAGGTTGCGAGCATACGCTAGAAAAAGATATCTCCCGCAAATCCTCTGTTATCATCGAGCTTTATCACGTAGCGACCGAACTTATCGGCAGGCTGGAACGTTCCGGATTCAAGGGAAACACACTGACCTTAAAGGTCAAGTTCCATGATTTCAACCAAATCACGAGAAGCCTCAGCCGTCCGGAAGAGTTAACAACCTTAGATAAGATCCTTCCCTTGGCCAAGGAATTACTGAAAGAAGTGGAATATACCGAGCATCCCATCCGACTGATCGGCCTATCCGTATCTAATCCCGTAAAAGAGGAGCCTCATACGAAAGACCGTTGGGAACAATTAAGTTTTGAGTTCAGCGACTGGAAATAATACTTGCCCTAGAAGGATAGCTTCATCATAAAACGTATACCCTTTGTCTGGATGCCCGGATGATCCTTATAGGTCAGACGCCATACATAATCCAAACGCAAGAACTTAAAGATATTCTCGATACCGACACCCGCCTCCATATAAGGAGTAGACGGGTCCATCAGGTAAGAGCCCTGCGGGAATAAGAACAAGCCCTCATTCTGCTCACTGATATACGGATTATTCTTATCCGTCAAGTGTCCGAACATACCCCGGAAAGAAAAGACCTCTCTCCATTTTAACTTCTTGATAAGCGGGATACGGTTCAACAAGGCTCCGTTCATGAAATAAGTAATATCCCACGAAGCGTACTCATCGTTGATGAACTCCATCGCATTCATATTCGTATAAGATTCCGGTTGCACCAAATACGACAAGTTTGCGTTTGGCAAGATCAACAAAGGATAAGGGGCTTTTGTCCAAACTTTACCTGCTTTAGCGAGAATATCCACATAACCGAAAGCAGAGAACCAGAAGCGTTTCTGGATACCGATCTCCGTCTTCTGATAATCATACGAACTACCTAATACATCTTGGAAAGCCATCGTATGGTTCAAGGTGAATACCGGTGCGTCAAGCGTAATCGGATAACGGTAATTACGAGTCTGGTAGAATTTCTCATTCGGGGCAAAACGGAACTTAAACTCCACTTCCGACATCCGGTAGGAATCGGTAGCCGTGATCTGGCCATCCGGACCGATACGGTCGAACGCGGCGTAACCGGTTGAGTATTCCTTAAAATTCCGAAGTACCGCCCCATAAGCCCAGCCGTTATAATGTTCACGGTAATAGGTCAGTTCCATATTCCTTAAATAGGTGGCACGTGTATCCTTCTGCCGCTTCAAGGCTAAGAACATATTATCCTTGTTGGTATACATATACTGCTGACCTAACTGGTTGATATCATATAGGTACTCGAAGCGAATAGAATGCACGGGAAATTCTTTCCGATAATCCTTCTTATCGATAAAAGAATATTCTACGATACCATCATATTTCAACTTGCGGTCTTTCGATCCATAAGCCAAATAACCATCCAAGAAAAGACGTTTACTGAACGCCGTTGTCGTGGTTCCACCGACACGGAAGCGGGCCCCCTCAATCGCGTTACCACTGATATAGGTGTTCATCGGGCCAAACTCGAACTTGCTCTTCGCCGGAATCTTATTCGTCGCGATATAACCGGAGGTAAGGATCGAAACAACCTTCTCCGTCACATAGAAAATAGGAACGGAACGAAGTTTCGCCATTAGCAACTCCACGTTATTCTGCTTGCGAGTTCCCGCCTCAGTAGGACGATTCTCCTCCCAGAAATCCGCCGAACGGCGATAAGCTTCCATCGGTATAATAATAGGTGCGCTCTCCTCGAATACTTTAGGATCATCGGGTCCCTCAAACGCTTGATTCGAATAGATATTCAAACGGCGGGCATACATTCCTTTCGATTTCTCCGTCAATTTGAAGTCCACGTTGATATCATCTTTCGTAATGATACGAGTCCCATCCGGGGCACGGTCGAAAGTCTGCTCGATCGTCATTCCACCGACAAAATTCAAGTTGATCTTCTTCGGGACATTCAACTTAACCTTCTGCACGAAATAAGTAGAATCCAACGTGATAAAAAGATGTCCCGTAAAGCCGAACGTCTCCGGAGTAAACGGAGCGAAACCCAAATCCACACACTTCTGTCCGGCGACCTCCACCGTGTCTAGCAAATAATATTTATAGAAGTTAGGTCCCATCGTAGACATAGGGCTTACGAAACGGTTCAAGAACAAAGGAATATCATTCTGGAAGATATTCACTTCCCGGAATACCTCATTCAAGAACTGTTGCATACCGTCTCGTGAGAAGACCTCATCCACACCAGCCGCTTTCGTAGCCTGAACGACCCTCTTTTCCGTCTTCGGGTCTTTACGATAATAAACGGTCTGGATTTTCTCACGTTCGGATACCGGCAAGATCGTCTTTCCCACCTCCAACGTATCGATAAACTCAGTCAAGAAGTCAAACTTTCCCGCCTTTCCATCCTTTTTCGGTTTCGGTTGGTAATCGTTCATAGCGAAGACCATCTTCTCGTATTGATCATACCGAAAATAATCATGATTACGAGGATCGTTGCTCTCCCGACGTGCGATAGCGTTTTTGATAAAGGTAACCGCAGGATTATCCTTCTTCCGATATCTTTCCTTTCCCGGCTTGATGATCACCTCCGACAAATTAATACTTGTCGGAGCTAGCTGAATCTTCAAATGTTCCGCTTTACCCGGAACGAATTTCAATTCTTTCTCCGTATAACCCAAATAAGAGACCTGTAAAGTACGTACCTTAGATGAAGAGGAAAGCGTAAAAGCCCCATCCAGATCTGTCGTAGCACCTATCGTAGTTCCCTTCAAAATCACAGCCACATAAGGCAAAGGTTCTCCCGTAATGGAATCAGTCACGATTCCTTTTATCATGTAGTTCTGGCTCTTCGCTACCCAAGCGAACGCCAATAAAAGCCATATAAAAACAATTCTCTTCCCCATCAGATCTGACACCTCATTAAACTCCGCAAAAGTACAACAGGATCATTTATATAAATGTTCCAAAACACATGCAATATATTCCAATTAGCAACAAAACAGGCAAAAATACACACGTATATACGCAACGCCCCTCAGCAGTATAGGCATAGGCCTGTATCTATACCAGCGTAAGCCAACACCTATACTGGCGTGTGCCCTCGCCTATACCGGCGTGGCACGAACCTACGAACGACTAATCTGAAGCCCCTTATTCGACAAGCTCATCTCCACGAACCGGGCGTTCGAATTGGGTGGAGAAAGAGTCAATATCTTTCGGATTTGCAGGGCCGCACCCGGGTCTTTCGCTACGATATATAAGTAACCACCACCGCCTGCTCCCGGAAGTTTATATCCCAAGGCATAAGCCTGTATCTTGGAGATAATAGCTTCCACCGCCGCCGGATTCGTTCCGGAATCGAGTGCCTTATTTTGCTCCCAAGTCTTTCCGACCAATTTACCATAAGTCACGAAGTCTCCGCATTGGATCGCCTCGTACATATCGAGCGCATGGGCTTTCATCTCGGACAAAAGACCTAAATGCGCCTCGCTATTCAAGAACATACCCCGTACGATTTCCGACAAAATATCTTTCGCCGTACGAGTAATTCCCGTATAATAAAGAAGATGACAAGGCCGGTATTCCGGATCAGTAAACAAATATTCCGGCAGCCAACGTACCAAAGGATTCTGATTAAAACCCTCGTTCGTTTGCAAGAGTTTCAAACCGTGCAATACACCACCGTATTGATCTTGCCATCCCCCGCCGGTAGTCAGCAATTGTTCTAAAATCAAGGTGCGGTTTCCGATCTCATTCTTATCCCAAGCCAAGCCACAAAAATCAGAGATAGCGCCCAGCACGGTAGCCGCGAGGATCGAGCTAGTGCCTAAACCGGAACCCGCCGGTATCGCCGCCAACAAGGTAATCTCCAGCCCGCTACCAAAAGCTTCCAGCTGGACATCCAAAGAAGCATAAGCCTCCGCCGAGAATTCCGGGACAAATCCCGCTAAGGCCAAAGCCGCTTTCGGGATGGAAAACGGCGATCCTACCTTATTATAATCACGAAGCTCATCCCATGAAGAGATAACCTCCATCGCTCCCAGATCGATCGAGCGAAGGATAATCTTATGGGTATCGGAAGGCTTGATATAGACTTGTAGTGGTGGTTGCCCGTTTAACTCGATCGCCACGTTCACCACGTTTCCACCCGCATATAAGCAATAGGGCGGCGTATCTGTCCACCCACCTGCCAAATCGATACGTACCGGACTACGTCCCCATACGATCTGGTCCCGATAGACATTCAAACACGGCTGCTGCTTACTTCCGAGGACGGAACCGACCAGCCCCTCCCGCAACAAAGCGAAAGCCTTTTGCTCCTCCTCCTTATACGCTACCCCCGAGATCTTCATCACCTGAGAACGGAACATATGATTATGTATCCTTTTCATCAACGGATTATCCTCGGGAAGGGCTTTCGGTAAGACAATCTTGTCTTTGGCGAAGCTTTCCGCCGCATCCGAAAGATCCAATTGATAGAATACACTTTTCTCATGATTAGCGGCCAATAATGACCAGTCTTTTTTACGGAAAACTTCTCGCTGAGCTACTAAACGGCGTAAATTCGCTTGATCGGACAAATCATTCGCCGATAATTTTCGGGCGGAAAGCCAAATATGCTTTCCCTCTTCCCTATCCGGCTCCGTAATCATCCAGCGCAGCACTTTTCCCAGCTCATCCACGGTTTGGCAAACAGGGAACAAAGGTGCGTTTTGTATATCCTCATTCCCTCCCAAGGTGATACCTCGCTCCATCGCCCAAGTCAAGATAGGTTTCCCCATAAACAAGGTAGACACATCAGACAAGGCCCCTTTAAACAAGTCATTAAAACCATAGGGCCTTGCCGCCCAATTGGTTTCCCCTACCGGGACAACATCTACACAGATACCTTCCGGCAGGGATAAGTTCCAATTATTCTCCGGAACACCCGTTATAATTTGCTGCCCACGTAACGTCCAATTCTCACCGATATAACTATTCTCTATCCATAATTCCGAATTCTCAGCGGTCAATTTCTGGTGTAACACCGCATTCTGCACAAACATGGCGGGATGTGGTTTCACCTTACGCTGCATGATCGCACGTTGATCCCTAACTAAGTTCTGTACCGCCAATGTAGAGGAAATCAACTCACGGCTAGTTCCATAATGATAGAACTCTCCACCCGGAAGCGGCAGAATCGCTACTGAAAGCTGATTCAACTCCGAGTCCGTGATACGTGGATTCTTCCCCAAGGCCAACCCGAATTCAGCATATAAATCATACGCCTTCATCGCCTTGCCATCCTCGGTATAGGAATGTTTCATTAATAACCGCACCGCCTTGTCGCTTAGCAGCCAGATACCGATATCCATCAAGAATAAATGACTACCCGCCAATTCCCCCAAAGTTTCCAACGAAGGCTTCTGTAGCATGAAGTCCAGAGTGTCCGGAGACTTACGGCTCGATACAAAAACCCCGTGATTCTTGGCCAACGAAGGCTCGACCCATAAACCGTAACAAACCACATCTACCTCAGGAATCTCCTGCAAAGGCTGGTTAGCACGGATATATACGTCACCGCTAGCGATCAAGGTATGAAGCGATTCCGGCGCCTTTTTCATGATCCGTTCATAAAGAGGTAATTGCAAAGACAATAAGTTCTGGGATAACCTCTGCCCTCTTGCCCAGCGAAACACAGGGATCGGAGTCAATATTTTCCCGGATGGCGCATATCCGGGCAAACGGCGGCTTTGCCCTCCGGCATGCAACAAGATACGCTTCTCCTGTCCCAACCACTCCTCCACGGATACATCAGGGGCCTCTTTTCGCCGGGAGGCTTCCAACAACCAAGTCGTTCCTCCCCCGGATCCCAAGCGGGCACCTACCGGATCCGAGGTGCAAAACCATTCCTCTGTACTTACATGCTCTATCGCATGGAAACAATCAACCAAATTTGGAGGTAAAGACAATAACTTTTTCATACCCATGATCATTCTAAGACTCCTTCTTATTTTTCGAAAGCAAAAGTAACTTAAATTTTCTATACGGATATCCATTAACCCTTTTTATTACAATTTGTATGGAGTTCAAACCCACTCAACTTCTTTAACACACCCATAAAAAAGTTTGTTTTTACTAAAACACACTATCAATCAATCCGTTTCCAGTATCTTGGTTGTTGTTTAATTAAATATAGGACATATGGTATACGGTTATGTAAGAGTCAGTACAGACAAACAAACTACTGAAAACCAGCGATTCGAGATTGAGAAATTCACAAAATCGAGGAACATGAGAATCGACAGGTGGGTAGATGAGACGATCAGCGGGACAAAAGTAATCGCCGATCGCCAACTTGGTAAATTATTAAAGCAAATACGTAAAGGCGACATCCTGATCACGACGGAACTGTCACGTCTCGGACGTAATCTTATGCAAGTTATGAGCTTCCTTCATCAATGTATGGAAAGAGACATCATTGTATTTACGGTAAAGGAAGGTTACGAACTCGGAAATAACATTAACAGTAAAATCTTGGCATTCGCATTTAGCCTAAGCGCCGAAATTGAACGCAACCTGATTTCGCAACGAACGAAAGAAGCGTTGGCTCGGAAAAAAGTGCAAGGTGCCAAACTGGGCCGTCCAAAAGGAGAGCGACCGGAAGCCTGTAAGCTAAAAGGTAAGGAAGAGATGATCTTGCAGTATATTAAAGAACATAAGACTAAAGTATATATCAGCAAGAAACTGGGAGTAAACCGGCAAACCTTGAGGGAATTTCTCAAGACTCATCCGGAAATTCCACGGAAATGGAAAAGAATACAGAAGGATTAACAACTCAAGCAATAATTAACGTATGTTAAATTAGTTTAGTTTAGCAGACTTATCGCTCGTTTATTTGTTTATTCCCATTAACTTGCGGAGGAATAAGATAGAAATATACTTGAAATATCCTAAAAAACATTTCATCCTTTATTCCTCTATCATTCATAAAACGCCGCAAGGTTAACATGTATTCAAGACATCAAACATTTGTTTAATCTTTTAATATAAATCTTATGGAAAAAACATTGGTTATTTTAAAGCCTTGTACCGTTCAGCGAGGGCTGATCGGTGAAATCGTAAACCGTTTCGAGAAGAAGGGACTCCGTCTGGCCGGCATGAAGATGGTTTGGCTAACTGACGAGATCTTGAGTGAGCACTACGCCCACCTGAAAGAAAAGCCTTTCTTCCAACGTATCAAGGACGCAATGAGTGTATGCCCGGTAATTGTATGTTGCTGGGAAGGGGTAGATGCCATACATGTAGTAAGAACCTTGGCCGGCGCTACCAATGGTAGAAACGCCGCTCCCGGTACGATACGGGGAGATTATAGTATGAGCGTACAAGAGAATATCGTACACGCATCAGACTCACCGGAGACAGCCGAGATCGAATTGAAACGCTTCTTCAAGGATGACGAGATATTCGATTATGAGCTGAAAAACCTATTGAGTCTTTACGCCAATGACGAGTTTTAAATAAAAAAGAATAGCCGGAAACGAGAGAAATCATTCTCACCTTTCCGGCTCTCATATTTAGAAACCAACATCCTATTCTCCCGAACTGAATGAACAACCTAATTACTAATCTAAAAATCTAATACCATGAAAAACACACTACTATATCTATAACAGGGCATCCCTGCAAAATGTTTAAGGGATTTCATCCTGAAATTAGAAAGCCGATAAAAAACGTTTGTACACCTCCAGTTGCCTTTCAAAACAGAAAGTCGTCTGGGATAATCTTAAGCAGTTCGCTTTTAGCTGTCGATACTCCTCATCCGGCAAGTGGCTCATGGCTTGTATATTTTTAGAAAGTCGCTCATAATCTCCGGGGGCCGAGACAAGGCCCAACTGATTCTCCTTTACAATCTCCTCGCCCTCGCCGCCTCCGCAAAACAAGATAGGAACGCCTAACGGTAGCAAATCAAATAATTTAGAAGGTACCGCCCCCCTTATACGAACCGTCAAGGGGATAATGGAGGCATGGTAACGTGTAAGCTCCTCACGCATCCGTTCCTTGGGCAAAGAGCCATGATAAAAGACACCTCTATCATGTGTTCTCACATAATCCTCTATCTCCAAGGCTTGATTGCCCCCTCCAAATAAATGAAGCTCCGCTCCCATCCCTTTAAAATCGACACACTCTATCAACTCCAATATATTCTGCGCCACGCCCAGTAAACCGGCATAGACGATCCTGAAAGGCTTTCGAGAAGAAGGGGGTTGATTCGGTAAAACAAAACGATGCTGCAAATTCCGATACAAGAACGAGGCCTTGCCCGGCTCATACCGTTTTATATAATCCACGATCTCCTTACTCTGCCCTTGACAGGCCGTGGCCTTACGATAAAGGAACCGCTCGATACGCCCCATCACCCTATGATAAACGCCACCCTCTTTCATGGCCCCCAGCTCCACGGCCGACAATGGCCAAAGGTCTGAGACGTTCAGTACCACCTTTTTCCGGTAGCAACAACGAAAAAGCAACATGGCCGAGGCCGCCGCCAAAACAGGAGGGGGCTGGATGATCACCTTATCATAAGATTTTATATGCTTACGCTTGAGAGCGAAACACCAAAGGGTCGTGGCGAAAGAGCACATACTGGCAAGACGGACCAACGGCCTCCTCGAGATCGAGGCATACGTCCAGTACCTGAAGACCGTTATCCCGTTTACATCCTCTGTCTTGGAAAAAGCCCCCCTATATCCATCAAAGATACGTCCCTTGGGATAATTGGGTAAGCAAGTCAACACATCCACCTTTATCCCTAAGCCGGACAGTCCCTCCGCCATGTTCGTAATGCGTGAGGGTGCCGCACCGATCTCCGGAAGATAAGAGGGAGAAACGATCAAGACCCTCATTCCTTCCGGTTCAAAAATTCCACGATCCTTCCACAAGCCAATCCATCGCCATAGGGATTGACCGCCTTGCTCATCGCATCGTAATAAGCCGTATCATCAAGCAACGCCGAGACCTCGCTCACGATCTTGTCATAGTCCGTACCGACCAGTTTCACCGTACCTGCCGCGAGAGCCTCCGGACGCTCGGTCGTATCACGCATCACCAACACGGGTTTGCCCAAGCCGGGGGCCTCCTCTTGGATACCGCCGCTATCGGTCAGCACTATCGTAGATTTCTCCATCAGATAAACAAATGACAGATATTCCAATGGCTCAATGAAGAACATATTCTCCAAATGAGAAAGATCCTCACCGAATACCTCATGAATCGGCTTGCGCACATTGGGATTCAAGTGCATAGGATAGACAAAATCCACCTCCGGATACTTCCGGGTCAAGTCCTTGATAGCGGTACACATATGGATGAATCCATCACCAAAGTTCTCCCGGCGATGACCCGTGATCAACACCAGTCTCTTACCCTCAACCAGACGGTTCACATCATACCCGGAGCGTAAAAGCACGCCTTCCAGCTCCTTGTCCAACTCAGCGTCCGTCTTTATCTTACGCACCACTCGCCGTAAGGCGTCTATCACCGTATTGCCGGTAACCAAGATTGAGTCCGGACTCACGTCCTCTCGCATCAAGTTTTGCTTGCTCAACCGCGTGGGTGCGAAATTATACGTGGCGATACGCCCCGTAATCTGCCGGTTCATCTCCTCCGGCCATGGGCTATAGATGTTGTGGGTACGAAGGCCGGCCTCTATATGACCTACAGGTATCTGTTGGTAGAAAGCGGCCAAGGCGGCCGCCGTGCTCGTGGTGGTATCCCCATGCACCAGCACGACATCGGGTGTCGCCTCACGCAACACGTCACGCATACCGGTAAGGACACGGGCGGTCACGTCATATAAGTCCTGACCCTGCCTCATGATATTCAAATCATAATCCGGCGTGATCTCGAACAATTTTAACACTTGATCCAACATCTCCCGATGCTGTCCGGTAACGCACACGATGGTCTCGAACGACTCCGGATGTTTCTGGAACTCCTTCACCAGCGGAGCCATCTTGATCGCCTCGGGACGGGTCCCGAAGACTAACATTATTTTCCTCATTACAGCGTATTCTTCTATTTAGCGAACGATTATTTCTTGAATGTCCCGCAAAAGTCCAGCACCTCCACGTCATCCCGATAATTCAACCCCGCAAACTCCCTATGATTCACCAAGAAAACCACGATGTCGGCTTTCTCATAGGCCTCCTTATAAGGGGTCAACTTAAACAGCTTATGCTCCGAAACGTTCGGCTCCACCACCATGATGTCAGCGTTGTTGCACGATTGCAACACCTTCGTCGTTATTCCCTTGGCCGGAGACTCGCGCAAGTCATCGATATCAGGCTTGAAAGCCAAGCCCATCATTGCCACCGCCGGCTTACGCCCATGCTTCAGCTCAAACCGTAGCATGGCGTTCCTCACTTTCTCAGCGCACCAAAAAGCCTTGTAATTATTCGTCTCACGGGCCGTCGAGATCATACGGCTCTCCATCGGAAACTCCGCCGTGATGAAATAAGGGTCCACCGCTATGCAATGACCACCAACACCGCAACCCGGCTGTAAGATATTCACACGGGGATGCCTGTTCGCCAAATCGATCAGCTCCCACACATTAATTCCCGCTTTATCGCAGATAAACGACAGCTCATTGGCGAAAGCGATCTGCACGTCCCGGCTTGAGTTCTCGGTCAATTTACACATCTCGGCCGTCTTGCTATTCGTTGGGTGAAGCGTACCCTTCACGAACTGGCCGTAGAACTCCATCGCCTTACGGGTAGAGGCCTCGTCCATGCCGCCGATGACCCGGTCGTTATGCACCAACTCATGGATCACGTTACCCGGAAGCACCCGCTCCGGGCAATAAGCGATATAGATCTTGCCCTCCAGTTCCGGCCGCTCCGAGAAAATCAACCTAGCCATCCGTTCGGTCGTTCCCACTGGCGAGGTAGACTCGATCACGTACAAATCCCCCTCCTTCAACAAAGGAAGCACCATACGGGTAGCCGACTCAACGAACGATACGTCCGGCTCATGATCCCCCTTGAAAGGAGTGGGTACCACCATGAAATAAGCGTCGCTCACCCGAGGCTCGGTGTACGCCTTGAAATGTCCGGAGGCCAGTACCTCCCGCAACATCTCCTCCATACCCGGCTCGATGATATGCAATTTCCCCTGGTTGGTAACCTCCACCACTTGAGCGTTAATATCCACGCCGGCGATCTCCACCCCGTGCTTTGCGGCAATAATAGCCGTGGGCAGGCCAATATAGCCCAACCCCATGAAACATGCTTTCATAAGAAATATGTGTTATTTTTTAAGTAAGATATTAGGCAGATCAAGAATGGTCCAATAACGATCAACCGATTGTATAAGAAAGTCTCTTCACAAAATGAATACGAATTGTCTTAGATAGGTGAAAACGGTTATACGTAAATGACACTTGGTCATCTACAATCTCGACAGAGGATGCGCCGGCCACTCTTATCGCCGCGATACTCGTCACTATCTCATTTCGTGAACAAGATATGATCTCCACATCCGGAGCCAGATGGATCAAGCTTACGGCTTTCACGGCTGTTGAGACAGAATCCTCTATCCTAAAACGATCCTTATCAATCGTAAATTTTCGCAGATGCCTACCCAATGAGCCAAAACCATCATGCCAAGCCTCTACCTCATTCGGAGAATCTTTAAGAAGCGTCACCCTTGCCCGCCTCCCCACACGAAAGCCTCCCCATACCTCGCTAGAGTTCTTATCCCCTAGCACCACCGTATTATGGGCCGCCGTGCCACGCTCGTATTGCCTACGGGCTGTCTTTTCATACGTAGAAATTCCGGTATCCATAACGAAAGGCTTACCCCCTATCCGCAACTCATAATTGAACGTATCCGCATGCGAATGGCCGGGTTGGTAAGAGGCCCTTATGTCTCCAACATCCACGATAGCCTCCCAATGGCCCGCCATCAATTTTCGATAGCCACACGCTCCCATCGGAAGCTTTTCCCAGTCCATATCCAATCGCTTAGCGTATGCAAACAATTGAGTCGGAGAAGGCGCGATTCCCTCAGCGGAATCATTCAGGAGAGGTATCGTATTATCTTTATAAACGACAGAGGCTAAATGTCCCAACATACCACCGGCTTTTTCTCGTAAGCGTTCATTCAAACCTTCCTGCCCTATAAACCGCAAATTATTTACAGAGACATTATAGCAATCCAGCAATCGATCCAATAATATACAATGATACATCGGTGATTGCTCGTAATGAGCGCCATCCGGAAGGAGTTGCTCTTCCAGTTCCCGCAACAATAAGCCTTTCGCCTTTTGATAGATCGGCTCATCCTTAAAATAAAGCCCGGCCCATAACAAGGAGAAAGCGTCTTCCAATAAGTGATTCCCTAAAAGATGATATTCCAGATTATCCAGTAAAATCTGATATTGGGCATACAAGGAGGAATCCCATTTTCGTTTATTCTCAGCCAGAATATAAGGATGATATTTCGACAGGAACTTGATCCAATTGATGCCTCGTAAAGCGATCGGATAAGGTTCCAGACCATTCCTATTCCCCTCTATTTCATCGACAAACTTATCGATCCAGCAAACGGCCTGTTCGAAAGATATAGTTTCTTGATGAAGGTAGTCCATATAATTTAGATTATAGGACCATAACTTACCAAAGCTCTCATCGTTCCATCCTAGAAAAGCGGATTCCGTACCCAAGAAAGAGAAATGCCCCGTAACACTATCCAAGTCCGTATATTTCGAGATGAAAAGTTTAAAAGACAAAGGATGTCCCACTCTCGGTAATGACAATACATACCGAAAGCTCCTGTATTTCCTAATATATGCCCGTAGCCTATACCAGACTTGATAACGAACTTGGCGAGATCTCAAGTTACGAAGAGTAGAAATATATAATTTTAGAGATTCACCCAACATCTCTCTTTCAAGCTCGTAATGCAAGCGAAAGTAGCTTTCGTCGTATTCAATATACTCTCAAATGGAATCAATGGCTCACCGCCCTCCCGGATACGTTCATTCAACAACGTAAATTGACGTTTTTGCCCTTTATCCATACCGGCCTTCATCGATGAGAAACCCTTAAAACCATACCCGGTCAATTTACGCCAGTTATCCAAGACCAAGACCCTCTCCTGAGAGAAAACCTCCACACGTTCCTTGGCGTACGATTTCGAGCCGTTCGCAAAGTAATTGATCACGGCGTTCGTCCCATTCGCGTAACGAAGCAATATGCTGGCATTATCCGTATTCTCCTCCGGATTTTCGCCTAACGCATTCATGCAGACCGCCACGACCTCCGAGCCCGCCAAGAAGGAACATAGATCGATAAAATGGCAAGCCTCTCCAATGATCCGCCCTCCACCTATCTCAAGATCATGCACCCACACTTCCCGCGGGATAAATCCGGCGTTCATCGTCGCCACTATATTTTTAGGTCCGTCACCTAGCAATCGCCTCATCTTCTCGGCGAACGGAGAGAAACGCCGGTTAAAACCAACCGTCAAGGTCGTGCCCTCAGGAGCCCCTTGATAAGCCCGTATGATATCATCCAATTCCGTCTCATTCAAGCATAACGGTTTCTCCACGAATACGCTTTTCCCATTCCGTAAAGCCTCTATCACCATCCGGGCATGCAGGTTATGGCGTGTCGTGACCATCACCAAATCCACCTCCGGATCTTTCAATATATTTTGATAGTCCGACGTGGCGTTCTCCGCCCCCGCCTTCCTCGCCAATATCTTGGCGGACAATCCTTGGGCGCTCGCTATATACTTGATTCTAGCATGGGCCTTAGCCAAGCAAGGTATGATCATGGCGGAGGTATAATTACCCGCCCCAATAATCCCGATCTTGCCATTTCCACTCACAAAGGCATTACTGCCGATAGAGACAACTGACTCCATCTTCGAATCAGCGGGAAAACGTAATATGGAAGCGATCGATCCTTTCTTACGCATATCGCCGTAAATCTCCTCATAATCGGCCAAGTCCACCTCTTCCGTTATCAACGACTTGACATCCAACGATCCGGAAGAGATCGCGTGGAGTATCGTCTCAAAATTACGCTTTTCCGTCCAGCGGACATAAGCCAACGGATAATCGTGCCCCTTGTTCTCATATTCCTCGTCATAACGTCCGGCCCCATACGAGCAAGATACCTGAAAACTCAACTCCTTCTTATAGAAGTCATCCCTTCGCATATTCAATCCGACAACACCCACCAAAACGATCCGTCCCCTCTTACGGGACATCTCACTCGCTTGATGGATCACCTCATGGCTTTGCGTGGAGGCCGTGATCAAGACACCATCCGCACCGATACCACCCGTATAATCCTCCACGAACCTTACCGGATCCGTACCTTTGCCCGGATTAACGGCCACGATTCCCTTCGAGGCGGCCATATCCACCTTCTGCTGGTCAAAATCCACCCCGATAACCTTACAGCCGTTCGCTCTCAACAACTGCGCCGCCACCAAACCGATCAATCCCAGACCGACCACCACGACCGTCTCGCCCAACTGAGGATTCAATAAGCGGATTCCTTGCAAGCCAATCGAGCCAATCACCGTAAAGGCCGCCTCCTCATCCGTTATATCATCCGGCACCTTCGCCACCAAGTTCTTCGGCACGCAAACAAACTCCGCATGGTTCCCGTTCGAGACCACCCGATCGTCCACCTTGAACTCCGCGACACCTTTCCCTACAGCTACCACACGGCCCACATTGCAATATCCCAAAGGCAAAGGCTGCCCTAGCTTATTGAACACGGCCTCCAGTGTCGGTTGCAAACCATCCGTCTTTATCTTGTCCAAAACTTGCTTCACCTTATCCGGTTGTTGCCGTGCCTTATCAATCAGGTTCGCCTTTCCGAACTCCACGAGCATACGCTCCGTTCCCAAGGATACTAAAGAACGAGACGTTTTAACTAGAACATAACCTGCTCTTACTTGAGGAACTGGTACTTCTTCAAGCACAGTTCGCCCTGATTTTATATCTTGAATAATCTGTTTCATAATTATTCTTTATACTTTTTCACAACATTCATTATATCTTTTTCTCTTCTTGCCATTGAAAATAATGTTTCAATCCTACTATGAGCCGCAATACTAATACTCTCTAAATCATTATTCCAATAATCCTCTATAACATTAGCAATAGTTTCCGGTAATGTATTCCTTATTATTATTCCTGCATTTCCAACAACATTTAGAACTTCTCCAACATCTGTTGTTACGACTACAGTCCCACAACTCATAGCTTCCGCAATAGCTAACCCAAACCCTTCATATCGTGAAGGTTGTAAATAGAAACGACAGCTTTTCAAATAACACAATTTTTCCTTCTCTGAGATTTCACCTAAAATACTAATATAAGCATTTAAACCTTTCTCTGATATATATTTCTTCACTTCATCAAAAGCATCTCCTTTATGTCCTGCAATATTAAGATGCATATCTAACTTATCTTTCAATAATTCAACCGAATCTATAATCTCATACAAACATTTTCGTTTCACATTTTCTTTTCCTGTCCAACAAATAGTAAACAATTCATTTCCTCTATTGCAATACATTCCCCTTGAATACTTTACAGTATCTATACAATGTGGAGAATATACTATATTTTTAAGATTCCAATCTTTATAAATTTGTTCATACTCATTTCTTGAGACTAGAATATTTTCATTTGCATATTTAATAGAAAATTTAATCAATAACCTTTCTAATAACGGTCTTCTATAGTAATCCGAAGCAACCATTGGACACTTATAATTAAAAGTTCCTGTTATTACAACTTTTTTCCTCAACAGCTTTGAAACAAATACAGGAAAAAAGGCATATGTCCACCACCAAACAAAAATTACATCTGCACTCCAATCTATTTCGCTATATTTAGTAGCTATCGTCAAACTGGGATCTATTTTTTTTAAGATTTTAATATCCTGATTATAGAATTCGACTATAAATAGCTTACTCTTATCTGATATCTTACAAAAGAAACATATTTTCATAATTCCGTTCTAATAAATTCAAATCATCACTTATTTGTTAATATTCAATTTAGATAACACCTCTTTTTAAAGACACTTTTACGTTAGTACTAAATTAAGTAACACCCTTTTTAAAGAGCACTTTACTATGCCCTAAACTAAATTCTATTAAAAATCAATTATAATTTTAATATTAGCAGGTATCCAATATAATTTTATCGATAATAAAATTCTGACTTCTCATGCAATTTTTAAAGTTTTTCTCAAAAACATACGCCAATAAAATTTCATGCATAATTGCCTTATAATTTCACAATAACCATTATACTATAATAAATTTAATACTCCAACATTACTTCCATATTGATTTAGTTTATTAGTTCATTTATTACAAAATTTTCTATATCTATATCCAAATCAGAAAGAGAACGAGCATTGCGATAAGTATCTAGAGCACCATCACACAATTTCCGATGGTAATCTGTATCTACACACAGTTTCAAAATGGCTTTTTTTAGATCCAATATGCTTTTATTCCTCACTAATATGCCATTCCTATCATTTTTTACTGTAAAAGGTATAGCTGAATTATCAAACGCTATAACCGGTAGTCCGTAAGACATAGCCTCAATTAATACCATACCATAACCTTCCAGTAAAGATGGAAATACAAAACAATATGCTCGAGAATAATATGACCTCAATTCTTCATCTGATATACGCCCTACAAAAGTTACAATATCCTCCAGCCCATATAAGTGAACCAAAGACAACAGACATTTATAGTATTTTTTTTGAGAAAGATCCCCCACAATATCCAAATGAATACCAGATCTTTCCTTTTCAGACATCTGTCCTATTGCCTCCAGTAAATATAAAAGTCCTTTCCGTTGATATACAGTACCTACAAATAATAACTGTTTCAACACATAGCAAGAACATGTTGGAACATCTTTCTTGAATGCCTTTTCGAGAAAAACAGTACGACTATCTGGTCTCATCTGCTTTATCAAGGAATGCGTATATGGATTGGGAGTTATAATAGCGAAAGACACACCCAATCCCAGCCATTCCAACATGTACTGTAATTGTCTTTTTATTCCAGACATTTCTTGGTACCGAAAATGATGATGAATAACATAGACTTTCAACTTAGGATAAAATATTCTGAAAAAATAAAGCAGCCAAATAGATTGAGCAAACCAACCGCTATTTAAGAATACAGCATCGTATGAACCGATTCTCCTACACGACCAGAGTATGTATGCAGGCAACAACCACTTATTAATGCGTCTAGTATGATCCTTTGTAAAAAAGGACATATCTATCTGTCCTGAAAAAAGTATTCTTTTAAAAAGATAAGAATCATATAACTCTCCTCCTGTCGTAGGATATAGATAATTCCCCGATGGATATAACACAAGTACTTTCTTTTTCTTTTTCTTTTTCATTTCCATATTATTATGTTTGATATAGACAATGTAAACCATATTATCAGCAGGGTATATATAGTATTAGAAAGAGCTGAAATATCTCCACTTGTAGCAAACTCTATTGTTAAAATATAAGCAATTCCAGAAGCATTTGGAAATCCTATCCTCTTTGTTAGATTAAATATTATAATAAGAAGAAAAGTCATCAGAAACAGGTTAAAAAGAAATATGTAAGGAGATTTAACATATGACATTATTAAAACCCCTATGACACCAGGCATAGTTGAACTGTTTTCTAATTTTGAATGCTTTATTTGCTCTTCCACATAGAATCCAGTACTCTTAAACTCAGGTCTGTATCCCCAATAATGTAATGTATCATAAAAGTAAAAAAAATCGGGGATTAATTCCAAATCATAAACATTTTGTGACGAGTTCTGTAAAATATAGGCACTGTTGGAAAAACTACTTATTCGTCCACATAATTTCCCAACCATTATATCCATGTTTGAAGTTTCACTCATCCCTCCTTGTCCCCTTAATTGTGCACGAACATTATAAGCGGAAGAGACAACAATCGGAACCAAATAGAGTATCGCTAATACAAACAAGAAATTTCGCTTCACAAAAGATTTCACCTTCTTGCCTTGCCTAAACAATAAGATGAGTAATAGAATAAAGAACCCTCCTAAAGAATGAGCAAGAATCGTGTGAATAGAAAACAAAAGAACAGTTACAGCAAGATTTTTACGGCTATTGGAAATCAGCAAATAAGCAATAACCCATGGACGTACCATCAACTTGAAGAAAGCCGAACGGATATAAGAAAAAAATCCGCCGTCTATTTCTATCGAAGTTCCCATTTGGCCATATCCAGTAAAGAGTAGACCTATATGAACCAACAATAAAAGCCATGTAATATTGCGAATTATCGCAACCTTGAACTTATCGGGTACATTTTCTGTCTCTTTAGACCTATACCGTTTATACAATCCATATATACCTATATAAGGAATGATAGTCAATACAGCTATAACCAACAAAGCAGGTAACGGAAATAACACATCACGTTGTATGAAATCCCCGTTATACACTCCCAATATAATGGTATACAAACAACTGCCAATTATTGCCAACATATATGGCAGTAAAACCAGCTTTGCACCATATGTATCTATTCTTGAGACATCAGACATAAAACTAATAAAATTGCTAACTGTTTATGATAAGATTCAACAATAGTTAACGACAAAAAGTATAAAAAAAATGTGCAATATAAGGTGATATATAGAATGCTATCCAAAAAAGAGTCTTCCTCTTAAAAGAGAAGTTTTGATGAAGAATAGCTTTTCTCACACCTTCAAAATCTTTTTTAAATGTTACGATGTATGGGTTTTCTCCTGCAGATGTTAGGATAACACATGCTTGCCTATATCGTAAAGCAGGATAAATTTCTTTAAATTGATTCTCTGATAATTTGCAACGAAGTAAATCGCAGAGTTTTTCACATTGCTCTACCAAAATTTTCACAGGACGACGTGTTAACGAGCTGTAATTTACATTTTGGACATAATGATAAAATGCTTTTGGTACATATGCCATCTTTATAGGATGTGCCAACAGGCATACACTGACATAAGTATCTTCTCCATATGACAACCCTTCCGGAAAATTCACATCATATTTGCTGTAACAAGCTCGTTTAACGAGCTTGTTACAGCAGCTGCCATGCAGCTGCTGGAACACATCTTTTAGCATCACACAATGCTCTAATATAAATAACCGTTGCTTCACGTAAGTAGATTTCTTGGAAGTATCCCGCCATACATCACAAATTATCATATCTGCATTTTCTTCTTTTGCCTTTCCGTATAGTTCCTCCAGCATATTCGGTTCCACCCAGTCATCTGGGTCAGCGTGTATCACGTACTCGCCTCTTGCATTGTTCATTCCACACTGTCGAGCGGACGCTACTCCACCATTCTCTTTATGGAATACACGGACACGATTGTCCTTCCGGGCATACTCGTCGCAAATTTCTCCGGAACGATCGGGACTCCCATCATCTACCAGCAATATTTCATAGTCTTGAAAAGTCTGTGCTAGCAGGCTGTCTACACAACGCCGCAAGCAGGATTCCGCTTTGTAAACAGCAACAATAATAGAAATTACAGGTGTCATTTGTTATATTTATTAAACATTTTTTACTTTGAATATTATAAACCATACAGCCTATCTTAGCTAACTTTTTAATGTATCATACAACCTATATATCACTATACTATTTTCTCCCATTCATCATACTTTGAATTCTTCGAATAAAGCGATTCAAACCAAGTCCTAAAAAATAAAACATAGATAAAAGAATGAGTGTATACAAAATCGTAATAAACACTCCATATACAAAAGAAGATAAAGCACTTTCAAATGAGTGCATTGGGACAAATTTCAATACAAAATAAATAAGTATTATACTAACAATTGCAACACTTAAATGCTTAACGTACATAATTATATACAATTTCAATCGTTGTTTCAAAGCTTTTCGAAACAAATAATAAGGTTTCCAACAAAAAACAACAAGAAATAAACTTATCAACACACCCAACAATACACCATTTAACCCCCAAAAATATCCTAATAACACAGACAAACAGATATTGATAGAAGCCTCCGTAACTGGAGCAAAAATATCACCAAACAAACCATAAGCATTGATATAAGCATCCACGGTCGTACGGTTTAATTGAATAAACAAAGTAACAGTCATCAATAGCAATGTCATGGTATCCATCACATATTCATTACCCACCCAAAGTATTATAAATAAAGGAGTCAACATAAACACTCCAAAACACATTATACAAGTGAATAGAAAACGAACTGAGAATAATTCCTCAAACACCGACATAATCTGTTTACGATTTCCCTCTGCCACTAAATTCCCAATTCCTGCGTTCATGCTATTAAAAATGGCAGTCATCAAAGTTTGAATCCCAAGGATAACCAACATGTAATTGCCATATAACGCCACTACAGTTAGTGTAGTGTAGGCGTAAATAATGATCGGGCTAGTTTGTGTCAAAGCAAAGCTACCGATCTTATGAAAAAACAATTGCTTAACTTTCTTAATAATAGCTGGATACTTTCTCGATAATTCCCGACCTCGTCCTAATTTAGTTTCTAGAAATGGATAAGTCTGCCGGACCATTCTATTTAACACCAACGAAGCTACGATCGCAAACACAATCTCCAATACCAACCACCATACATAACCGTCTCTCAAATATCGAATCGCCAATATCTGACAAAGGGTTTTAATCAACATCGAGGCCTTATAGCTATACTGGATCTTATACTCTTTCTGGTCAGCGGATAAAACGATCTGCTTATAATTAACAAAATAACTCAGCAATGCACTAACTAGCAGCACTCCGAAAGAAGCATACGCATACCATAAGGGTAACGGCATCTTAGCGAAGATCCAAGGGAAAAACGCCATCAACACGAGACTTCCCACTATCACGATCCATGCGATACGCCGATACAACCAGCCTTGCAAGGAAACAATCTCATTGATAGCAACCGTATCCTTCTCTAATAAAGGCTTATATAATGTACAAGCAATGGCTGATCCTATTCCTAATTCCGCAAGGTTCAAGAACTGAAGCAAATTGGTAGCCGTAGTATTCAGTCCCAAGATCTCTGCCCCAAGATAATCCAAGAATACCTTACGGGAGAAAAATTGAAGAACCAGATTAATAAAATAAAAAGCCAAGGCTACCAAACTATTTTTTATACTTTTCGAAGTTCGTGAGTCTGTTACCATTGCTACAAAGAATTGTGTTTAATACAAAAATTGCTCTCCATGATAAAGAGCATACGCACGTAGAGGAACAGCGTATTCTTAGCTATCCGCTTATTATTCTCTGATTTACTAGGAATAAAGACAAGTACACAAACCACTCCCATCCCGCCGGTAAACCAGTAGGGCAAAAAACGAGTGTCTTGATTTAAAATGAGTTTAAACTATATTTATCGTGATAAGTCACCGAGACAAATCCCTCAGCATAACACAAATAGTGGAGTACAAATCCGGAACCTCCTTTTGAAGACTATAAAGTATCACGCTTGCGTCAATATCAAAATAATGATGGACAATGATATCTCTCATCCCTTTAATATCCTTCCAGTTTACAGCCGGATATTTAAGAAGTAATTCCTTATTCGTTATTTTGTCTAGATTTTTGATTGCCTCACCTACAGCGACAAGTTTCATACAAACACTATCCAATAGAATCATACCAGACTCATTCATATAAAAATCATCAACCTTATGAATATGCGAAGTTCTTGCCATTATCATTGAAAGAGTATCCTTTATCTGCGACAAGGTATCCAAGGCCAACTCCGTATCAAACATAGATTCCCTCCCTCTCGATTCGTTTACGAAGCAACTGATTCATCCGGTCTCTAAGACGGATGATATCCACCGGGCTTCCCAACAATTCTTCCAATTCATTTTTCAAATGGGAGAGAGAGAAAAGCCCTTGCGCCTCACCCTCGTAATAAATGTCCACATCACTGCTTTCCGTCTGTTGATCACGAGCTACAGAGCCAAAGATACCCATTTTCAAGATTCCGTACTTTTTGCCTTTACGAACCTTGAAGTCTCTTAATAACGCTAGGATCTCTTGTCTCGACTTCATAAGAAAATAGAATATTGACAAAGAAACAAATAAATATCCAATTATGCAATCATTCATAAACCAAAACACCTACCCTTCCCCCAGCACATACTTCACGATCGCCCGCCGGATATTGCGCAAGCTCTTGCCTTGCTTGAAGGGGAGCAGGGGGATGATGGCGTTGATGAATTCCTTGCTCTTGATAAGTTTGGCCGGTTCCACGCAGTCGCAAAAGACCTCGTTGAAAAGGTCGGTCAGCACCGTTTGGCAGAGGGTGGCCACATCCGGGCATTGGGCGATTCGCTTCACGAAGTCGTGACGCACCTCCTCGTCTTGGATATAGGAGGCTAATAAATCACACGGCTCCGGATCCGGCCTCACGTCTTTTTCCGAAACGACCTCCGGCTTTTCTCCCGGGTCCAAGCAAATATATTGAATGGCAAACATGGCATTGGGCAGCACCTGTATGTTCTCGCCATGGATGTGCAGCACACACGGGCTCGCTTTCTCTTCACTCATATCTTCTTCTTTTTCCTGTCACCGAATTACTTTTATGCGCAAATAACTTACCGATAGGTGCAAATAACTTACCGGACCGTTTTTTCTCACTCTTTTACCTTTCCTTTACCAGCCTAAACTTTAAATCAAACGAGTTAATGAAAGAATGTATCATGTCCTTTTTCAACGCCCCCATCTCCAATCAAGTGCCGAGCGGCGTGACCAGTGTCAAACAGTTGCATACCTATATCACCTCCAACGAGTGGCTGAAAGAACGAACGCTCAGCGTACAGGACGCTTTGAGCGACGAGAAACGGTTCCGCAAACTGAAGCAAAACTTACTGCCATACGTCACACCGGCCGGGGTCTTCTCCTATCGCAAGGAAGACCGCCTGTTATTCCTTTCCGGAGAGTTTGTCATCGATATCGACCATCTCCCCTCGCCGGAGGAAACCCTCCACTGGCGAGACACCTTGTTCGCCGATAATAAACTGAGACCGGACCTAGCTTTCGTCAGCCCAAGCACCACAGGCGTGAAACTGCTCGTCCCCTACCGGCTCTCACCCAAGGCTTCCATAGAGGAATCTTTTGATAAGGCACGGCTATCGGCATGGGAATACCTGAAATGGAAATACGGATTGAATGCGGATGCCTCAAACGCCGATCTCTCACGGGCGTGTTTCCTCTGCCATGATCCCTCCGCTAAGCTGCGGGAGAGTTGATAGTTGACAAGTGACTGTTGACAGTTTAAATCATAAATTATAACTTATAAATCAAATGAACCCATTATCAGATTTAGAGCGGCTTGTCGCCGCCATCGAACACCAAGGGGCGAACATCGCTCCCACTTACCAAGAGTATATGCCGATCGCCTTCGCCACCGCCAACGATTGCGGGGAAGCGGGAAGGACGTTCTTTCATCGCATCTGCCGCCTGTCCGAGAAATACGTCTACGAAGAAGCGGACAAGCTATACGACCACGCCCTCAAAGCGGGCAACGGGCGCAACGGATTAGGCTCCGTCTTCCACTGGGCCGAGATTGCCGGCGTAAAAACGGACAAGCAACTGGCCGACACCTTCCGCCAATACCCGAGGGAGAACAAGAATCCTTCAAACCTTCAAGCCCCTCTCACACCCACACACGCACATACGTACGCACGTGAGGACTTGCCACCCGCTTTCCCGAATTATCCGTGGCCCCCGTTCATCAAGCAGATGATCGATTGCGGGAACTCCATCGCCCAGCGTGACATACTCCTGCTGGGAGTATTCACCGTACTCGGGGGCACCTTGAACAAGCGGGTACGGGTGTTATACGGACAAAAATACATGTATCCATGCCTACAAACCTTCATCGTAGCGCCTCCCGCCTCCGGAAAAGGAGCCTTGACATGGGTCAGGCGCCTAGCTGAACCTATTCACGAGGAGATGATGGCCCGCTACAAAGACAGCCTAAAGAATTATCGGGAGGAAAAGAACCGATGGGACTCACTCGGCAAGAAACGCTCCGAGACGCCCGAGCCGGAACAACCGCCCCTCAAGATGTTCCTCATAGCCGGCGATAACTCGGGTACCGGTATCTTAGAGAACCTCATAGAGGCCGACGGCGTGGGGCTGATCTGCGAGACCGAGGCTGATACCGTGAGTACCGCCATCGGAGCGGATCACGGCCATTGGAGCGATACCTTGCGTAAATGCCACGACCATGAGCGACTGGCCTTCAACCGGCGTACTAATCATGAGTACCGGGAATGCGATGAGTCTTATCTCAGCGTATTGCTAAGTGGAACCCCGGCGCAAGTAAAGCCGCTAATCCCCTCGGCGGAGAACGGCCTGTTCTCTCGCCAGTTATTCTATTTCATGCCACCTATCGATGAGTGGATGGACCAATTCGATTCGGAAAGCGAGGATTACGGCCTACGCTTCGCCACATGGGGAACACAATGGAAACAGGTACTGGACCTGATCAACGGATCGGTCCAAACGATCCAGCTAAGGCTATCCGAGAAACAGAAAGAGCTGTTCAACCAACGGTTCGCCCAGTTATTCTCCCACGCCGGTTACGCCTATGGAGGTTCCATGCGAAGCGCCGTCGCCCGTATCGCCATCAATACCTGCCGGATCCTGAGTATAGTAGCCCTGTTGAGAGCCTTGGAGAAATTCCTCCCTCCCCAACAAAAAATTTTCAATTCTCAATTTTCCATTTTCAATTCCCCCGGTCTCTCCCCCGCCCCGGAGATACCCATCGAGAATATCAAGGATGGTATCGTCCCCAAGCTGGACCTGCGGGTCACCGACGAGGATTTCCAAGCCGTACTCACGCTCATAGAGCCTCTTTACCGCCATTCGAGCTACGTGCTGGGCTTCCTGCCTACCTCCGAGGCCATCCCTGTCCAGACCTCTCCTGAACAGGCTTTATTCAATGCCTTCCCAATGATGTTCTGCCGTCGGCAGGCCGTGGAGGAGGCAGCGAAGAACGGCATACCCGAGAAAACACTCGACTCCTCCCTCAAACGGATGCTGGAGAAGGGAACACTGATCAAGACCGCACGGGGCGAGTACGCTTTCTCCTCGCACGTGTGTGTGCGTGAGGGACGCCCGAAGGAATGAAGGAATGAAGGAAATGCCACTACTGTCATTGCCCGTAAGCACTACCGTCGCAGCCCTACGCCAGTACTGGCGTTGTCTGATGCCAGTACCGGCATCGCCGCTCGCCTATACCGACGGGTGGCGGTGTCTCCTCTCAAGGACGACCCAAGTAACGGAAGATCAGCTCCACTTGCAGGGAGGTGAAGACCCGTTGCCTCGAGCGGTAGCCCGTATCACCAAGCTCCCGGGTCAGACGATCGTTATACCGCATCCATTCCGCCAGCCGGTTCAGGGCCGAGACGGGGCTGATCTCGGGGGCGTAGGCCATGGCCAGCTCCCGCTTGGAATAGGGCCGCACGGGCCACTCGTCGATTTGTGTATATCCTGTTCGCATATCGTTCGCATTTTTAAGATTTATCTTATTGGTATAAAGATACTTAAAACATACGACACGAACAACTATACGGATGTTTATTTTTCAGCATATCTCCTCTTTTATCTCCCTTATTCATCCACTGTCAGCGGTATTCATTTCAGAGGAAACCGAATGTCGTACATTCGTTATCGAAAACAAATCGATTTCATTTTCAATTTTCAATTATCAATTTTTAATTATCAAATCTATGGCTTTAAATTACAGCGTGTCCCTTCGGACCAACCCTATCAAGAAAGACGAGCCGGCGAAAGCGTACGCCACGGCACAGATCAATGGTGAGCTATCGCTCAAGCAGCTGAGCCGCCGGGTATCCATGCAAACCACCGTCAGCCGGGCGGATGTGGTGGCGGTATTGATCTCCACTGTCGAGAACCTGCTCGATGCCCTCCAAGAGGGGAAACAGGTGGATTTCGGCGAACTGGGTAAATTCCGGCTCCATATCCTCAACGAGGGTGCGGAGAGTCTTGAGAAATTCACATCTACAAACATCACCGGGGTTAGTATCCAGTATATACCGGGCGAGGACTTGAAGAATGTCTTCGCCGGGCTGGAGTTCCAACCTGTGGCTACTCGCAAGGCTCAGCAAGCGGTGCTCCGTGCGGAGAAGGCTGGGGAGACTACCGTGGATATCTCGAAGAAGCCGGCTGCTGGGGGTGGGGATTCGGAGTCGCCTGATGAGATCTAACGTGTCACTTTTGGCTTGACCCAAATCGGTATGTCACTTTTGGCTTGACCCAAAAGTAACCAAAAGGTCAAGGCTGACGCTGACGGGCTACTTCGAGACCTACGCTCGCTGTCGCATCCCAACTCGCTTCGCTCAGACAGGGATGCTCCTCACGCTCGCTACGGTCTCTTCGCTTGACGCCCGTCCGCTGAGGCCGTCCAAAGGAAAGCGAAGCTTTCCTCTTATATCAGCCGGGATATCATTATTCAATTCATTATTCATTATTCACTATTAATTATTAATTATCATGAAAAAGTCCGTATGGAGTACTATTATCAAAGTGATCATCGCCGTAGCTACCGCCATCGCGGGAGCACTTGGCATCCAATCCTGTATTCTCTAATTTTCAATTTTCAATTATCAATCTTCAATTATCATGGGTAAGGCTTATTGTTTCTACCAGAATTACAGGGAGGTTCGCCTCCTTGTAATTCATTGCTCGGCTACACGATATGACAGGGATTTTCCTGTGGAGGCGCTCCGTTCATCGCACAAGGCACGGGGATTCGCCGATATCGGCTATCATTTCTATATCACACGGGACGGGGAGCTACATCGTTGCCGACCGGTCAACCAGATCGGGGCGCACGCAGCCGGATGGAACGACAAAAGTATCGGTATATGTTACGAGGGAGGACTCGACGAACAAGGCCGTCCGGCCGATACCCGGACCTACGCCCAGCGCTGTACCTTGATGGATCTGCTACGGCAATTACGAAGGGATTACCCGGAGGCACGCATCCTAGGACATTACCAACTTAGCCCCTATATCCGTAAGGCTTGCCCCTGCTTTGACGCAAGGGAGGAATACGGGGAGATCTAGCATTAGAATTTCTTACCGAACGCTATATTCAAGAAGGTCTTCACCAATATCTTGAAATCGAACAGCCAAGAGCGATGTTCCAGATAGAACAGGTCGTAACGCAAGCGGCGGAGCATCTTATCGACCGTGTCCGTATACCCATTGTAGAGCGTGGCGTAAGAGGTCACGCCCGGACGGATCTGGTAGAGGTAACGATAACGAGGATCACGCTCCATGATCTGGTCGATGTAGAACTTACGCTCGGGACGGGGACCGATAAAGGACATGTCGCCCACGAAGACATTCCATAACTGGGGCAGCTCGTCCAAGTGATGTACCCGGAGGAATTTTCCGACACGGGTTATCCGGGGATCTGCCCCACCCTTGTAAAGGGCCGGACCGAATTTCTCAGCGTCCAGACGCATACTACGGAACTTATAGATGTTGAACGGGCGACCGAAACGACCGATACGCTCTTGCCTAAAGATCGCCGGGCCTCCATCCTCCCGTTTTACGGCGATATAACAAAGTAAAAACAGCGGGGAGAATACGATCAAGGCCAAAAACGCCAGCGCACAATCCCCTATACGTTTTACATTACGTTGGAACATACCCATCCCATCCGGGATGAATCGCTCCGGTTCCGCTCCCTCACTTTTTCCGAATGGTGTAGTTTTCTCTTTTTCCATACTTACCATAATCCACTTTTCTTTCTGACATCAGGATCTTTTACACCTCCTGACCTTAAAAAAACTCATACGCTCTCACTCAATAAAGGCAATCCCTCCACCTCGCCGGCGTGCCATTCACGGTAGTCCGCCAAGGGAAACCCGGGGACGGTCAATAGCTTGTAATCCGACCCGTCTCTTCTCAAGATATGCTTGCGAGTATATGAACGGAGCGAGCGATCCGTTACAGACACCATCACGATCGGGAACGGGTAGGCGAACAGGCGCAGCGGCGTGGTCTCGCTATCCGAGAACGCACGATGCAGTTGGTAGGCGGAACGCTCGAACGCTACCCAGTAGGGACCCGTGCAATACAGGTGTATTGAGTTTCGGTTCACACGCTCACGATCCATGATCTCTGTCAAATGCTCACGCAACAAGTTCATTAACCGGATACCCGAAGGAAGAGAAGACATTTCTTTTTGAATCTTGATTTCTGAATCTTGAATCTTGAATTATTTAATTCATTATTCCTTATTCACTATTCATTATGTTTCAGCCACCGGTCGTAATCACGTAAACGACGTATCAACACGGTCTTACTCTTCTTGGGCGAGGCCTCCTCCATCCAAGGGTCAACCAGCTCGTGCGCCATGCACTGGTAGAGGCTGCTGTCCGTACAGCCGTACAGCGTGACCAGCAACAAGGCACGGGATTGCCCCGCTTTTATCACCGGGAGCATGCTGCGCATCGTGGAGCGCAAACGATCGAACTCATCCGACTCGCCCAAAAGCAGATAGGCAGGAAGGAGCAAAGAGTAAAGCTTGCAACGGATCACATCGGTCTCAGCACGGAGAGAGGCGTAGCCACGCAGGACCTCACGGGCCAGACAGGCATCCTCATCCACTACCACGCCGGAGGCATGGTAACGGCCCAAGGCATCGTGCAAGCCCTCCGACAGACGGTCGTTGTCCAAATGGGTATACACGTGCTTGCCCCCCGTGTTCAGCTCGATCAGCTCGTACTCCCCAGCTCTCACCTCGAACAAGGGGACCCACAGACAGTCGAGGATACGCACCATCACGTCCTTATGCCCACCGCCCGGCTGCACCACCACCTCCGCCTCCATGTCGGTAAAAGGGCCGGAGGTGATACGCACACGGTCGCCTTTCAACAAGCGGCCGCTATCTGGCACGTATACGGGAAGCTCGTTGGAGTAAGAAGCCGCGACCCAACGCAAGGTATCCATCTCACGATCCGAGAGGTAGGGGAAATAAGACCGCCCACCGGAGGAAACCCGGGGGAGGAAATTATACAGGGGAAGCGTACGCTTCAGGCGGAAGATCTCGTCCTCCGAGGCGTGGACGAACACGTAGTTGTACAACAGGGGTTGCCTCGTGTTGACCATCTTGCCGCCCACCTTCCTCGCCTCGACATACGAGGGGGAGAAATACTCGAACAAGGCCTCCCCACGACGCTCACGGCGGGAAAGCTCAGCGTCCAGCCCCTTCGAGGGGCTGATCCTGTCACGCCCGCCACCAGCGGTAGGGAGCGTGAGCACGTACCAGCGGACGGCCTCTTGGTCACGTCGCTTCAGAACATGCGCCATGAACCTATCCGAGCACTTGCCTGTCAATATATCCATCTCTATGATTATCTTTTCTAGTGGTTATTTCGTGGCCCGAAAACAGACCCCACGGCAATTCAGAGCCCTACCAAGAATCTTTTACATCATCTTGATAAACAGCGCTTTATATTTTTAAATATGGCATTACTGAAAATTACCATCTCTTGAAATCTTAGGCTACTTGGGGAGTAGCCTAAAAGGTGCGAGAACGGTTATCACCCGGTTGTAGAGACGGGGCGTGCCCCGTCTCCCACTGTCTGATAGTATCTTTAAGTTACCATTTGGAGGGGATGAGACGGGGTACGCCACGTCTCTACAGGAATGTATGTTCGATTTTTTAGAAGGGACGTGATGATGTAGGAAATACGAGATCATTTCGTCTCTATTGCCATGTCTATACACTAGGAATAAGAACGAAGATTTAAGGAGAATCAAGGCCGGAGCACAAACTAAAACTAATGATTGCTTGTTATTTGCTATTTTTTGCTACATTTGCACCGTGAAATGAACGCTACTCCCCAAGTAGCCTCAACCCACCTCTGGCATATAATTATATACATTCTCAAAGCAAGACTTATTTACCACCGTCATTTTCTCCAACGAGAAACTTCTTAGATAAATCTGGGTTGTCTTGATGGATTTATGCCCCAATAACTCGCTGATCATCTCAATGGGGACATTTTGCTCCTTCAATGCCATGGCAAAAGAATGACGGATCGTGTAGGAAGTCACATCCGAGGCTATTCCGGCAACCTCCTTCAACGTCTTCAAGTTCCGGTTAAACCGGGACAAGGCCGCATTGTACTCGAGATATTCCTCATGGCCGTTCTTCGTCCCACTTAAAAAGGGAAATAAATAACCGGAGCCTCCACCCCTCTCACCTGCCAGCTCCTTATACATAGCCTCCGCCGTATCCAAGACCTCCAACCGCATAGAGGTCCCGGTCTTCTGGCGATTGTAATCCAATATGCCGTTCTTGATATTACCCCTATTCAAATGGGCGAAATCAACGAACGACATCCCCCCATATTGAAACATCAAGCAAAGCGTCAGCTGTGTCTTCCTCAACTTCTCTCCTTTTACCGGGACAGTCATCAGGCGATTCAAATCACCCAGAGGCAAGGATTTCTTGCGCTGGCTTTCCACACCCGTAAAAACCCCCTTGAATAAAGAGGGGATAAACGCCGCCTCGCCATTCTCCACCGCCTTGTTATAGATACAACGCAAACGGCGGATATACGTGGAGACCGTATTACGCATGCAGCCTTTCTCCAACAAATAAGCCTCGTACCGGCGAAGAGTATCCTTATTTATATATGTATATGGGATACGATCCGTCCCGCTATACCGTATAAAAGAGTTCATCGCATCCTGATAACTTTTCGCCGAGGAATACCGTCCTTCCTTTTGTAACAGACTTATATACTCTCGCATCCCTTCCACCAAATCTTTCTCATCCATATCTCTCTATTTTAAATTCCAACTGAAAACAAACACGCGAAATTAGACATCCTGACAAATTATATCTTTTGCGGCAAGTTGTTTTATTGACGAATAGCCACTATATTTGTACGTTGTTTTAAACAGAGTACAGACTAAATTAAAAAGTAAAGCATATGCACAATTGGTTTGAATGTAAGGTCTCTTACGAGAAAATGCTGGAAAATGGCATGCAGAAAAAAGTAACCGAGCCTTACTTGGTAGACGCCCTGTCTTTTACGGAAGCGGAAGCTCGCATCATCGAGGAGATCCGCCCCTTCATCACGGGTGAATTTACGGTAACAGACATCAAACGAGCTCGTTTATCCGAATTATTCTTCAACGAGAATGGTGATCGGTTCTATAAGATCAAGGTTTATTTTATCACGTTGGACGAGAAGAGCGGAGCGGAAAAGAAAACCGCCGCACAAATGCTTGCCCAAGCCACTACGCTGAAAGAGGCCATCGCCGTATTGGAAGATGGAATGAAGGGTACATTGGCGGATTATACCATCGCCTCGGTAACGGAAACCCAGTTGATGGATGTATTCCCATTCGACGCAAACAGTATTCCCGGCGAGAAGAAAAGTGGCGAGGAACTGATAGCGGAGCAAAAACAACAAGCTGAACAAAGAGGATAAAAACATGAGTATCGCTCAAAACATAGTACAACTGAAAACGTCGCTCCCGCAAGGGGTGACGTTGGTTGCCGTCTCTAAGTTTCACCCGGTGGAGGCTCTATGGGAGGCTTACAACGCCGGACAGCGGGTGTTTGGCGAAAGCAGGGCACAGGAACTGAGCGCCAAGCAAAAAGTACTACCTGAGGATATCGAATGGCATTTTATCGGCCCGTTACAAAGCAATAAGGTAAAAGATATCGCTCCTTTTATTCATTTGATCCATAGCATAGATTCCTTGAAGCTTTTGGCTGAGGTGAATAAACAAGCGAAAAAACACAACCGCACAATCCGGGTATTATTGGAGATCCATGTGGCGCAAGAGGAATCCAAGCACGGACTCAGTCCTGAGGAATGCAAGGAGTTGTTGCGTGACGAGTCCTTGGCCGAATTCCAGCATATTCGTATTTGCGGATTGATGGGTATGGCTACCAATACCGATGATACGGGGTTGATACGGGAAGAATTCCGCAAGATCCATGATTTATTTATCGAACTGAAAGAGACGCTCTGTAAAGATAATGTCGATTTCAAGGAGATATCCATGGGGATGAGCCACGATTACCCGATCGCTATCCAAGAAGGAAGCACCTTGATACGGGTGGGTACCAGTATCTTTGGTGAACGGGAATATTAAAGTAATTATTAAATCTAAATATAGGCAACATGATTGACATTAAAACCCAATACGCGGGGTTAACACTTCGCAATCCGATTATCGTCGGGAGCTCCGGACTCACCAATAAGGCGGAACGTAACAGGGATTTTGAGAAAGCAGGCGCTGGAGCTATCGTATTGAAATCTCTTTTCGAAGAGCAGATCGAGATGCAGAGCGAGGCTTTGATGCAAGACTCCGATTACCCCGAAGCGGCGGATTATATCCGTGGTTATGTAAAAGCGAATCAAGTAAATGATTATCTGGAACTGATCAAGAAGAGCAAGGAATTATGTACGATCCCCATTATCGCCAGCATCAATTGCTATAAGGCGGACGCTTGGATCGACTTTGCCCGCCAAATTGAGTTAGCGGGAGCGGACGCTTTGGAATTGAACGTGTTCTTCATGGAAACCGAGCTGACCGAAGATTTCGAGAGTATCCGGGATACGTATGTCAGTATCATCCGCAAGGTAAAAGAGACCGTATCGATTCCGGTTATCATGAAGATCGGAAAGAATTACAGCAATATTCCTTCACTGGTTAATTTGTTGAAAGTAAACGGTGCTGATGGTGTCGTGCTATTCAACCGTTTCTACCAGCCGGATATCGACATCAATAATATGCAGATCGTTTCGGGTAATGTATTTAGCAATCATTCCGATTTGAGTGACACGATTCGCTGGACGGCTATCGTATCCGGAAAGATCCCGGGAATCAGTATCGCTTCCTCTACCGGTGTGCATGATTGGGAAGATGTCGTTAAATGTCTATTGGCCGGCGCTTCCGCCGTACAGATGTGTAGCGCTGTCTATACACATGGAGCGGAAATCATCTCCCAAGTATTGACTTGCGTGGAAGAGTGGATGCATCAGGCACATTACCAATCCCTTTCCCAATTCCAAGGCAAATTGAATTACGCCAATATCCCGAACCCGGCGATGTATGAGCGTTCACAATTCATGAAATATTTCTCCAACAGAGATTAAAAGAAATACCTAGTAGTAGAGACGGGGCGTGCCCCGTCTCATCACCGTCTGAATAGTATCTTTAAGTTACCATTTAGCTGGGATGAGACGGGGCACGCCCTGTCTCTACTATAGGGTAATATACAATAGTCTTAATTATTTTCCACTAGAAAGTATTTTTATTAGAAAATAGTTATATCTTTGCATCATCAAACAAGTTATAAAGAAATATGGAACCAATTTGCGCCATAAAGGATATCTATAAGATACTGTACCAGTTCGAGAAAAATTTCTCGGAAGTACATGCTATCACCATCAACGAGGCCATGTTGCTTTGTTGCTTAAAGGATAATGAGGCAAAGTCGGCGGGAATGATTTGCGATTATATCGGTCTTTCAAACTCCCGGGTCTCAAAGGTGATCACCTCTGTCGAGAACAAGGGGTTTATCCGCAGGAACATCAATAAAGAGGATAAGCGGCAAATGTTTTTCTCGCTCACCCCAAAAGGGAAAGAGAAAATACAACAGATGATGCAGGCCGAGCTAAACATGGACAGCCTGTTCAATCAACTCAAAGAATACATACAAAAGGGATGAATCCCTTTTTTTAACTAATTATTGTCTACTAACAAATATGTATAATACAAATTAAATAAAAATAGATATGAAGTATTTGATTATTGGAGGTGTAGCCGGTGGAGCTACCGTAGCAGCCCGGCTGCGTAGAATGGACGAGAAAGCGGAAATCATCCTTTTCGAACGTGGAAAATATGTTTCTTACGCAAACTGTGGATTACCTTATTATATAGGAGACACGATCAACGACCGGAATAAATTATTCGTACAAACCGTGAAAGGCTTCACGGATCGATTCCGCATCGATATACGTACGGAGCAGGAAGTGACCCGAATCCTTCCCGAATCCAAGCAAGTGGAGGTAAAGAAACTCGGCACAGGAGAAACCTACACGGAGACTTACGATAAACTAGTGCTCTCTCCCGGTGCGGAGCCTTTGCGTCCACGCATCGAAGGAATCGAGAGTAAAAAGATATTCACGTTACGTAACGTGCCGGATACGGACACGATCAAGAATTACGTGAACACAGAAAAGCCCCGTACCGCCGTTGTTGTAGGGGGTGGTTTCATCGGCTTGGAGATGGCGGAGAATTTGCATGAGCTGGGTATCCACGTCACTGTCGTGGAAATGGCTAACCAAGTGATGGCACCCCTCGACTATTCCATGGCCGCTATCGTACATCAGCAATTGATCGGCAAGCAGGTAGGCTTGATGCTGGAAGATGGCGTATCTCGTTTCGAGGAGACTTCCGGAGGCGTGACCGTTCATTTGAAAAGTGGGAAGCAGATCCCGGCGGATATGGTTTTATTGAGTATCGGTGTCCGTCCGGAAACCCGATTGGCCAAAGAAGCGGGACTTACGATCGGAGCACTCGGCGGTATCGCTGTCAATGAATATATGCAGACCTCGAACCCGGATATTTATGCGTTGGGAGATGCCGTGGAAGTACGCCACCTCGTGACAGGCAAACCAGCCTTGATCCCATTGGCGGGTCCGGCGAATAAGCAAGGACGTATCGTAGCCGATAATATCGTATCCGGCAATAAGGAAACTTATGACGGGACGATGGGAACCTCTATCGCCAAGGTATTCGACTTGACGGTCGCCACGGCGGGAGCTAACGCTAAGCTGTTGAAACGGGAAGGAATCGCTTATCAATCCTCCTATACGCATGGAGCCTCGCATGCGGGATATTACCCGGGAGCCGTGCCTTTATCGATCAAGATATTGTTCGCACCGGAAGACGGACGACTGTTAGGGGCGCAAGTCGTAGGTTTCGGAGGCGTAGACAAACGGATCGAGATGTTAGCGCAAGTGATCCAGCGGAAAGGTACGGTCTATGACCTGACTGAGTTAGAACATGCGTATGCTCCTCCTTATTCAGCCGCTAAAGATCCTGTAAATATGGCCGGTTTCGTAGCGGAGAACCTGCTTACGGGAAAAGCGAAAGCGATCCAGTGGAGAGAAATCCAGAACTTATCGCCAGATACCGTACGTATCGATGTCCGTACCCGTGACGAGTACAGCTTAGGGACAATCCCCGGCTTCATCAATATCCCGGTTGATGAGTTAAGAGAACATTTGGCGGAACTGCCCAAGGATAAACCGATCGTAGTGACTTGCGCCGTTGGATTAAGGGGCTATTTGGCTTATCGCATCCTGACTCAAAATGGCTTCACGAATGTCCGGAACCTATCCGGTGGTTACAAGACTTGGAGTGTAGCGACAGCAAAGATCAAGAATGAGCCGGCCTGCGCACCTTGTTCGTCCGAAGCTGTTTCTGATAAGGCATCTGGTAAAAGTAGCTCTTGCAAATCGACTCCGGCAGCTACGGCGATTAAGGTAGACGCTTGCGGATTAATGTGTCCGGGACCGATCATGCAGTTGAAAAAGAACTATGAGAACTTGCGGGAAAATGAGTCATTGGAAATCACCGCAACAGATCAGGCTTTCGGAAAAGATGTCTCTTCATGGTGCAAGATAACCGGGGCAGAGTTAGTCTCTCTGGAAAATAAGGGAGGCACGATCGCCGCCACGGTACGAAAAAAAAAAGCTGAATGCAAAATAGCGACAGGTGGTAATAGTGCCGACAACAAGACATTGATCGTTTTCAGCGATGACCTCGATAAGGCGTTGGCCTCATTCGTCATAGCGAACGGGGCTGCCTCCACCGGAAAGAAGGTGACTATGTTCTTTACTTTCTGGGGACTTAACGTGATTAAGAAACGGGAAAAACCTGCCGTATCTAAAGATATCTTCGGCAAGATGTTTGGCTGGATGCTTCCGGCAAATAGCGAAAAGCTGAAACTATCTAAAATGAATATGGGTGGAGCCGGCAGTTGGATGATGCGCCTTATCATGAAGAAGAAACGGATCGACAGCTTGGAAAGCCTTATGGCACAAGCCGTAGAGAATGGTATCGAGATGATCGCCTGCACGATGAGTATGGACGTAATGGGCGTCAAAAAAGAAGAACTGATGGATAACGTTGTCCTAGGAGGCGTAGCCACCTATCTGGAACGTGCGGAAGATGCGAACGTAAACTTATTCATCTAAAAAATACGCCAATGTGCTCTCCTTTAAATCAGTATATATTTAGCGAAGAGTCACATTGGCGTATTTATATGTTATCTTCATCCTTCAAAATACAAACAGTTTAATCAAAGCAACCTATACAGATCGTAATACATCAGTCTCGTATGATCATTTACATCCTTTAAGGTTAAGTATTCAAAGCCGTTTTTCTCATAAAAAGTAAAGGCTGTTCGATAAGCGTCCACAGTGATAAAACGACATCCGGCTAATTGCTGGGTCAATGTGAGCCTTTTTATATAATCCAGTATCAAATGGCCTAACTGACGTTTTTGGCAACTAATGTTAACCCCTAGACGTCCAACTTTCAGTGACGGATAACTTTTAAAGTCCTTACCTTCCATAATGAGCCCTTTATTACTTTTAAATTCAATAAAAGAAGTCGTATTCCTAGTATCTTCCTTTGATATTTTATCAAAGAGCAAACTAAAATAAGCAACTACCTGCTCATTTTCTTTCAGTATATAAGTCAATGACATTCTGTGCATCATAGATTGATACGCATTATTAATCAAGAAATCATTTAAATCTTCATCGCCACAGTTAAAAGAGTGTAGATCTACCTGTTCAGAAAGGATTTGCAAGTTAAGATGTTTTGGTTGCATAGTAGTAAATTATTTAATCATGATTGAATTCATATACTCATAAGCTTTACGGATACGTTCTTTCTCTATTTCCGTTGCCTTATGCGTTTCATTATATTTCATTCGTTCATCAAAACGCTTAGCGTCATCACCGTATAAAACGGGAGTTTCTTTAATCGGTCGTGCCATAGCTTTATATGTTTTAGTCCTATAGCGGCAAAGATAGGTAATAACAATCAAATAAGCATCATATACTTACAATAACTTTCTTTGATTTTTAAACAAAGCCATGTTAAGATCAAAATCCTAACATGGCCTCACTCATTCTTATTTAATCATATCAAACCCAGTGTAAGGGATCAACGCTTTCGGGATGCGGATACCTTCGGGGGTTTGGTTGTTTTCCAATAAGGCGGCTACGATGCGGGGTAAAGCCAAGGCACTACCATTCAAGGTATGGCAAAGTTGCGTTTTCTTATTCTCGTCACGATAGCGGCATTTCAAGCGGTTGGCTTGATACGTATCGAAGTTGGACACGGAGCTAACTTCCAACCAGCGTTGTTGTGCCTCGGAATACACCTCGAAGTCAAAGCAAAGGGCAGCCGTGAAACTCATATCACCCCCACAAAGACGAAGGATGCGATACGGCAACTCCAACTTCTGAAGTAATCCCTCCACATGATTCAACATCTCTTGGTGAGATTGCTTAGAGTGCTCCGGTTTATCGATCCGAACCAACTCCACCTTAGAAAATTCGTGCAAACGATTCAAACCACGTACATCCTTGCCATAAGATCCGGCCTCACGACGGAAGCATTGTGTATAAGCGCAATTCTTGATCGGTAACTGCTTCTCATCCAGAATGACATCCCGGTAAATATTTGTCACGGGGACCTCCGCTGTCGGGATCAAATAGAGGTCGTCTACCTCGCAATGATACATCTGTCCCTCCTTATCCGGAAGCTGTCCCGTACCATAACCGGAAGCCGAGTTCACCACCGTAGGCGGCATGATCTCCAAGTAACCGGCATCACGAGCCTCATCCAAGAAGAAGTTGATCAACGCACGTTGCAAACGAGCGCCCAGTCCTTTATAGACCGGGAAACCTGCTCCCGTGATCTTAACACCCAGATCGAAATCAATCAAATCATATTTCTTCGCCAATTCCCAGTGCGGAAGAGCGTTCTTCGGAAGTTCCGTTTCCATACCTCCCATTTTCTCTACCACATTGTCCTCGGCGGAGGTACCCTCGGGCACTTCATCGTAAGGTACGTTCGGGATCGTATAAAGTAAGTTCTGCAGCTCCTCGGCAGCCTGATCCATCTCAGCCTGCAAAGCCTTGCTCACCTCCTTGATCTCAGAAACATGTTTCTTAGCGGCCTCCGCCTCTTCCTTCTTGCCCTCTTTCATTAATTGTCCGATCGACTTAGAGGTTGCGTTTACCTCCGCTAGGTTCTTATCTAATTGATTTTGTGCGATACGTCTTTTATCATTCAATTCCAACACTTTATCGATGCTTTCTTTCGCACCCTTAAAATGTTTCTTTTCCAGTCCACGGATTACGGCATCCGTGTTTTCAGTGATTAATTTGATTGTCAACATATTCTATTTATGTTTAATAGTTTTTCTAAGACGCGAATTTAGTAATTTTATTTTACCCGACCACCCGTTAACCAAGTTCTTGTATAATAAGGTTCGCTAAGGCTACTTACCATCACGCCGCTAGAAGTACTGGTATGGATGAAGCGCCCATTTTTCAAGTAAATCCCCACGTGATTCGGAACGCCACGCTTCCCGCCACGGCCCGTCTTGAAAAATACCAGATCTCCTTCCTGCAATTTGGCACGACTCACTTTCTTGCAATTATACTTCAGCATATCCGCCGAGGAACGAGCCAGCTGTTTTCCGTATACCTCCCGATAAACGATCGATACGAAACCGGAGCAATCCACGCCCCGTTTCGTGCTCCCTCCCAATTTATGACGTACACCTAACCAACGGGCCCCCTCGTTGTACAAGAATATATTATCTTCCGGTGTGATACGTACCCCATATAAGCGAGCCAACTCCTTCGGTCCCTTGAAATCGGCGGGCAAAGCTACTTTTTGTTGTTTTTTGCTACCGCACGAGGTCAGACATATAAGCAGGATAAAGATCCGGATAAACCCTAAAGGAATGCTATTCTTCATATCGTTTTCTCTTAATTAAGGCACGAATATACACATAAAGTTTAGAATGCCCATTATAAGGTTCCTACAATGGGCATTGTAAGGTCGTTAGAATGCCCATCGTAAGGAGCTTTGAATGGGCATCCAAGTTCAAGAAGGTTGAGCAGCTTTCAGATAAGCGTTGAACGCCTCTTTGTAGGCATCCGTCACGTGGATGATCTCCTTCCCGATATAAACGCAATTATTCCGGTCGACGGAACGGATCTTATCCAACGCCACGATATAAGAACGATGTACCCGCATAAAGCGACCGGTAGACAGCATCTCTTCCATGGCCTTCATCGTCACGTGGGTGATAAGCGGACGGACCTCCCCTTCCAGATAGATCATCACGTAATCCTTCAAACCCGTCACGTATAATATCCGGGAGATTTCCACCTGCCGCAACTGGCTATCCACCCGCACGAAAAGGCTGCCTCTCTCCTCCTTCACGCTACTCATCTCAAACCATTGGCGGGCCTTCTCCGCAGCTCCGAGAAACTTATGGTATCGGATGGGCTTCAGCAGGAAATCGAGGGCATTCACCTCATAGCTATCAAAGGCATACTCCTTAAAGGCGGTCGTGAAGATCACCCTCGTACCGGGGGGCACCATGCGGGAGAGGTTCAGCCCGTCCAGATCCGGCATCTGAATATCCAAGAAAAGCACGTCCACCGAAGACTCACGCAACGTGGAGAGTGCCAGTACCGGATCATTGAAGGAAGCCGCTAGCCTCAGATAAGGCGTACGGCTTACAAAGTCCTCCAGCATCTTCACCGCCAAGGGCTCATCGTCTACGATCATGCAAGTCAGTGTTTTCATAAG
The DNA here is from genome assembly GCF_023656665.1 of Parabacteroides sp. B2-S-102. Lineage (NCBI taxonomy): Bacteria > Pseudomonadati > Bacteroidota > Bacteroidia > Bacteroidales > Tannerellaceae > Parabacteroides > Parabacteroides sp. B2-S-102. Next base: position 49,213 of record NZ_JAMOKM010000012.1, on the reverse strand, counting down.
CAGTCTCGAAGTGTTATTTGAACAAAGTAACTATTTTCCCGGAGCTCCTGATCATATCGGTAACGACCGGGATAAGCCAGATCCAGCCTACGCCTCAGGTTTTCCAACCCGATCCCCGATCCGCTACGGTTCACATCCGGTTTCGGATGGTCGCTATTCTCGCAGGTAAAAACAAGGTTATCTCCTTCCGCCTTGAAACGAATACGTACGAACGACGACTTACGGCTATTCACGCCATGCTTGAATGCGTTCTCTATCAAAGAAATAAACAAGAGCGGAACGATCCTCATCGGTTTAATCGGAATCTGCAAATCTACTTCCACGGTAGCCAACTCATTGCAGCGTAATCTCATCAGCTCGATGTAATTATTCATGAACTCGATCTCGCCTTCCACCGGTACCAGCTCATGGTTCGACTCATAGAGCGTATACCGCAGCAAATCGCTCAATTGCCCGATACTTTCTTGCGCCGTATCTTGGTCTATCTGGACCAAGCTGGAAATATTATTCAAGGTATTAAAGAGAAAATGCGGATTCAACTGGTTCTTCAGCCAAGCCAGTTCCGCTTCGGCGTTTTTCTGCCGTTCCTCTTTCAAACGCATCTGCATATCGCCCCAGCGTACGATATAACGGAATCCCACGGCACATCCAATCACTAGCAAATGTAAAAAGAACGCTCCGAAAGCGACCATATACATTCCCGAACGCCATTCGTCCGGGAAATCCGCCTTAGGAGAAAATATCCATAGGTTAGCCCCCGTGATCAATAGCAAATTCATCAACCCAAAGAGCATCTTCCGATCCCGATAAAGCAAATAGGGAACCAATACATAGAAATTAGCGGTGAAAACAATAGCCAACGGAGTAATGAACCCCGTATTAATCTTCCACACCTCGAAAGCCGAACTCGGATTAAAGCGTATGAAAAAATCGATCGCAGGAGGAATCAGCCATAAGGTGATCCACAATAAAGCCTGTCCTCCCGCCAATATATAATCTTGCCTCGTGAGTTTCATAATACGTTTTTTATAAAAGTAAGCGAATCTAACGCCTGCGCCTATGAACGCAAGCGTTTATTCGACGAGTGGCAGGGTCGCTTTAGACGAAAAAGAATTATCGTTTCTGGATACGAGCCGCATAGCCTCCACCGGGAGCCATACGGATCCTTAATTTGCGATTCGCAGGGACTGGGATTACCTCTTTCTTATAATCACGGGCAGCACGATCGGCATTTATGCCATCCTTGAATAATTCCAAAATATAATCACCTTCGCCCAAGAAAGACAAGTCTAAATCCAGCTCCCTCGGCGTCCAGTTGGTCAATACCCCGATATACCAATCATTACCATGACGGCGGGCGATCGCTACATACTCGGAGACCTTTCCATCCAATGAGACCGTCTCATCCCAGATAGTGGGAATGTTAGAGATAAACTCCGTACATTCCTTTTCCCTCCTGTAATTAGACGGGGCATCGCACAACATATTGAAAGGAGACTCGAAGATCACGTAAGTAGCCAACTGGCGGCAACGGGTTCCTTGGCTCATCGGCTCCGAGTTTACCGGGCAATAATTACCTTTAACGGCGTTACGCATAGCGCCTTGCGTATAATCCATCGGGCCGGCGATCATACGGATGAATGGGATCGTGACATCGTACGTCACCATATCGTAAGACTCGGGAGACCATTTCAGTTGCTCCAAACCATTCACACCCTCATAGTTCAATACGTTCGGATAGGTCCGTTGAAGACCTGTCGGCTTGAATACGCCATGGAAATCCACTAGCATCTTATATTTAGCGCATACCTCGGAGGCCTCATAAACAAAGTTCACCATTTCCTGATCGTCACGATCCAAGAAATCCACCTTGAAGCCTTTCACGCCCATATCCGAATAATGCTTCACGACATTCTCCATATCACGGGCGAAAGCCCAATAACCCGCCCAAAGGATAATTCCGACATTCTTGGACTTACCGTAATCCACCAATTCTTGAAGATCGATCTCCGGTATTACTTGCATCATGTCCGCTTGCAGGTTCACGGCCCAGCCCTCATCCAAGATTACGTACTCGATGCCATGCTCGGCGGCGAAGTCGATATAATATTTATAGGTGGGATTATTGATTCCGGCACGGAAATCCACACCGTATAGATTCCAGTCGTTCCACCAATCCCAAGCCACCTTACCCGGCTTGATCCAAGAGATATCGTTTACCCGGGAGGGAGAAGCCAGGCGGTAGACCATATCGCAATCGGCCAACTCCTTATCATTCCGGGAGATTATAAACGCACGCCAAGGGAAAGAACGGGTTCCGGATGTTTTGGCGATATAGTTCTCACGCTCTTTCACCAACATCTGTAACTGATTATGGCCGCCTTGCTCCTTCACTTTCGGATAAGGCGCATGAACCGCTTTCAAGGAAGTTTTTCCCGTCTCGTTATTCAAGAACATCCCGGGAAAATCCTCTAGATCGGCTTCCGTGATACAGACCTTGCGACCGTCTCCCAGATCCACCAAAAGAGGCAGGATCTTCAGGCGTTTATCATTTAGGCTAGAGATCGTCTCGTTTACGTAGGGCTGCTCGAAGGAGTTGAAGAATTGCTCCTCGAACGTCGGCTTCGTACTATTCACGTAAGCGGTGAATGTCTTATAATCCGAAGGGAAGTTATAGACGGCCTCCTCGTCGGCGATAACGATCGGTTCCTTTCTTTTCGTCGTGAAACGGTAAGCGACTCCATCGTTATACACCCTAAAAACCAGCCCGTAGTTTCCCCGGAACGAGATTTGCATCTCATTATAGATATCCTTTACTACGTCCTTCTTATAGAACGGAGAGGGTATCTCCTTGTCTACCGAGGTCTTCGTCACTTTCAAGACTTTCGGGTTAGCGCCAAGTACCTCACCTCCTTGTAAAGTCATAGATACGGCAGAATTCATTACCTCCGAATGATCCTGTACGATAGAGAAAGCGACTTTATCAGCTACCGTAACCTCCACCTTTATATCCCGGTTTGGAGACTGGACTTGGTAATTCTTCTGGGCGATCGACGGGATAGCGCCCATTAAAAAGAGAAAAGCAAATAGAATGTTTTTACGCATGGTTTATTGATTTAAGTTTGTTTATGAATACAAATATATATTATCTTTGTCATATTCATAACAAAAAACAAATAATACCAGAATGATGAGACTTCACAAAATCCTCTTAACGCTCGTATGCCTCACGGCTCTATCCGCCCACGCACAATGGAAATGGCTCAACCCGCTCGAATGCGGATTCCCTGTCATACAAAACCAAGGATGGACCGAAGAGATCGGAGACAGCTACGTCCGGCTTCCCCAAAGAGCCGAAGGCAAGGTACGTAAACCCGTCTGGGATTTATCGCGCAACTCCGCCGGGTTGGCGATTCATTTTTTCAGCAACGCCCCTGAACTAAAAGTACGCTATCAAGTAAGCGGACCGCTGAATATGCCACATATGCCCACGACAGGCGTATCCGGCGTAGATCTATATAGTATCGATAGCGATGGCCAATGGAGATTTTATTTCGGCGGTTATCCTTCCGGAGATACGCTTCAATATCATTATACGAACATAGGCAAAGATCTGTATCATGACAGGGGCTATGAGTTCCGCCTCTACCTGCCTCCTTATAATACGATAAAGTGGTTGGAAATCGGCGTGCCCGAAAACGATGAGCTTACGTTTATCCCCGTATCGCCCGAGAAACCGATTCTTTTATACGGAACCTCGATCGCCCAAGGCGCATGCGCCTCCCGTCCGGGCATGACTTGGGGCACGATCTTGCAGCGTTCACTGGGATATCCGCTTATCAACCTAGGCTTCTCCGGTAACGGACGTTTAGAGAAAGAGGTATTGGATTTTATTTGTGAGATAGACGCACGCCTTTATATCCTTGACTGCCTGCCCAACCTCACGCCAAAGAGCAAAGATGAGATCACGCAACTCGTATCGGACGCAGTCAAGCAAATACGTGCCACCCACTCCTCTCCGATCTTATTGGTGGAGCATGCCGGATATAGCAACGCACTCGCCGACGATACGAAGCTACAAGATTATGTGCGCATGAACGAAGGAGCTAAAAAAGCATTCGAGGAATTGCAGGCACAAGGGATAAAAGATATCTACTACCTTACACGAGAAGAGCTGGGACTGCACCCGGACGCTTGGGTAGATTACGTCCATCCTTCCGACTGGGGCATGGAAACACAGGCGAACGCCGTAGAGCGGAAAGTACGGGAAATATTACGCATCCCCGAAGGTAATCTCTCCACTACACAGCCTGTCACCCAGCGCCGGGAACCCAATAATTACGAATGGCAAAAACGTCACCGGGATATTCTCTCGCTGAATCAAAGCAACCCGCCTCGACGGGTGATCCTAGGTAATTCCATCACGCATTTCTGGGGAGGAGAGCCCAAAGGACCGTCCGTGCGAGGTATGGAAACATGGGAGAAAATCATGCGTCCGGCAGGATTCCACAATCTCGGATATGGTTTCGACCGTATCGAGAACGTACTTTGGAGAGTCTATCATGGTGAATTGGATGGATACAAGGCTGAGGAAGTAGTATTGATGATCGGCACGAATAACATCGGAATCAACAATGACAACGAGATCGTGGAAGGCATTCGTTTCTTGCTTTCCGCCATCAAGCAACGGCAACCGGAGGCCAAGATCAAGGTAATCGGCATCTTGCCCCGCCGCAACCAAGAAGAACGGGTAAGGAATCTCAATCTCCGCATCCGTCAAATGGCCGAGACCGGATGGTACACGTTCAAGAACCCGGGTACGAAGTTGCTTCAGGAAGACGGCAAGATAAACGAATCCTTATTCTCAGACGGATTACACCCGAACGAGGAAGGCTATAAACAAATCGTGGACGAGATCGCCCATTAAGCGATAGTCCCTTTACTCACGAATCAATCCGAGCAACATACGCAACGCCGCCTCTGCCGACAAGCGAATGTTCTCCATACGAGGATTCTCCCCGAAATGATAGCACTCGGAGAGAATCCTCTCCTTATAAGCGGCGGCAATCCATACCGTTCCCACCGGTTTCGAGGGAGTCCCGCCTCCCGGCCCGGCGATCCCGGAGGTAGCGACGGCACAATCACATCCCAATACCCGCATAGTTCCACGGGCCATCTGCTCCACAACCGGCTGGCTTACGGCCCCGAAAGTGTTCAAGTCCGCCTCGGAGACACTGAGCACATGATGCTTCACCTCGTTGCAATAGGCTACCACGCCCCCGGTGAAGTATTCCGAGCTGCCCGCCATGGAGGTTATCATGCTGGCAATCTTTCCGCCTGTACAACTCTCTGCCGTACCCATCATCAGGTGTCCTGATTTGAGTGCGTCCGCAACTTCTAACTCTATTGGTAAATCATCTACTTCCATTGTTATAATGATACTAGGAGTTTCATTATGGGAAAACAATAGTTTCATTAGGAAGAAACTTTTGTTTTCCCTAGAAGAAACTTTTGTTTCTCTATAGTAAAACTATTTTCCTATAAGACAATCCTAGAAAAAGGAGCGGCATCCATCGGACAGAACTCCTTATCCATATACTTATAATATCCCGTGATAGCTACCATAGCGGCGTTATCCGTGGTGAACGAGAACTTCGGGATATGTACTTTCCAGCCATAACGTTTGGCGTGATCCAAGAATGCCTCACGCAAACCGGAATTGGCCGATACACCTCCGGCGACGGCTACTTCATTTATATGCAAATCCTTCGCCGCCTTACGCAATTTACTCATCAAGATATCGATTACCGTAGCTTGCAAGGAAGCGCATAGGTCTCGCTTGTTCTTCTCAATAAAATCCGGATCATCTTTCAAATGATCACGCAAGGTATATAAAAAGGAGGTCTTCAGGCCACTGAAGCTATAATCATATCCGGGGATATGCGGCTTGCTGAACGTAAAGGCATTCGAATTACCCTCGTTCGCCAAACGATTCACGACTGGGCCACCGGGATAACCCAGTCCCATCACCTTGGCGCATTTGTCGAAAGCCTCTCCCGCGGCGTCGTCGATCGTCTGGCCGATCACCTCCATATCATTATAAGCGTTCACCTTTATGATTTGCGAGTTACCGCCCGAAACCAACAAGCAAAGGAAAGGAAACGAGGGAGCATGGTCATCGTCCGGAGTCTCCTTGATAAAATGAGCCAACACGTGAGCCTGTAAGTGATTGACCTCGATCATCGGGATATCCAAGGAAGCGGCCAAACCCTTGGTGAACGAGGTCCCGACCAATAAAGAACCCATCAAACCCGGTCCACGAGTAAACGCCACGGCACTCAACTCGGACTTATCAATGCCGGCACGCTTGATGGCCTCGGCTACTACCGGAATAATATTCTGCTGATGGGCACGGGAAGCCAACTCGGGGACAACCCCGCCATAGGCCTCATGAACGGCTTGACTGGCTATTACGTTGGACAGCATCACGCCGTCACGGATCACCGAAGAGGAAGTGTCATCGCAAGAAGACTCGATTCCTAATATCGTTATACTCATATCTTCATTCTTTTTTCCGCGAATTAACGAAATCTATCGCGATATTGTTGTAGATTTGCGCTAAATAAATAGAAAAGATATCAGAGGACTTAAATACATAATCATTACCCTGCTTACATTATTCTGGATATTCTATGCGTTGCCGGGCATCTTACTGAGAATTCCTTATATTCAAAACAAAGTATCAGAAGTAGCCACGACCCAGTTATCCGGCCACCTCGGTGTGCCCGTAAAGATCGGTAACGTGGATATCGAATGGTTCAATCGCCTAGTACTGGAAGGGCTTTATCTGGAAGACCAAGACGGGAAAGTCATGTTCGAGGCGAACCATGTGGCGGCGGGATTCGAGATCATGCCGTTACTGGAAGGGAAGTTCGTCTTCACGACGGTACGTTTGTTCGGTTTCTCCTTCAACCTACGAAAACATACGCCCGAAAGCCCCTTGAACCTGCAATTCGTCATCGACGCTTTCGCCAGCAAGGATTCGATAAAGAAAGAGAAGAATATCGATCTCCGTTTCAACTCCATCATGATCCGAAGAGGTAATTTCAGCTATAACGTGGATAGCGAGAAAGAGACCCCGGGAAAGTTCAACGCCAAGCATATCGATATCAAGAACCTGAGTGCCAAGATATCCCTCAAGGCTTTTAACAAGGACAGCGTGAACGCCCATATCAAGAAGATGAGTTTCGATGAGGCATCCGGTTTCTCCTTGAATAAGTTATCGCTGAACGTGGTCGGGAACCGGGATAGCGCTTTCGTGCAGGACTTCGAGGTACGCTTGCCGCAGACAAACTTGAAGATCGGGCGTGCCCGGATCGATTTAAGCGAGATCGATAGCCTTCCCGCTCTCTTGAACAACGCTCCGATCGATTTGAATATAACACCTTCGCAAATCTGCCTGAAAGACTTATCCCCTTTCGTCCCGGCGTTCAAGAACTTCGCCGACACGATTGAGTTATCGGCCGAGGCAAACGGCTACATCAATAATTTTAACTTGAAGCGCCTCACCTTGAAGTATAGCGATAAGATGCTGTTTATCGGCCATATGGAACTGAAAAACATCACCTATCCTGAGGAAACGTATCTTTTAGGGAAGGTGAATAAGATGTATATCACGACAGACGGCATCTCCAGTCTGGCCAATAACTTCAATGAGCGTCCGAAGAGTCTCCCGGCCTCGGTCGTCAAATTGGGGACGATCAATTTCACGGGCGAGATATCAGGCTTTTTTGATAACCTAGTCGCTTTCGGAAAATTATCGTCTTCCATCGGCTCCATACAGACAGACTTGATATTCGGTAGCAACAAGGATAAGAATATAGCCGCTTACCTACGGGGACGCATCGCCTCCAGCAGCTTGCGGCTCCATGAGTTATTTGGTGAGAATAATCCTTTCGGGGAGGCTCGCTTCGACATCAATATCGATACCCGTAGACCTGTTGGCGGAAATTTCTCCGGAAATATCCAAGCACAAGTCAAGGAGTTCGATTATAAAGCTTATAAATACAAGGATATAAATCTTTCCGGTAATTTCAGGAAGAGTAGTTTCGATGGGACTATCCATGTAAACGATCCCAATGGCGAGTTACACGCCCAAGGCATCTTCCAGCACCAAGGGCAAAACTCCTTGTTTAATTTCACCGCCCGCCTCGATCATTTCCGGCCGGACCGATTGAACCTGACAGACAAATATGAGGCGCCGAATATCTCCTTGACTTTAAACGCGGATTTCACCGGAGATAATATCGATAATCTGGAAGGTAGCATCACGTTGGACAGTCTTTCTTTCGAGACCACTCCCAGCAGCTTCTTCCTTAAGAAATTCGAAGTAGTTGCCTCGGGGCATAGTCTCGACCGGCAATTAACCATAACGTCCGATATCTTGAATGGAGAGGTCACCGGGTCTTACTCATTCAACACGCTAATCCCCAGCCTTATGAATACGTTCAAGGGATATGTGCCAGCCTTGATCAACACGACCCAGAAAAAACAAATCGTGAAAGAGAATAACTTCGCCCTCCTATTAACGATCGAGAATACGGAAGCGCTTTCTACGACATTAAAACTACCGTTCACGATGGTGCAACCCGGACGGATCACGGGACATTATAATAATATTTATAATAAGTTCCGTATCGAGGCGTGGCTTCCGAAGTTCAATCTCGGGAAATCCATGTTCGAATCCGGCTACTTGGTTTGCGACAATCCGAACGATAAGGTAAACCTACAATTAAAAACGATTAATTATAACGACAAGGGACTGCGTAACTACCTTGATATCAAAGCAGACGCTAAAGATAATCTGGTGAACACCCTGATTGGCTGGGCGAATAATAAAGAGCGGTTATTTAAGGCCGACATCTCCGCCTCTACCCTTTTTGTCGAAGAGGAAAGCGAGAAAGGGCCGGCCAAGTTACGTACGGAAGTCACGTTGAATAAAAGCCCCCTCATTATTAAAGACACGCTCTGGACCATCAATCCGGCGAATATAACGATTCGTGAGGGCAAGATCGGTATCGAGCATTTCCGGGTAGATCATGAGACCCAGTATTTATCTATGGAAGGGACGATCTCAAAAGATCCGGCAGATACTTTATTGGTAGACTTGAAGCAAATAGAGCTGAGTTATGTCTTCGACGTATTGAATATCCCAGTCTTGCAATTCGGAGGTGAGGCTACCGGTAAGTTCTACGTGAATGATTTATTCAATAGCCGTATGCTAAACACGGATCTGGAAGTAAAGAATTTCTCATTCAACCAAACCCCCTTGGGTCGCCTCAATCTCTTCAGCGAATGGGACGACGCACAGAAAGGTATCCTTATGCTGGGAAGCATCTACAAGAACGACAGCACTTGGACGGATGTAAACGGCTATGTATTCCCGGTCGGACCCAATGCGGGGCTATCCTTGTATTTCGATGCCAATGATATCAATCTAGCTTTCTTGCAGCCCTTTGTCGATACGGTCGTAAAGAACTTGCAAGGCCGGGGATTCGGAAGTATACATTTGCACGGCCCCTTTAAGGAGCTGAATGTCGAGGGAGATGCCTATGTCATGGATGGAGGGGTAGGCGTTGATTTCTTGGATACGTATTATACCTTCTCCGATTCCGTCCACCTTGACTCTACATCCGTCAATTTACGGAATATCACGGTCAAGGATCAATTCGGCAACCTAGGGAAAGTCAGCCTCAAGTTCAACCATTTGCATTTCCGGGATTATAGCTTCCTCGTAAACGTGCAAGGCAATAATATGTTGATGTATAACGCCAACCAGAAAAAGAATCCGCTGATTTACGGAACTGTATTCGCCAGTGGAACGGCGCAGATCAAGGGTAACGGTAAGTTGATCGACTTTGATATTAATATGAAAAGCGAACCTAAGACCGCTATTTATCTGGACTTCATGAATAAGAACTCGGCTACGGACTATGATTTTATCACGTTCGTCGATAAAAGCAAGTTGGCCGCTAACGTAGATTCCACGTCCACACACCCATTGAATATCGTACACGAGACAGACGAGGGAGCCGAGCTACGAATGAACTTCCTCCTTGATATCACACCCGATGCCGATATAGAGCTAATCATGGACCCGATAGCGGGAGACCGTATCAAAGGAAACGCCAGTGGAAGTTTACAAATACAATATGGAACAAGAAGTGATCTTCGTATGTATGGCGACGTGAATATCGTACAAGGAAACTATAATTTCAGCTTACAGCAAATCATCCATAAAGACTTTAAGATCAGAGACGGTAGCACGATCAATTTCCGTGGCGATCCCTTTAATGCCCATATGGATATCAATGCGATCTACAATCTGACCGCAAATATCGGAGACTTGGATCAGAGTCTCTTACAAGAAAGTTCTCGAACAAACATACCCGTCAATTGCGTCTTAAACCTTAAAGGCGCATTGCGCAGCCCGTCTATTTCCTTCGACTTAGAATTTCCGAACTCTAACGAGGAATTAGAGCGTCAAGTCAAAGCGTTTATAGACACAGAGGATATGATGACTCGGCAAATTGTTTATTTGCTGGTGTTAAATAAATTCTACACACCAGAATATGCCCAAACGAGTTATAAGTCTAGCGAGTTAAACGCCGTGGCTTCATCCGCTATCTCAGCGCAATTATCCAATCTATTAGGTAGTTTCACGGATAAAGTACAAATAGGGACAAACATACGAGCGGGACAGGACGGTTTCAAGGAAGACACGGAATATGAGATGATATTATCCAGCCAGTTGCTAAACAACCGCTTATTGATCAATGGTAATTTCGGTATGAGAAATACGGTCACTACAGGCAAAAATAACACTTTTATCGGAGAGTTCGACCTAGAATATAAGTTGACCCCCTCCGGTGAGATCCGGCTAAAGGCTTATAACCATGCCAGAGATATGTATTTCGGCCTGAAGCAAGCATTAACCATACAAGGTGTAGGTATCATGTACCGGAAAGACTTCACGAACTTCTCTGAGATTTTCAGGAGAAGAAAGAGGCCTCTTTTACCCTTGATCCCCAAAGACTCTACGAATGTCCCTCCCGTAGTCAAAGACTCAACAAATCTTTCACTGCCGACTGATAAGAAGTAAGGGAAGTACTTTTCAATACTTTCTTGCGAAGCCTTTTATCGGCCTCCGGCAAAAGATAATCCCAGATTGTCTTCATTTTAGATAATACCTGATGCTCGCCACCTTCCAACCGGGCAGCATATTCATCCATCAACGACTCATGGAACATGACTAGTTTATCCCGCCTCTCATTCACGGTCAAGACCTGTCCGGACACAAACTCAGTGGCCAGCCAAGGAGAGGCCAATAACCCTCGTCCCAGCATGATCCCGGCAAGCCCCGGAAAACGCTCCTTTATTCCTCGGATATCTTCCAGCCCCACTAAATCTCCATTATAATATAAGGGAAGTTCACATTCATCATAAAAACGAGAGAATCCATCCCAATCGATAGCTCCTTTATATTGCTGTATCCCTAACCGGGGATGCAAGGTTATATGCTTCAAAGGTAACTTATTTAATAAGGAAAGAAGCACGAATGACTCGTCGGTACACTCCCACCCCAAACGCATTTTCACCGAAAAAGAAATATCCGGGAACTCCTCAATCGTACGTAATAAAGACTCGGCCTCTTCCTTGTACCGCAAAAGTCCCGAGCCTCTATGCGCACGGACCTGCATAGGGAAAGGGCATCCTAAATTAATATCCGCTTCCTTGTATCCATTCTCTTGGAATAAACGCACGATCGGCCGAAACTCGTCTGGTGTGGAAGCGATCAATTGCGGTACGACATGTACCTGCCTATTTCTATCGCAAGCGATATCCTTCAAGTCCTTATTCCGGAAACCACCTTTCTCTATCCTTACGAAAGGAGTATAATAGGTATCTACGCCCCCGAATACTCGGGTATGCGCCTCTCTATAAACCGAATCCGTATATCCTTGCAAAGGAGCGAAATGAATGACTGCCATATCAAGCGAAGATTTCCATGAAAATCGATCTCAATTGACTTTTTGCCAACTCAAAGTCTTGGGGTACCCCCAACTCCATAGCCAAGGAGGTAACGCCTTTATCCGTAAAACCACAAGGGTTGATCAATGAAAAGTAACTCAGATCCGTATTTATATTCAAAGCAAAGCCATGCATCGTAACGAACCGGCTGCTTTTCACGCCAATCGCACAGATCTTACGGGCACGCCCCGGTACTTCAGGGTCTAGCCATACACCCGTCGCCCCTTCCAAACGTTCCCCTTTCAAGTCGTAAAGCGATAGGAAACGGATGATCGTCTCTTCCAGCATATGGATGTATTGTTTCAATCCCAGATTCCAATATTCCAGATCAAATACCGGATAACCGGTAATCTGTCCCGGCCCGTGATACGTTATATCCCCCCCTCTGTTTATATGGTAAAACGAGACCCCTCGTTCCCGTAAAGTTTCCTCGGGAATAAGCAAATTAGAGTCCTTGCCACTTTTACCGATCGTCAAGACCGGTAAATGCTCACAAAAGAATAATTGATTATCCTCTTTCTTTCCCGTTGCCTTCGCATCCAATAAGACCTCGAAAGCAGCTGTCTGATATTCTAACGCATCGGCATAAGCGATTCGTCCCAAGTCATGATAACGGAAGCTCTCCATTTCTTTCTTTTTTTAACCTTTCCGGTACCGGGATCAACTTGCCCGGCACCATATCCCATTTCTACTTTTATCAGTTTTCCCATTAAGGAAATTATTTTCGCTTGTCGTTTCAGCATATAAGGTGACGGTTTAGCAGAATTAAACTTCCGGGGATTTGGAAGTGTGGCCGCTATCAAGGCTGCCTCGCTTTTGGTCAATTGGTAGGCATGCTTACCGAAATGAGCCTCCGCTACCGCCTCCGCACCATAGATGCCCTCCCCCATCTCTATCGAGTTCAGATAGACTTCCATAATACGTTCCTTTCCCCATATCCATTCGATCAAGAAGGTAAAATAGACCTCGATACCTTTCCGTAAATAACTTTTCCCCGGCCAAAGAAATACATTCTTAGCGGTCTGCTGGGAAATCGTGCTGGCACCTCTCACCCTTTTACCTTTCTCGGCCTCGGCCCGTGCCTTCTGGATTTGTTCCACATCAAAGCCATTATGCTCCATGAACAGGTTATCCTCCGACGCTATGACCGCTTGAACCAAAGGCTGGGCGATCTTGGATATAGGAACCCACGTATGATCGAGTTTCATTTTCTTCCCATCCTGATGCTGCTCATACATACGAATAAACATCAATGGCGTATAATATACGGGTACAAATTTATATACCACTACCGCCAATATACTGGATACAAACAGGAAGATCAACAGATTCCTGCACCAGATCCATATCCGTTTTACCAGAGGTGCTACCATATTCTTCTATTTGGAGAGACAAAGGTAAAGAATATTTCAGTTTCCGGCGGACTGAAACTCATAATTTACAGAAAAGGCACTATCTTTGGCTTTTGACAACTTTCCACCCTGTCATATGGTTATTTGATAAATAAATTAGTATGGAGAATCGTTTTTTAGGACTCATAGAGAATAGCATCAAGGAGCATTGGGATCTCCCGGCGTTCTCCGATTATAATGGACATACCTTCCATTATAAAGATGTAGCTCGTCGAATCGAGAAATTTCATATTATCCTAGAGCATGCCGGCATTAAAAAGGGGGATAAGGTGGCTTTAGTTGGACGGAACTCCTCCAACTGGGCGATCTGTTTCTTCGGGATCTTGGCTTATGGAGCCGTAGCCGTGCCTATCCTACATGAATTCAAACCGGATAATATACATCATATCGTAAATCATTCCGAGGCAAAGGCAGTCCTTGCCGCTTCCAGCAACTGGGAGAATATGAATGAACGCATGATGCCTGACGTGAAACTGTTCATGATGCTGGATAACTTCTCGATCATTCACAGTAAAAGCAAAGAAGTCCGGGTAGTAAGAGACCGGATCAATGAATATTTCGGTAAAAAGTACCCTCGTTCATTCACGTCGAACGATGTTCGGTATCACGTGGAAAAGCCGGAAGAATTAGCGGTACTTAATTATACTTCCGGAACCACCAGTTTCTCGAAAGGGGTTATGATCCCCTATCGGAGCTTATGGAGTAATACGCAATTCGCTTACGACAATTTACCGTTCATCCATCCGGGTGATAATATCGTATGTATGCTTCCGATGGCCCATATGTACGGATTGGCATTCGAGGTATTGAATTCCGTGAATAAAGGCTGCCATGTACACTTCCTCACACGTACCCCCAGCCCAAAAATCATAGCGGAAGCTTTTACGACGATCAAGCCGGCGCTGATCCTAGCCGTACCTCTGATTATCGAGAAAATCATCAAAAACAAGGTATTCCCTGAACTGGAGAAGCCTTTGATTAAATTGCTCTTGAAAGTCCCCTATATAGACCAGAAAGTACTGGATACCATTTCCGCCAAGTTAACGGCGTCTTTCGGAGGGAACTTCGGGGAGATCGTTATCGGAGGAGCCGCTATCAATAAAGAAGTGGAGACGTTCCTTCATTCCATCCATTTCCGATATACCGTAGGCTACGGGATGACCGAATGTGGCCCGCTAGTCTCCTATGCGCAATGGGATGAGTTTAAGCCCGGTTCCGTAGGACGTATCGTCGACCGTATGGAAGTCCGCATCGATTCAGAGGACCCGGAAAACAAGGTGGGAGAAATATTGGTGAAGGGTATGAACGTGATGCTCGGTTATTACAAGAATCCGGAGGCTACGAAAGCCGTTATGATGCCTGACGGATGGATGCGTACCGGCGATCTGGGAACCCTCGATAAAGATGGATTTTTATATATCCGCGGCCGTAGTAAAACCATGATTCTAGGCCCCAGCGGACAAAATATCTATCCGGAAGAGATCGAGGATCGCTTGAATAATATGCTATATGTAGCGGAATCGCTCATCATCTCCCAAGGAGGTAAACTAGTCGCCCTCATCTATCCCGATTGGGAGCAAGTAGATAAGGCAGGTATACAACATTCCGAAATCGAGAAGTTGATGCAGACCAACATTGACCAAGTAAACGAGGAGATGCCGAATTACAGTAAAATCACCTGTTTCAAGCTGTATCAAGAAGAATTCGAGAAAACACCCAAAAGAAGTATCAAGAGATATTTATACCAACCGGCCGAATAAAAAGAAAGCCGTCTTTTGTTAAAGACGGCTTCTTTTATATAAAGTAAATTTTATCCTTGACGAAAATCTTTTAAAACTTTTTGTAATTCTTGTCGAGCGAAAAAAATACGGCTCTTAACCGTCCCCAGAGGAACATCCAGTTTATCAGCGATCTCATTGTACTTATAGCCACTCAAAAACATAGAGAATGGAACCTTCAACTCATTGTTCAAACCGTTGATCGCTTTCGTGATCTCTTGAATTTGATAAACGCCATCCGGAGAGTCAAAACCTGAATCGTTCACGACATCCAAGTTATATAAGTCGACACCTTGATCTACGACAGTTTGCGTGCGAACGATCTTGTGATAATTGTTAATGAAAATGTTACGCATCACAGTCAAGACCCAGCCCTTAAAATTGATATTGTCTACAAATTTTTCTTGATTGTCTAAAACCTTCAGCGTTGTGTCCTGCATCAGATCTTGGGCATCATCCCTATTCGCTGTAAGCATAAGCGCAAAATTCATCATGTTTTCTTGCATGCTCAATAATTTTTTCTGAAATTGCAACGCATTCATATTTTTACTAGTTAAATAAAGTTTAATACTGTATAAGTATTATCCCTCAAACATTGAAGGATGCAACAAATATATAAATTAAAAATGGAGATATACAGTTCTTTGATAAATATTAATATTAAAAATCGTAACTTAATATTTTTGTTGTAAATCTTACTGAAAATGAGTATTATTTACAAGTTGCACAAGTTACAAAAATCAACATTTACAACAAGCCAGTTACAATTTTCAACCAAATATTAAAAACGAATATAATACAAACAAGATGAAACGTTTATTAACAATATTAACAGCTATAGTATTAATACTTGCAATCTCTCTTCAATCAGAGGCTAAAGAGAAGTCCTTAATATATACGATTGATATAAAAAAAGAGATCGATAACACCACGTGGATTTATCTCCATAACGGATTATCAGAGGCCAAGCAATTGAACGCCGATGCCATCTTATTGCATATGAACACATACGGCGGATTACTGGAATCTGCCGATTCTATGCGAACGGCTATTTTATATAGTCCCATACCGGTATATGTATTTATCGATAATAACGCAGCTTCAGCAGGTGCTTTAATTTCCATAGCATGCAAGAAAATCTATATGCGGAAAGGGGCGAATATAGGTGCGGCAACGGTTGTCAATCAAACGGGTGCGGCTCTACCTGATAAATATCAATCTTATATGCGTTCCATGATCCGTTCGACGGCTGAGGCACAAGGGAAAGATACGCTTATACAAAACGGCGACACGATCTATAAATGGAAAAGAGATCCTTTAATCGCCGAAGCGATGGTCGATGACAGAGTGATCGTCCCCAACCTCATCGATAGCGGTAAGGTATTGACACTTACCTCTCAAGAAGCACTCAAATGGGGTTATTGCGATGGCATCGCCGAGAGTCCGGATCAAGTAATCACAGAATATATCGGATGTAAGGACTATGAGATTAAAAGTTATGAACCCTCATGGTTCGATAATGTAAAAGGTTTCTTTATGAGTCCGGTAATACAGGGCTTATTAATCATTATTATCATCGGTGGTATTTACTTCGAGATGCAAACCCCGGGGCTTGGTTTTCCATCCGCCGCCGCGATAATAGCGGCTATCCTTTACTTCGCTCCTCTCTATATGGACGGGTTGGCTGAAAACTGGGAAATCCTGTTATTCATTCTCGGCGTTATATTAATAATGTTGGAGATATTCGTGATCCCGGGCTTTGGCATAGCGGGGATAAGTGGAATTATTCTCGTGGTCGGCGGACTTACGATGAGCTTACTGAACAATACTGTTTTTGATTTTCAAAACGTATCTGGAATGGATACGGGCAGAGCCGCCTTAACGGTTCTATTAGGTCTGGGTATCGGATTCACGTTAGTGATATGGTTATCCAACAAAATAGGACATAAAGGACCGCTAAAGAAAATGGCATTAAACGCTGATTTGGAAAAAGCGGTATCCAGCCCCAATTTGACACAACTGATCGGAAAAGAGGGCACGGCCGCTACCGTTTTACGTCCTTCGGGTAAAGTATCTATCGAGGGAGAGTTGTATGACGGCGTATCGGAGTCTGGCTTCATCGAGAAAGGGACTCCTATCAAAGTCGTCAGATTCGAGAGCGCGCAAGTCTATGTAATCAACCTATAAACGAGTCTATGCGATCCGTTTATAGGCAATACATTTATCGATCACGACATATTCCATCGCTCCCATAGCCATCAAATCACTTAGGATGTTACGGGCCGCATAATAATTGATATGGGCGATACGGCAAAATTGCTTTATGCTGATATAAGGATGCTCGTCGAGCCAAGAAAACAGGATCTCGACGGGCTTACTTATTTTCAGCAATGTACCTTCTTTGGTTTTCTGCTTCTTCCATGCTTGCATGAGGACTTCGTTCGCTAATATATTCTCGTCTGCAACCCGGATATAGGCCTTGTATTTATCGTCTTTATCCGGTGCCGTATGCGGTTTCTCATCGCTTGGGGCGATATAGACCTCCAATACGGTCTTCCCGTTGACATCCCAGCGCTTAGCTGTAAACGGCACCTCGGGATGCGTATACATTTTAGAAGCAGCCTCGATCATATAATATTCCTCCTCACTTCTCACACCGGAAATAGCGCCGTTATCCTTCACTCCAATCAGCAGCCGCCCGCCATCTGTATTCGCGAACGCACTCAATGTCCGGGCAATCTTCTTGCTGTCGCTCACCTCAAACTTGAAATCAAGTTGTTGATGTTCCCCTTGCTCTATAAGCGCTTCAATCGGATGTTTCTTCTTCATTTTGGCTTCTGTTTTGAGACACAAAATTAAAATAAATACCTAACTTTGGCAATCGAAAAAACAATAAACGATGTCTCAGATACCTGCGCTAATATCAGATCTTGCGGTCATACTCATATCCGCCGGGTTGGTTACCCTGTTATTCAAAAAGTTAAAGCAACCGGTCGTATTGGGGTATATCGTAGCCGGAATACTCGCCGGACCTTCCATCGAGCAAATACCGACAGTTACAGATGTGGAAAGTATCCGTATCTGGGCTGATATAGGCGTTATCTTCCTGTTATTCGCTTTGGGGCTCGATTTCAGTTTCAAGAAGTTGATGAAGGTGGGAGGAACCGCCGTCATTGGAGCCATAACCGTTGTTATAGGTATGATGACAGCGGGATATATCACGGGCTTATCACTGGGTTGGGGACATATGAACAGTCTTTTCCTCGGAGGTATGTTATCGATGTCTTCCACGACGATTATCTTCAAGGCATTCGACGACATGGGATTGCGTAACCAACGATTCGCCGGTGTCGTATTCGGTATCTTGGTGGTGGAGGATCTATTCGCCGTATTATTAATGGTATTACTTTCTACCGTAGCGGTAAGTAAACACGTGGAAGGCATGGAGATGCTGGATAGCGTGGTCAAATTAGGCATTTTCCTTTTATTCTGTTTCGTTGTCGGGATCTATTTGATCCCCTCTTTTCTGAAAAAGGCAAAAAGCTTCCTAAATGAGGAGACTCTGTTGATCGTGAGCATCGGGCTATGCCTTGGTATGGTTATGATCGCCACAAAAGCCGGATTCTCATCGGCTCTCGGAGCTTTTGTCATGGGTTCTATTTTGGCCGAGACCATTGACGCTGAACGGATCGAGCATTTGGTAAAACCCGTAAAAGACTTATTTGGAGCGATTTTCTTCGTGTCTGTAGGCATGTTAATCGATCCTCAGATGCTCTGGGAGTACAAAATCCCGATTTTCATTATCACGCTCGTAGTCATGGCCGGACAGATTTGTTTCGCCAGTTTCGGAGTATTACTGTCCGGACAACCGATAAAAATAGCCATCCAGTCTGGTTTCTCGTTAGCGCAGATCGGAGAATTCGCCTTCATCATCGCAGGTTTGGGACTATCATTAAACGTGACGGATCAATATCTGTATCCGATCGTTGTCGCCGTATCCGTGATCACGACATTCTTCACACCTTATATGATCCGGCTAGCGGAACCTACCTACAAATGGGCGGAGCGGATCATACCGGAGAATTGGAAACAGTTCTTGGAGCGATATTCATCCGGTTCCAATACGATCCGTCAAAAAAGCGCATGGAATAAGTTACTAAAAGCCTTGGTCCGCATCGTCGGTACTTATACCGCCGTCTGCCTAGTACTTATCTTTTTATGGCTACAAATCGTGACTCCGTTCATCTGTAAACATTTGCCCGGCATCCAAGGAAGTCTAATCTCCTTGATCTTAATCCTAGCTCTGATCTCCCCGATGTTGCGGGCGATCATGATGAAAAAGAATCATTCCGTGGAGTTCCAGCAATTATGGAACGATAATAAATATAACCGGGGTCCCCTAGTATCACTCGTGATCCTCAGAATCCTGCTCTGTATCGGTCTCGTCATGCTTCCTGTCGCACGGTTATTGAATGCTGCGCTAGGAATTATGCTGGCGGTCGCCTCCGCTGTTATCGTATTAATGATATTCTCCAAACGGCTAAAGAGGCAGTCGATCTTGATGGAACGGCATTTTTTCAGTAACCTTGTAGCGAGAGAAATGGAGCAAGAGCGAAAAGCCCCGATTAACCAGCGTTTCGCGAACCACTTATTAGAACGAGATCTCCATTTAGCAGATTTCGAGGTGAAGCAGAATTCCCCCAGTATGGGAAAAAGCCTGAAAGAATTAAACTTCAGGCAAAAGTGCAACGTAAATATCGTAACGATTATCCGGGGAGAGAAGCGAATCAACATACCGGGAGGAGACGAGCGGCTCTACCCGTTCGATAAACTGGTAGTAGTTGGCGCAGATGATGATCTGGAGCACTTTAGGAAATATCTGGAGGAACGCTACAAGAAATCATACGCCGAGCAATCGAACACAAGAAAGGAAGAGATGAATATGGAGCAAATCATTATCTCGGAAGGTTCCCGATTGATCGGCCGCTCCATCATAGAGTCCGGTATCCGTGATAAAGCCGCTTGCTTGGTAATCGGTATCGAACGTGGAAGTAGCTCGATCAAGAATCCGCCTCCTAGTACGGTTTTCGAGGAAGGAGATATCGTATGGATCGTAGGCGAACGGGATAAGTTGATCCAGTTAAGCGAAGGAAAAGTAGTAACCAGTTAACAAAATGATATAGAATGATGAAGTTTATAGGAATTATTCCGGCGAGATACGCCTCTACCCGTTTTCCGGGGAAGCCATTAGCGGATATGAACGGAAAGCCCATGATACAACGTGTATATGAGCAAGTAAAGGATGTCTTAGACTCCGTTTGCGTAGCTACCGACGATATCCGGATAGAGAATGCGGTTAAAGCCTTCGGCGGCCAAGTCGTCATGACCTCCGATCAACATCGTAGCGGTACGGATCGTTGCTACGAGGCTTATCAGAAAATAGGCGAAGGGTATGATGTGATTGTCAATATCCAAGGTGACGAGCCTTTTATCCATCCCGAGCAAATCCAGACGATCAAAACCTGCTTCGCCGACGCAAACACGCAAATAGCGACATTGGTAAAGCCTTTCCGTTCGGACGATGATTTCGAGAGTTCCCTATTCAATCCCAATTCCCCGAAAGTCGTACTCAACAAAAACAACGAGGCTATGTATTTCAGTCGATCTATTATTCCTTATATCCGGGGCAAGAAATATACGGAATGGTTGCCGAGTCATACCTTTTACAAACATATCGGGTTATATGCCTATCGTGCGCAAGTGCTGAAAGAAATCACCCAATTACCTCAATCCGCTTTAGAACTGGCGGAAAGCCTTGAGCAATTACGCTGGTTGGAAAACGGATATAAAATCAAGGTCGGCATCACAGAGCAAGAAACGATCGGTATAGATACACCGGAGGACATGGAGAAAGCCTTAGCCTTCCTTGCGAACCGCTGATCACTTACACTATTATTCAATGAATATAGTCAGAGTAGTACCAATAGGTGGAGGAATAACGTTCTCGTAATTCCTCCTTTGCTTTTCTACCCGATTTACAATGGATGTAATCTTGGTAATTCTCGATAACATCTTGAGGTATCTGATAACCGGCCACCTCCTCGTCCGAGCTTTTAGATAAGACTTGTACCAAAGCCTCCTCGTACAAACGGGGTACAACCTCAAATTTTCCTTTATAATAAGTATCGAACGTATTCTTAAAACTATTCAAATTCTCGTTCAGTAAATAATAGCACAACAAATAATCCAATGCCTGTTTATTTTCCGGATATTCCGCCACCAAACTTGACAGTACGCCCGGATAATCGGATATGGACATTAGTATGTCGTGCTCTCGCTCCTAATCACTTTTCCTCGGCAAACGTTTCTCCATCGACAAGGTCTCCTCACCCTTCAACTGTTCCTCCTTCGACCTTGCCCATGAGTGATAAAATAACGTCGCGTCCAATAGGTTCAGGTATTTTCTAGCCTCCTCAATATCCCCTCGCCGCATATCAATCTCCACCAGCCGCTTGATCTGCCGTACGCTTCTTTGTTTAGGGCTGAACAAGATTCCTTCGATCGCCCGGTGACGGGCCATATCCATATCTCCCAATTGATAATACACCTCATTACTGAAAAACACGGGAAGTATAGAAGACCTCAAATCGATCGGCAAGAACAAGGCGTCCGCCCCTCGTTGATAATGATCCATCAAATTCTGGGGCAACTCGTTCTTCTTGGAGAAAGCGATATTCCTATAATAACTTACCAAGATATCGGGAGAATCAAATCCGGCAGACAAATCCAAGACTCGCTCCCAATCACCCCTATAGATCGCTTGGTCTACTGCCAGAACCTTTTCCCGCTTCCGGTTCGTACCCGCTATAACAAATGAAAAGAATCCAAATACGACTAAAAAGGTTATAAGCAAGCTATGCCGGTTCAGACGTATCCTACGTATACCTTTAATCTCCAAAGCGAATATCTCTAGAATCAACGCTAAAGCGGGGAAATATACGCTCAAGCCATCCACATGGGAATATTTATAGGCCTCCTCAATGCTCAATCCATAAAAATGACGCATGAACAACGGATATAAATAACTCGATAACAAAAGAGAAAGCCAGAACCACCACCGTTTCCTATTCTTGGCTCCCTCATAGAATATCACCATCAAGGAGAAGACAAACAGCCGGCTACCGACCATGCTATAAATTATGGGAAGAAGTATAAAAGCCACCCAAACGGACGTTCTCTTATTCTTAATCCGGATGTATCCCAAGAAGAGCCATAGCACGAAAATCAACGTAAGCGTAGACGCTATACTATACGACAACCGGCAAATCAATCCCCACTCTAACGCTACCGGAAACAACGCATATATGGAGACCATATTACCATTCCCGAACTTGCGTAAAACCCGCATAGAGTAGTACCATAAGAGCAACAACACGCACGTCACGATTAACGGGCCTATCACAGTCAAATGGAAGAACTGTATCAAGAAATTCCCCACATAACAGCTCAACCAAGCCGGCTCATCCCAGAACGAAATAAAATAATCGGTGGTATACAAAAAAATCCTCATCTGCTCTTTGAAGAACAAATGGTTTGGGTAAATCCATTGAAAGAAAGCAAAGCATACTACGAAGAATATTCCCGCTATTACCCATTGAAGCGATCGTTCATTTTTTGTCATTGACAAAATCTCTTATTTATAACCTCCCTATTTCCTCAATATAGAAAAAATCAATTTCCTCATCAATCTTTTGAATACAAAACAATGCAAACAAACAAAAAGTTTTGAATAAATACAAATAAACAAATAGAATCATGATCAAGACGTCTTGTTTTTCAAGTAGACGAGCCAAGATATACAAAAAAGTCCCTTTATCTACCAATAAGCAGATAAAGGGACCTTTTTCAAGGACAACAATTACTATTATCCTATCGTTTTTTCTTAGCCTCTTGTTGTTTACGCAACGTCTCCTGCTGTGCTCGTTGAGCCTCTTCCAGACGTTTCATGAAACCGGATTTCTTCATCGGTTTCCGTTTGTTTGCCTCCAACTTAGCTAACAATTTATCCTCATTGATCGTATAGCGGAAGATCAATGTCTGCACGATTGTGATCAACGTAGAGATGAAATAGTAATACGTCAAACCGGAAGCATACTGGTTGAAGAACACCAAGAACATCAACGGCATCATGTACATCATGGCCTTCATGCCCGGCATCTGTTGCTGCCCGGTATTCGTCATCTCCATATTATACTTGGTATAAAAAATATTCGTGATCGTCATCAACAAACAGAACAAACTGATGTGATTTCCGAAATACGGAGTGATGATCGGAATATATTTATTCCAACTAAAGATAGCGTCGTAAGTAGACAAGTCGTGCGCCCAAAGGAAACTCTGGTGACGTAACTCGATCGCCGACGGGAAGAACATGAATAAAGCGATTAAGATCGGCATCTGCAACAACATCGGCAAGCAACCACTCATTGGGCTCGCCCCCGCACGGCTATATAGCTCCATCGTCGCTTTCTGCCGTTCCATAGCCTTATCCTGTCCGGGATACTTAGCGTTGATCTCCTCCACTTGCGGACGCAATACACGCATCTTGGCGGACGACATATAAGACTTATACGTCAACGGGAAAAGGATGATCTTCACGATGATAGTCATCAAAAGAATCAAGATACCATAATTATGGATAAACTTACCCAAGAAGTCGAACAAGGGGATCACGAAATATTGGTTCACCCAGCGGAAGATACCCCAGCCTAGCGGAACCAACTTCTCCAGATCCAGTTGCTGCTCGGCAGAGACTCCCTTATCGAAGGACTTCAACAAGGCGAACTTATTCGGTCCGAAATAAAAGGACAGGTTCGTGGCCTCCTTACCTTGCAAGTCGAAAGGTACGGAAGCGGTCGTCTTGAATTGTTTCAACACATCCCCCTCCGGAATCGCTTTCGAGTCTAAGGTAGTAGCCTCAAAGCCCTCTTGCGAGATCAATACGGTAGAGAAGAACATATCCTTATAACCGATCCATTTCAAGCGGTTCGGGATCTGCTTGCTGTCACTCTTCGACTCGCTCAGGTGTTCCACGTCGTCCGCCATGAACTTGTAGTTCAAGGTCACGTAGCGATCCTCAAACTTACGTCCTTTTTCCTGTTGGCGGATATCCTGCTCCCACAACAAATCCAAGGCATTCGTGCTCGGTGCCAAGACACCGTTCAATCCCGTACCCAGAATCTGGTATTGCACCATATAATCATCCGGTTTCAAGGTATAGGTAAAATCCAGATGACTACCCTCGCCGGTGTTCAAACGCATGATCACGGAATTCGGGTCATTACCTTTAACCGGGGTAAAATACAAATCGCTCGTATTCACGACACGGTTCGTTGCCGTGACCAACGTGAAATTAAAATTAGACTCTTTCTCGTCGAACAAAACGAGAGGCTCGTCATTATACGTATCATACTCCTTCAAGCGTGCGTAACAAATACGTCCGCCCTTATTGCTGATACGCAGCTCGACCACGTCATTTTGCAGGGTCGTGTAATCTTCCGTGCCCACCATAGCGTCGCCGAATACGCCGAAGCTCTGCTGCAAACGTTGCGCCCGTACCGAGTCCGGCAGGTTCTCCAACGAATCCTCCACTAAAGCACTCTTGTTCTCTTGTTTCTGCAACTCCAGTTGCTGAGCATACTCAATCTTCGCGATTGAATCTTGGTAACGGCGCTGTGCCTCCAACTGCTCAGGCGTTGGCCGGTTGAACCAGCTAAACGCGAATAATACGACACCGATCAGCAGAAAACCTATTAATGTGTTTTTATCCATTTATCACCAATTATTTTTTATTTTCGATAGCAGCTTTCACGAAGCTGAGGAAAAGAGGATTCGGATTCACCACGGTACTGTTGTACTCCGGATGATATTGAACGCCCACGAACCATTTCAAGGCGGGGATCTCTACCACCTCTACCAGATTTGTCTCCGGATTCTCACCCGTACACATCATACCGGCGGCCTCGTATTGCTTCTTATACTCGTTGTTGAACTCGAAACGATGGCGATGACGCTCTTGGATATGCTCCTTGCCGTATGCCTCCAATACCTTGGAGCCCTCTTTCAGCATACAGTCGTAAGCGCCCAAACGCATGGAACCTCCCATATTGGTAACGTTCTTCTGCTCCTCCATCAAGTCGATCACCTTATGTGCCGTATTCGGCTCCATCTCCGTAGAGTTGGCATCCGCCAAACCTAACACGTCACGCGCAAACTCGATCACCATGCACTGCATACCCAAGCAGATGCCCAAGCAAGGGACATCATGCTCACGAGCGTATTTGATAGCGGCAAACTTGCCCTCGATACCTCTCTGCCCGAATCCGGGGGCGATCAAGATACCATCCATATCCTTCAATTGCTCGGCGGCGTTCTCGTTATTTAATTTCTCCGAATGGAACAAATGCAAATCCAGTTTATGATGATTGTAAATAGCGGCTTGCAACAAAGACTCGTCGATCGACTTATAAGCGTCTTGCAATTCCACGTATTTACCAACCAAACCGATCTTCACCGTATCCGTAGCCGTGCTCTTCAAGGCAAGGAATTCCTTCCAAGGCTTCAACTCCGGAGTCGGGCCGACTTCCATACCGACCTTACGCAAGACCACCTCGTCCATCTTCTGGCGTTGCAATACCAAAGGAACCTCGTAGATCGTCGGTACGTCGATCGACTGGATCACGGAATCCTCGGCCACGTTACAGAACAACGCCACCTTACGTAACAAGTTCGCGTTCAGCTCATGCTCCGTACGTAAAACCAACACGTCTGGCTGGATGCCTAATTCCTGCAATTGCTTCACGGAATGTTGCGTAGGCTTCGTCTTATACTCTTTCGCCGCGGCGATATAAGGCACGTAAGTAAGATGTACGCAAAGGCAGTTCTTGCCCAGCTCCCATTTCAACTGGCGAACGCTCTCTATGAAAGGCAGAGACTCGATATCACCCACCGTACCACCGATCTCGGTGATCACGAAGTCAAATTTATACTTGCTACCCAATAATTTCACGTTACGCTTGATCTCATCCGTGATATGAGGCACCACCTGCACCGTCTTACCCAGATAATCCCCCTTACGCTCCTTGTTGATCACGCTTTGATAGATACGTCCGGTAGTGATATTATTCGCACGGGTAGTCTGGACATTCAAGAAACGCTCGTAATGGCCCAAGTCCAAGTCAGCCTCATGTCCATCGACGGTCACGTAACATTCCCCATGTTCATAAGGGTTCAACGTACCCGGGTCGATGTTGATGTAAGGATCAAATTTTTGGATAGTAACCTTGTAACCTCTTGCTTGAAGGAGCTTACCTAAAGAAGCGGAAATAATACCCTTACCTAAGGAAGAGACCACGCCGCCTGTAACGAAAATGTACTTTGTATCTGCCACGATAGTAATATTTTAGTTATCTTTTTAATTGCACACCTGCATTTCGAAACCGCAAAGTTAGCGATTTTCATCGAGACATGCCAAATTTAATGTTTTTATTTCTCGCTGAATATCTCCAGAACTGACCCGGGCTTCGGCAGGACTCTTCCGATTCCCGACCCGAAGCCCGGCACTAAAGACAGTACTTCTCATGGAATTACTTCGGTACTACGCAGGAAGTACTGAAGTACTTTGAGCGAAGTATTCCAGTACTTCCAGCGGAGTACTGAGGCAAGTCCGTATAAGCCTCGTTAGACACACCTGCTTTGCCTCAGTGATCGTAACTTTTGCCCAGATAAATATCAAATCGTATGTTATATATCATTCTTTTTAGCTAATTTTGCGACCACTACAACTAATAGATGTAAATAAGGTATTATGATGATGAAGAGGCATGGTGTGTATGCGCTATTATTACTTTCACTAATTGGAGGCTCGGCATACAGTCAAGAGAACCAGCTAGTTACCGGAACGATAGTTCAACGTCCCGCACAGCAAGTCGTATCGGATGATACGATTCCCGCGATCAATCTTAGCGAAGAGGAATTAGACAACATCGTAGACATTCGTAAGCAATTCGAGAAGCAAAACAAGACTTACTCGGAGCCCTTGGCCCCAAGCACGAATTTACTGCGTTTCTTGAAGAAAGACGAGCTGGAAATCTCGGACGAGGCGATGTATTGGGCCCGTCTGGTACGAGACGCCTCCACGATTTTCGATAATACGATGACCTTCCGGGATACCATGATCGTAAACCCTTTGTTCATGCCGATCGTTTTCCGGGGAGATTATTTACCCGAGAACTTGATATTCTACAACTTCGATTCGTTGAAGGAGAGGACTCCCTATGATAACCTATACCGGGCAGATTCCATTTTCAAAGATCTGGAACGAAACAAACAATTCGAGGAGATGGCTTACAAATATGTACAGAACAATTACCCGACTTATTTCCGCTACTCCGAGAGGGATCTGCCCAATGAGGTAATCAAACCTAAATTCATCAAGAAGAATATTTATGAGGACTTGCCGATCAAGGTGGAGGCTGATGCCAATTTTGAGGACGTAGACGCTCCCGCCCGCTTTATCCCGGAGCGGAGATACTGGATATCGGCCTTCGAGAGCGCCATCCAATTCTCCCAGAACTACGTTTCGGAGAACTGGTATAAAGGTGGAAGTAGCAACTTGAACCTGTTCACCAAGAACAATTTAAAATACGACTATAAGAAAGATAAGGTACAAGTAACGAACGAACTGGAATTCAAAGCCAGCGTATATACGGCACCGAAGGATACCTTAAGGAACTATAAGATCGGTGACGACGTATTCCGTATACACAGCAACGTCGGCTACCAAGCGTTCAACAAATGGTACTATACGTTCGACGCTGAGTTCAAGACCCAGTTCTTCACCAACTACCAAGAGAACGAGCGCATCAAACAGGCCGCATTCCTAGCCCCGTTCTCTATCAACTTCGGTCTCGGTATGAAATACGAGCTGGAAAAACAATTTACCGACAAGCATAAGAAGATTAAATTCAGCACCAACTTGGCGCCGATCTCCTATACATATATGTATACGACACAAGAGATCGATTATAGCCGTCACGGTTTCAAGAAAAACGAGGAAACCGGTGAGTTCAATAACAAGCTAAGCCAAATAGGTTCCACGATCCGCGCAGACCTCGCCTTCGATTTCAACCGTAACGTAAGCTGGCAATCCCGTCTTTATTTCTTTACCACTTACGGCGATCATACCATCGGGGAGTTCGAGAATACCTTGGTTCTGGCCATCAGCCGCTTTTTCTCCACACGTATCTATTTTCACCTTAGATACGACGATGGAGTGGAAAAAACAGAGGATAACAAGAGTTATTTCCAGCTTAATGAGTTGTTAAGTTTCGGTTTTAATTACAAATGGTAAGCTAGGATTTAAGATTTCGAATAATAAACTTTGTTAATCGTGACATAGTTTCTAAATTATACTTACTTTTGCCTTGATTTTGCAATGTCGAGATTACAAATATGAGCGAAAGTATAAATCATACAGGATTTGTAGAGAAGATCGATGGCGACACCGTCTTCGTCCGCATTACCCAACAATCCGCATGCTCGGGATGCCACGCACAGTCTATGTGCTCGGCATCCGAGAAAAAGGATAAGATCATTGAGGTACCCGATCGGTCGGGACGGTTTCACGTAAACGAGGTAGTGATAATATGCGGACAAAATTCCATGGGACTTCAGGCCGTATTGCTAGCATTTGTCATTCCTTTGGTGATAGTCGTGGGGGCCATCGTAATCGGGACGAATCTACAATGGGACGAGACCACGAGCGGGTTAACCGGTTTATCGCTTTTACTGCCTTATTACTGTATACTATACTTAATGCGTGACAAACTAAAAAGACGATTTATATTTACTTTGAAAAAACTTAATTGATAATATATCATGATTTTAATTGCCGTTATTTCATTAGGAGCAATCGGGGCGGTCGGAGCGGTTTTCCTCTACGCTGCTTCCAAGAAATTTGAAGTCTACGAAGATCCTCGCATCGCACAAGTACAGGAAGTCCTTCCCGGGGCGAACTGTGGAGGTTGCGGTTATCCGGGTTGCGCCGGATTCGCAGGCGCTTGCGTAAAAGCTGACTCATTAGACGGATTGCTCTGCCCCGTTGGTGGTGGCCCGGTCATGGCCAAGGTCGCTACAATACTGGGTAAAGAGGCGGGTACAGCCGAACCCATGGTAGCCGTTGTCCGTTGCAACGGAACTTGTCAGGCCCGCCCACGTACAAACTCTTATGATGGAACGAAAAGTTGCGCCATCGCCTCTACCCTTTACGGAGGCGAGACGAATTGTTCTTTCGGTTGCCTAGGTTATGGCGACTGCGTGAACGCCTGCGCTTTCGACGCCATCCACATCAACCCGGCTACGGG
Organism: Parabacteroides sp. B2-S-102; assembly: GCF_023656665.1. Lineage (NCBI taxonomy): Bacteria > Pseudomonadati > Bacteroidota > Bacteroidia > Bacteroidales > Tannerellaceae > Parabacteroides > Parabacteroides sp. B2-S-102. The sequence goes on along the minus strand of NZ_JAMOKM010000012.1, from coordinate 19,510 downwards.
AATCGCCGAGGTAGACGAGGAAAAATGTACTTCCTGTGGTGCTTGTGTGAAGGCTTGCCCGAAGAATATCATCGAGCTAAGAAAGAAAGGACCTAAATCACGCCGGATTTACGTGTCTTGCGTAAATAAGGACAAGGGAGCCGCCGCTCGCAAGGCTTGTGCCAACGCTTGTATCGGCTGTGGCAAATGTGCCAAGGAATGTCCGTTCGAGGCAATCACCGTAACAAATAACGTAGCTTATATCGATTATACGAAGTGTCGTTTATGCCGCAAATGCGTGGCTGTATGTCCGACAGGAGCTATTCATGAGCTGAATTTCCCTCCTCGCAAGGAAGCCGCTCCCGCTCCGAAAGCGGAGACCGTGAAACCGGCGCCAAAGGCAGAGGCTACCGTGAAACCGGAAGCCACACCGAAAGCTACAAGTGAAGAAAAAACAAATCTAAATTAAAATCTAATAGTATGCTAAGGACATTTCGAATCGGAGGTATACATCCCCCCGAGAATAAACTGTCTGCCGGTAAGAAAATTACGGCTCTCGCTACGCCTAAACAGGTGATTATCCCCCTCAGCCAGCATATCGGTGCCCCAGCGCAGGCCGTGGTGAAGAAAGGGGATCTGGTAAAGGTGGGTACATTGCTAGCCAAGGCGGGTGGTTTCGTATCAGCGAACATCCACTCTTCCGTATCCGGCAAAGTGAACAAGATAGATAACGCTCTCGACGCTAGCGGATACAAACGTCCCGCTATCTATATAGATGTGGAAGGTGATGAATGGGAAGAGACGATCGACCGCAGCGAGACCTTAGTGAAGGAGTGCACGCTGTCTTCCAAGGAAATCGTGGATAAGATCGCCGCTTCCGGTATCGTCGGTCTGGGTGGAGCGACTTTCCCTACGCAGGTGAAATTGATGCCGCCTCCCGGAAACAAGGCAGAGATCGTAATCATCAACGCCGTGGAGTGTGAGCCTTATCTTACTTCCGACCATTCGTTGATGCTGGAGAAAGGCGAGCAAATCCTAGTCGGTGTCACGATCCTAATGAAAGCGGTCAACGTGAACAAGGCCGTGATCGGTATCGAGAATAACAAGCCGGACGCTATCGCCCATCTGCAAAAGTTGGCGGTAAATTATAAAGGTATAGAGATCATGCCGCTTAAGGTACAATATCCGCAAGGAGGCGAGAAACAATTGATCGACGCCGTTATTCGCCGTCAGGTAAAAAGTGGTGCGCTTCCTATCTCGGCGGGTGCCGTGGTACAGAACGTAGGAACTGCTTATGCCGTTTACGAGGCGGTACAAAAGAATAAACCGTTGTTCGAGCGTGTGGTGACGATCACGGGTAAGGCGGTAGCTAATCCTTCCAATTTCTTGGTTCGTATGGGAACACCGATCAGTTGCTTGATCGAGGCCGCAGGTGGCCTGCCCGAGAATACGGGTAAGATTATCGGTGGCGGACCGATGATGGGTAAAGCGTTGATCAGCGCCGAGGTGCCGGTTTGCAAAGGAAGCTCCGGTGTTTTATTACTGACAACGGAGGAATCTGTCCGCAAGCCGATCCGGGATTGCATCCGTTGCGCCAAATGCGTAGGTGTCTGCCCGATGGGATTGAACCCTACCCTATTGATGAACGCCACGGAATTCCAGAATTGGGAATTGGCGGAGAAGAACTATATCACCGACTGTATCGAGTGCGGGTCGTGTAGTTATACCTGTCCGGCCAACCGTCCGTTGCTGGATCAGATCCGGTTGGGTAAAGGAAAAGTTATGGGTATTATCCGGTCTAGAAAGTCATAAAACAAGAGCAACATGGAAAATAATTTATACGTATCGCCCTCGCCCCACATCCATGGAGGCGACAGCATAAGCAAAAATATGTATGGTGTACTGATTGCCCTTATCCCGGCTTTCTTGGTATCCCTTTATTTCTTCGGTCTGGGAGCGTTGATCGTTACGGTCGTATCGGTTCTGGCCTGTATGATATTCGAGTATTTGATCCAGCGATTCCTGATGAAAAAGGAACCGACCCTTTGCGATGGCTCCGCTATCCTGACGGGCGTATTGCTGGCCTTCAACCTACCTTCCAACCTTCCGGTCTGGATCATTATCATCGGAGCGTTGGCGGCGATCGGCATCGGCAAGATGTCTTTCGGTGGATTAGGTAATAATATTTTCAATCCGGCGTTGGTCGGACGTGTATTCTTATTGATCTCCTTCCCGGCGCAGATGACGACTTGGCCGGTGGTAGATGCCTTGAACGTTTTCCCGATGACTTATACGGACGCCCAGACCGGCGCGACGGTACTGTCGTTGATGAACGAGGGCGTGACCGAGCTTCCGTCTTACGGGAATATGCTTGTAGGGGCTATGGGAGGTAGTCTCGGTGAAGTGAGCGCCGTGGCCTTGATCCTCGGTCTTTTATTCATGCTATGGAAAAAGATCATCACTTGGCAGATCCCGGTATCCATCTTGGCTACCGTATTCGTATTCACGGGCATCATGCACTTGGTGAATCCGGTACAATACGCCAGCCCGTTCGTTCATTTATTATCCGGTGGTTTGTTATTAGGCTCCATCTTTATGGCGACCGACTACGTAACCTCGCCGATGAGCAAGAACGGAATGCTTGTCTACGGCGTGGGAATCGGAATCCTTACCACGGTGATCCGTTTGTTCGGGTCTTACCCGGAAGGTATGTCGTTCGCTATCCTGATCATGAACGCATTTACTCCGCTAATCAACAGCTATATCAAACCTAAACATTTCGGAGGAAAGTAAGCATGGCAAAATTAAAATCAACATTACCCAATATGCTCCTTTCACTAACAGGCATTTGCTTGGTAGCAGGGGCGATCCTAGCCGGAGTGAACCAGTTTACCGCCGGCCCTATAGCGGTAGCCAAAGCGACCGCCTTGGAGGAAGCGATTAAAGCCGTTGCTCCCGAGTTCGACAACAAACCGACTGAGGACGTCTATATGGCCGTCTCCTCCGATGGTGATTCCCTCAAGATTTATCCTGCCAAGAAAGGCGGACAAGTCGTTGGCGGAGCTGTAGAGAGTAATACGAAAAAAGGCTTTAGCGGTGAGATACGGGTTATCGTAGGTTTCGATATGGATGGCAAGATCTTGAACTATTCCGTATTGCAACACGCCGAGACTCCGGGCTTGGGAGCCAAGATGCAAGAATGGTTCCGTGCGGACAAGAACAAGCAAAGTGTCTTGGGACGTACGATTCCGGACGGAGGCTTAAAAGTAACAAAAGATGGTGGCGATGTGGACGCTATCACGGCAGCGACAATCTCCAGCCGTGCGTTCCTCGATGCCGTGAACCGTGCGTATAGCGCATTCGCTGGCGTAGACGGACTAACGGGTGCCACTTCAACTGATAACAAATAAAAAGGGAGGACAGAACAATGAGTAATCTAAAAATATTGATGAATGGTATCATCACGGAGAACCCGACATTTGTATTACTGTTAGGTATGTGTCCTACCTTGGGAACGACCTCTTCGGCCATCAACGGCATGAGTATGGGATTGGCTACGATGTTCGTATTGATTTGCTCGAATATCGTGATTTCCGCCTTGAAAAACGTAATCCCCGACTTGGTGCGTATCCCGGGATATATCGTTGTGATCGCGACGTTCGTGACCGTAGTGCAGATGTGCATGGAAGCGTTCGTCCCGGCTTTATACGCTAGCTTGGGATTATTTATCCCGTTGATCGTGGTAAACTGTATCGTACTAGGACGTGCCGAGGCTTTCGCTGCGAAGAACGGCGTAGTCCCATCCGCTTTCGACGGAATCGGTATCGGACTGGGCTTTACGATGGCTCTTACGCTGCTGGGCGCTTGCCGTGAGTTCTTGGGAACCGGTAAGTTATTCAACGTAACCTTGATGCCCGAGGAATATGGTTCGCTGATCTTCGTATTGGCTCCGGGAGCGTTTATCGCCTTGGGTTATCTGGTAGCAATAGTAAACAAACTGCGTAAAGCATAATAAACGGATCATATGGAATATATATTGATATTTATCGCCGCCGTATTCGTTAATAACGTTGTACTGGCACAGTTCTTGGGAATTTGTCCGTTCTTGGGGGTATCTAAGAAAGTGGAGACTGCCGCAGGCATGGGAGCCGCCGTTACGTTCGTGCTTACGATCGCCACGATTGTTACATTCCTCGTGCAAAAATACATATTGGACGCTTTCGGATTAGGGTTCATGCAGACGATCAGTTTCATCTTGATCATCGCCGCCTTGGTTCAGATGGTGGAAATCATATTGAAGAAGGTCTCTCCCGCCCTTTACCAGGCGTTGGGCGTATTCCTTCCGTTGATCACCACGAACTGCTGTATCTTGGGTGTGGCGATCCTTGTAATCCAAAAAGAGTATAATTTATTAGAATCTGTGGTATATGCTATCTCGACCGCTATTGGATTTGCGCTAGCTTTGATTATCTTCGCGGGTATTCGGGAGCAACTAGCCATGACGCATGTTCCGGAAGGCATGAAAGGCACTCCTATCGCCTTGATAACGGCCGGTTTGCTAGCTATGGCTTTTATGGGATTCTCGGGTATCGTATAACAAACTTATCTAAATGAACACTAGAATGAAAAAGAAGATTTTAGTAGCGGGCGGAACCGGTTATATCGGCTCACACACCACAGTAGAATTGCAGAACGCCGGATATGAGGTAGTCATTATCGACGATTTGTCAAACTCGAATATCGAGGTGCTCGATGGTATCGAGAAAATCACGGGCATCCGTCCGGAGTTTATCCAATTGGATCTAAAGGATAAGGAAGGTACTCGCAAGGCATTGGAAGCTCATCCGGGCATCAAAGGCATTATCTTGTTCGCCGCTAGCAAGGCGGTAGGAGAATCCGTACAGCAGCCTTTGAAGTATTATCGCAATAATATTGTCACTTTGGTGAACTTGTTGGAGATGATGCCTGAATTCAATATCGAAGGTATCGTATTCTCTTCCTCTTGTACGGTATACGGACAACCGGATCCGGAGAACTTGCCGGTAACCGAGAATGCCCCGATCAAACCCGCTATGTCTCCTTATGGAAACACGAAGCAGATCAACGAGGAGATTATCCGGGATACGATCCATGCGGGAGCGCCTTTCAAGAGTATCATCTTGCGCTACTTCAACCCGATAGGCGCTCACCCAAGCGCAGAGATCGGCGAGTTGCCAAATGGTGTTCCCCAGAACTTGATCCCGTACTTGACACAGACGGCTATGGGTATCCGCAAGGAATTAAGCGTATTCGGCGATGATTATGATACGGCAGACGGCTCTTGCATCCGTGACTATATCAATGTCGTAGACTTGGCGAAAGCGCATGTAATCGCTATGGACCGTATGCTTGAGAATAAGTCTGATGAGCATATCGAGATATTCAACCTAGGTACCGGCAATGGTGTTTCTGTCCTTGAACTGATCAATACCTTCGAGCAGACAACAGGCGTTAAGGTTCCGCACAAGATCGTGGGCCGTCGTGAAGGTGATATCGAGAAGGTATGGGCCAATCCGGAGCACGCGAATAAGGTATTAGGCTGGACCGCCAAGGAGACTTTAGCCGACACCCTGCAATCCGCATGGAACTGGCAGAAACGTTTGAGAGAACGTGGCATCCAGTAAATAACACAAAAAAGAGGCCGTATCTGATAGCGCTTAGCTAAGATATGGCCTTTTTTATATCCTTATATCTACAAGTATTTCTCTAAGATCTCAAGAACTTTCCCGAAATCGATCGGCTTAGCGATATGCTCATTCATTCCGGATTCTTTACACAACTTGATGTCTTCCGCAAATGCGTTCGCAGACATGGCTATTATCGGCATGGACTTGATATCCGGACGTTCTAATGCCCGAATATGGCGAGTAGAGTCGTACCCGTTCATGACCGGCATCTGGATATCCATAAATACCAAGTCATAATATCCCGGACTAGAGTTTTTTACCATATTCACCGCGACAAGGCCATTTTCCGCCTCCTCTACCACCGCACCGGTCTCTTCTAGTAACACAGTCGCTATTTCCCTATTCAAGCTATTATCTTCCACCAGCAAGATCCGCTTACCCTCAAAGTTACCGAAAGGATATTGAGGCTTCTCCGTCTCTTCCTCTTTTTCCTCTTGCTTGATAGCGAAACTTTTCATCAAATAAAATAACTTGGATTTCATCAACGGCTTACTTATGAATCCATCGACACCGGCTCGTTGGGCTATCTCCTCAAAATGCGGACAATCATAAGCGGAAAGAATAATGATCGGAATATCCCGGCCAACGACTTTTCGGATACGGGTAGCGGTCTCGATTCCATCCATTCCCGGCATTTTCAGATCAAGGATAACGGCAAAATAGTCATCATTAAGATGATGTGCCCTCTCTACTTTCCCGATAGCCTCCTCACCAGAAATGGCATATTCACCTTTCATACCGATCTCGTTAATCCTCATACATGCGTTCTCGCAACACACGATATCATCGTCTACCACGAGAACCGGTAAATCCCTTAAATGATCATCCTCAAAACACCCTTGATCCTGCAATTTCAACTGCATCGTAAATGTAAAAACAGAACCTTTGCCATATTCACTCTCCACCAGAATCTCACCATTCATCATATGAGCGATATTACGGCTTATCGCCATGCCTAAGCCGGTTCCTTGTATATTCCGCAAGGTTGCGTCTTCCGCACGTTCAAATGGTTCGAAAACCTTGTGTAAGAAATCCGGCTTTATCCCGATACCATTGTCTATAACCGTAACCTCAAATAAACCATAATTACCATTTTTAATTGGCTTTTCCCGTATCTCAAGTGTTATTTTCCCATAGTCCGGCGTATACTTTATGGCGTTTGACAGCAAATTCAACAATACTTGCTGAATCCGTTGCACATCGCCAATCAGCTTTTCATGTTTGATTTGAAACAAGTGAACCCGGAAATCCTGAAACTTCTGACTGACCGAAGTCTGAACCATAGTAATTACGCTTTGCAATAACTCGCCCATATCGAACTCCTCGTCTGTCAGCAAAATATGTCCGCTCTCTACCTTAGACATATCCAAGACCTCATTGATCAAGTTCAATAACAATTTGGAAGAAACCATAATCTTCTTCAAGCAATCCACTATACGCTCCCGATCGTCGATATGCATACTGGCGATAGTGGTCATACCGATAATGGCATTCATCGGAGTACGTATATCATGGCTCATACGGGATAAGAAATCCGATTTAGCCTGATTTGCCGATTTAGCCACTTGTAGGGCATCTTGAAGTAATTGCCTTTGCCGCTCTTCCTCACGAACCTCCATAATATCGGTCCGGGTCAAAAGAAGTATATTCCTCTCCTTATCGAAAAAGCTAAAACGCAACTTCTTATCCCTAAAAACGCCATTCTCCATCACCTGACAGAACAAGACATACTCACGGGAATTTTGTAAGATAGATAAGACATGATCTAGGGAAAGATTTCGGGTTAACTCATCTCGCTGATCCTCCGGCACATATTTGTGGTGGAACTCGGCTACCTCTTTTTCATAGTCATTACTCGCTATCGGGGGGACCGGCGTCCCACTTTCACGATTGGAAGTATACATGACATAGCTATTCGTATTTGCCTCTATATAAACGACATAATCATACTCAGTCTGAACGGCAGCCTCTACGATCTGTGCCTTGCGACAATGATTCACATAGCGGCTGAAAAGAATGACACGATCCGGAATTCCACTCTTATCTTTCAAGATACGAATAAAAGCCTCATGCCACTCAAAACCCAACAAATCATTACAGAAACGCATGTCGAACTTCTTATTTGCTACGCCGCTAGCCGCCATTTGCCGCAATGAATTCAAGGATAAGATCTCCTCCCATTTCCCTAAATCCGCAGGATATACATATTCTTGAATGTAAGTCTGGCAAAGTTCTGTATAATCCAAACATTCTCCTTCCCTTTCGGGAGTCATCGAATCTTTGACTATCTCAACCTTTTCATTACCTAATGTGACGATCCAAAGCGTATCGACTAGCTCGTTTACACCACAGAGTAGTTCTTCCAAATTTAAAGTAGTATTTGTCATTTTCAATGATATAGATTTAATTAAGAGGAATAGAGATCCTATGATTTTGAGAGTATTTCATCGAGCCTCCCTCTCCAATCCTCTCCATTCAAAGGCTGATAGGTATGGAACCCCAGTTCCTGCCCCACTACGATATTATTCTTACCATCATCTACAAATAATGTTTCCTCTGGTCTGATTCCTGAATCCAAGACCATGCGATCAAAAATTTCACGATCTGGCTTAGTGACACCGATTTCATAAGAGAGATACAATTTATCGAAATAATCATTTAATGGACGGCCCGCCGGCGTAAACTCTTTTGTCTGTGCCCATTCAAGCTGTATGATCGGATTTGTATTGCTCAATAAATAGACTTGATATTTCTCACGGAGTTTTAATATGTAGTCCAATTTATATTGGGGAACGCCACCAATGAAGCCAAACCAAGCCCAACAAATATCCTCATAAGAAAGGTCTTTACCCGTATGCTTCCGTAAATAGCGACAAAACTCCTCTACTCCGATCTTTCCGGTCTCCAGATCTTGAAAAACCCCTTTTTGTTCGTAAGGATCTATCAATCCATCGGCATCTTTGACCCCAATCTCTATTAAACGACGAACAGGTTCATCCCGGTCCAAATCTATGATAACGCCCCCAGATCGAATACTATATTTTTTATTTTACCCATTGCGATACTATTTAAGTCCTAAAGATACAATTTATTCCGTATATCTAGGTTACAAGGATAAAAAAGGGTATAATCTTCAACGATTATACCCCAATCCAAAGCTATATTTATGTATATAAGACTTAATCCAATTTATGGATCACCAAACCGGAGCGAAGCTTCGGTTCGAACCACGTCGTCTTCGGCGGCATAATATTACCCGTATCGGCGATATCCATCAATTGCTTCATCGTAACGGGATACAAAGCCAAGGCAACCTTCATCTCACCGCTATCCACACGGCGTTTCAATTCACCCAGGCCACGGATACCTCCCACGAAATCGATTCGCTTGTCCGAACGTAAATCCTTAATGCCTAAAATCTCATCCAGAATCAAGTTCGAAGAGATCGTGACATCCAATACGCCTATCGGGTCATTGTCATCGTACGTACCGGGCTTAGCGGTCAAAGAATACCATTTCCCTCCTAAATACAGGGAGAAATTGTGCAAGGCACCCGGTTTGTAAATAGCAGAGCCCTTCTCCTCTACCACGAAGTTTTTCGTTAATCTCTCAACGAATTGTTCCTCGGTCAAGCCGTTCAAGTCTTTTACCACACGGTTGTAATCGATAATGGTCAATTGGTTGGCCGGGAAGCAAACAGCCATGAAATAGTTATACTCCTCGTCTCCCTTATGATCCGGGTTTTGCTTGGCCTTCTCCGCTCCTACCAAAGCAGCGGCGGCGGAACGATGATGTCCGTCGGCAATATACAACGCAGGCATCTCCCCGAATAACTCCGTGATGCGGGCGATGTCCTTATCCTCATCGATAATCCAGAACGTATGGCCGAAACCGTCTAATTTCGCCACGAAATTATATTCAGGCTCACGAGCCGTATATTTCATTACGATAGCGTCTAACTCTGAGTTGTCGGGATAAGCGAAGAATACCGGCTCGATATTAGCGTTGTTGACACGTACGTGCTTCATGCGATCCTCCTCCTTGTCACGGCGGGTCAGCTCATGTTTCTTGATCGTGCCATTCATATAATCGGGAACATAAGCCCCGACTACCAACCCATATTGAGTCTTGCCATTCATGGTTTGGGCATAAACATAATAGCATTCTTTCTGATCCTGAACCAACCAACCTTTTTCCTGAAAATTATTGAAATTGGCGGCGGCCTTCAGGTAAACAGCCGGATCATGCTCATCCGTCCCTTCTGGGAAATCGATTTCCGGTTTAATGATATGGTAAAGGGATTTCTCGTTTCCTTCCGCTTCCGCACGAGCTTCTTGCGAGTTCAATACGTCATAGGGGCGGGAAGCCACCTCCTCTATAAATTCTTTTGGTGGACGAACTCCCTTGAAAGGTTTTATTTTTGCCATGGTAATTAAATCTAATTGGTTTATGTATCAATGTAGAGACGGGGCGTACCCGTCTCTACAACCGGATATTCTCATTTATTAACCCGATACTTTTCATTGCCATTCACCAAGAAATCAACGATCTGCTTGGCGGCGGCGATACCAGCGTTGATATTAGCCTCGGCGGTCTGGGCACCCATCTTTTTCGGGGTGCTGAAATAACGACCGGCATATTTTTCGGCCAATTCCGCATGGATAGCGGGCATAATATCTGTCAAGTACTTGAAATCCGGACGCTCTTCCAACATCTTAGCGAGGCCAGCCTCATCCATCACCTCCTTACGAGCCGTATTCACTACGATAGCTCCCTTCGGCATGGAATTCATCAACTCGAAATTGATAGAACCCTTCGTCTCGGCCGTAGCCGGGATATGCAAGGAAACGATCTGGCAAGCCTTGAACAAGTCCGCCGTAGAAGCTACAGCCTTCACACCATCGGCCTCAATCACGGAAGCCGGACAGAACGCGTCATAAGCGTAAACCTCCATACCGAAGCCTTTAGCGATACGAGCCACGTTACGGCCCACGTTTCCATAAGCCAAGATACCCAATTTCTTTCCTTTCAACTCTGTTCCGGAAGTTCCGTTATAGAAATTACGAACCCCGTACACCAACATACCGAATACCAATTCGGCGACAGCGTTAGAGTTTTGTCCCGGCGTATTCATCACGCATACCTTATGGGCAGTAGCCGCATCCAAGTCCACGTTATCATACCCCGCACCGGCACGAACCACGATCTTCAGGTTCTTAGCGGCATCCAATACCTCAGCGTCCACCTTATCGCTACGGATAATCACGGCATCGGCATCCTTAACCGCATCCAGCAATTGCGCCTTCTCTGTATATTTCTCCAAAAGAGCCAGTTCCATACCAGCGCCTTCCACTACCTCCCGGATACCTTTCACAGCGACAGCGGCGAAAGGTTTCTCTGTAGCAACTAATATCTTTGCCATGTCTGAATCCTCCTTGATTAATGTTGTTTCTCGAACTCTTTCATGCAAGCTACCAAAGCCTCCACGCTGCTCTTCGGCATCGCGTTATAAAGAGAGGCACGGAAACCACCTACAGAACGGTGTCCCTTGATACCTACCATACCAGCGGCAGTAGCATATTTACTGAACTCGTCCTCCAACTCCTTATACTCATCATTCATCACGAAACAAACATTCATGATCGAACGATCTTCCTCCGCTACCGTACCACGGAACAACTTATTACGATCGATCTCATCGTATAAGATCGCCGCATTCTCAAGATCCTTCTTCTCCATAGCGGCGATACCACCTTGTTCCTTATACCATTTCAAGGTCTGTAAAGCCGCGTAAATAGGCAATACAGGAGGTGTATTGAACATGGAATCCTTTTTAATATGGGTAGCGTAGTTCAACATGGTCGGGATCGGACGGTCTACATGTCCTAAAGCGTCCACACGAACGATAGCCAAAGTCACGCCGGCAGGAGCCAAGTTCTTTTGAGCACCCGCATAGATAATATCATATTTGGAAATATCGATCGGACGAGAGAAAATATCGGAAGACATATCGCAAACCAAACGTTGCTTCACATCCGGATCCTTACGCATCTCTGTTCCGTAAATCGTATTATTAGAAGTAAAATGGAAATAATCCGAGTCATCAGCGATCGCATAACCCTTCGGGATGTAAGTATAGTTCTTGTCTTTGGAAGAAGCGACAACATCTACCACCCCAAACAACTTAGCTTCCTTGATAGCGTTCGAAGCCCATGTGCCGGTATCCAAATAAGAGGCTTTCTTATTCAACAGATTGTAAGGAACCATACAGAACTGCATGCTGGCGCCACCGCCCATGAATACAACCTCATAGCCTGCCGGAACATCCAGTAATTCCTTGATCAACGCACGTGCCTCGTCGTTTACGGCTACAAACTCCTTACTTCTATGAGAGATCTCAAGAAGTGATAACCCCATACCCGCAAAATTTTCTACCGCAGCGGCTGTATTCTTAATTGTATACTCGCTCAAGATAGAAGGACCTGCATAAAAATTGTGCTTCTTCATACCAATGTCTTTTTAGAATGTTATTATAAATAAAGTAACTATTTTTTCAAAAACAGGCGGCTAATGTAACTATTTTTTCTCATTTGCCGACACTTTTCGAGCATTTTTTAATTTACAATCAGAATATGTCAATTAAAAACGATCTCCCCAAAGGCGCCTCATTTGCTCAATTAGTTTGTGCTCGGCCGGATTTTCCTGTCCTTTCCACAAACGTTCGCCCAAAATTTCCTTCGGAAGATACTCCTGCTTTACAAAATGATTTTCGTAGTCGTGCGCATATTTATATTCCTTGCCATACTCCAGTTCAGCCATTAATTTGGTAGGCGCGTTGCGTAGATGAAGCGGTACGGGTAAATTCCCAGTCCGGTTAACAAGTGCCAAAGCGTCGTTGATCGCCATATAGGCCGAATTACTTTTCGGGCTGCAAGCCAGATAAACGGTCGTCTCGGCCAGGATGATCCGGCCCTCCGGCCAGCCGATCTTCTTCAAGGCATCGAAACATGCGTTCGCCAGCAAAAGCGCATTCGGATTCGCCAATCCGATATCCTCAGAAGCGGAGATCACCAACCGCCGTGCGATAAACTCAGGGTCTTCTCCCCCAGCCACCATACGGGCGAGCCAGTAAATGGCGCCATCGGGATCGCTACCCCGGATCGACTTGATAAAAGCGGAGATTATATCGTAATGCATCTCCCCTCCCTTATCATACTCCGCAGGGTTCTCCTGCAACCTCTCCACTACCTTCTCATCCAGAATCTCAATATCGTCACTCTCCTCGGCAGACACCACCAGTTCCAGAATATTCAGCAACTTCCGGGCGTCTCCTCCCGAGTAACGTAACATGGCATCCGTTTCCGTCAGCCTTATGTTTTTATCCTTCAGAACGACATCCTCGGCGATCGCCTTATGCAATAGCGTAAGCAAGTCATTCTTGTCCAGCGATTTCAATACGTACACCTGACAACGGGATAACAAAGGACGGATTACCTCGAACGAGGGATTCTCCGTGGTTGCCCCAATCAGCGTCACCACGCCCGTCTCTACGGCGTTCAGCAATGAGTCTTGCTGCGACTTACTGAACCGGTGTATCTCATCAATAAACAATATCGGCGATACCGTATTGAAGAAGCGGTTGCTCTTGGCCTTCTCTATCACCTCCCGCACGTCCTTCACTCCCGAACTGATTGCGCTTAACGTATAAAAAGGCGCATCCAACTTATTCGCTATGATCTGCGCTAAGGTAGTCTTCCCTACTCCCGGCGGCCCCCACAATATAAAAGAGGGAACCCGTCCCGCATCAATCATCTTCCTCAACACGGCTCCCTGGCCTACCAGGTGCTTCTGTCCGATATAATCATCCAACGTCTTCGGACGTAATCTCTCTGCTAATGGTTGACTCATCATGGAAGCAAAAGTCGGACATTTTATTTACTTTTCAAAGGATAAGTCAAGAAATTTATCGTATAAAAAGAATGTTAAACAACAGGAAATAGTGACATAATGAAAGAGTAATCATCACAAACACACTTTTACCCATATAATATACTAACATTATGACAATAAAAATTTAACATTCCCTTAGTTCCCTATCCTTTTTATCCCGTACTTTTAGCGATATCTTCTTAACACATTATACCTTTTTTCTTGAAGCATTAAATATCTATCAGCTGGTGCATGATCGTCCAACAGTTGGTGCATGATCATGCAACGGCTGTTAGATGATCATGCACCAATTGTTAGATGATCTATACTTCCGTATAAAACCAATAAGCCTTCCAAGGAAATGGGATAAGGGAAGCTATCAAAACATGTAAGATATATAACAAAAAAAGATGCCCCTCCATAATCGGAGAGGCACCCTATACATTATATTATATATGTTAGATTAGCGAGTTCCGCCAGCCCACCATACAGGCTCTGAATATACGTATTGACCGTCGCCATAAGCGGCTTTTACTTCCGGATTTGATACCACGTCACTATTACCATAAGGCATACGAAGAGGGAATTTTTTCGTATTCGCCAATGTCACGAAATTCTCTCCTAATCCTTTCATTCTACGGATATCATTAAAAGTCTCGGTAGCCTCTCCCGATGCTCCCCACAAAGCCAGATATTTCTGGATCATGGTCTCTTTCAAAGGATTTACAGCAAACAGCGGTTTAACTTGGTTATCGAAATATGTATTGGCCGTCTCCTCTGTCATTTTTTCTGAATTCACGACCATTTTGCTACCCATATAAGTGATAGCAGAAGAGACACTTCTTTCAGCATTTGCGATTCCGGCAGCTACCGCCTCTTTCAACGCTTTCTCGGCGTCAGACGTACGGTTTAAGCGACATAACGCCTCAGCTTGCAAGAATTTCAACTCATGATAACTCATCAACATCGTAGGAGCCGTGTTTGAATATACAAAGGCGGAAACACCATATTTCTGCATATTCTGCTCAGGAGTACCATTCGGGGCCGGAACTAAGTTCTTATCAGCAGAGCCTGTAACCTGTACGCGTTTCTTGTCAGCCGTAGTAGGAGAAAGCATCACTCTTTCCAATCGAGGATCTTTACGCTCAATCAACTTGTCCGTCAAGCTCTGGCTATTGGCAAAACCAGCGCGAGAATCGAAGTAACCAAAGAATGGGTTGATATTATTCGCATCATAGACAGCGTATGCAGCCTCGTCATCCGCAGAAGTAAAAGATTTTGATACATAGTCCAAAACCTTATTCAAGTCAGCTTGCTTATCCGTGGAACGATTGATCAGACGCATCGTATAACGAGCCTTCAAACCATAAGCGAATTTAATCCATTTCTCGGCATCTCCATTATACAAATAATCATACGTACCAACCGGTGAACGATCAGACTGATTCAAATCCTCGATCGCCTTGTCCAAGGAGGCCATTATAGAGACATAAATCTCCTCTTGCTTATCTATTTTAGGATTCATATTCACCGGTGAGCCATTCTCATCCAATAAAGAAGCTTCACTATAAGGTGTATCTCCAAATATATCCGCCAATAGAGCGCCATTGTAAGCTTCCATGACCTCAGCGATACCTCTCGTCACTAAATTTCCCTCATCACGCTTACCTTCTTGACATTGACCGATAATAACACGAGCGTTCTTCAAGCTTGTATAAACATTTCCCCACGTATTCTCAAACGTAGAAGAGGCAGAAGGCTCATTCAAACGAATTTCCGCGTTATATAACTGGTTTTCGATACCCACTTCATATTCCACGTAGGAAGATGAATAGGTATTGAAGTCTCCGCTAACGTTGGAAAATGCAGTAGAAGTAATCAAGTCGGCCAAGATAAATTTGCCATCCACGCTATTTGTATGGCTCGTATCTTGGTTAATCCGATCCATTACATCCTCGGAACATCCAGCCAATGCCAAGGATACGGCCGACACAACAGCCAACCCTTTAAATGATTTTATTATTGTATTCATATATATCTGTCTTCTTTATAAATTAGAAATTTACGTTGACACCAAAACCGTAGCTAGATGTACCCGGTAAGGAGAAACGCTCGAAAGCGCCAGCCATATTGTTATTTCCTTGAGTAGCCTCTGGATCGAAGCCTTTTATCTCAGACCATACAATGATATTACGGGCGAAAACATTCACGTTTACATTCAAGTTATCTTTCTTATATACAGGATATGACAATGAAAGTTCACGCAATTTCAAGAACGAGTTGTCATAGACATAGGCTTCGTCAATGCCCCTCACGCTTTTGAAATACTCCTCTGCATCTGATCCTTTCACTCCACCCGTATAGGGAACATAGATAGGTTTACCATCCGCATCTACGCCCTTCTGTTCAACAGCAGCATAGTCAAAATGATATTTATCACTCTTACGAACCTCTCCAGATAACTTACTTGTACCGTAGAAGTTCGTCTCACCAGCCGTACCACTATACATTTGTCCACCTTGCTTCCAGTCAAATACAGCAGCCAAACGGAATTTATACAACTCGATATTCGTATTGAAACCCAAACGGAAATCAGGAGAAACCTTACCGATTACTTGGGTCTCACCAGCCTCTGGTATACCTTTTTCGTTTACTACAATTCGTCCTTCGCCATCACGTTTGTAACCAACACCATAGATTACCGGGAATTTATCGCCGATACCTGCACGTACTTGAGGAGTCACGAAACCACCCAACATAATGCTCTCTACGCCCGGAGCCAACTCGTCTACATAATTGTCGATCTTTGAGAAGTTAAAAGCGAAGTCCAGCTTGAAATTCTTCGTATCAACCGGAGAGATACCTAATGTAATCTCATGTACGTTTGAGTGCATCTTTCCACCATTCATCATCATACTGGAAGCACCTGTGGAGCCAGCCAAAGGCACCTCGAAGATTTGGTCTTTCACGTTCTGACGAGAATACGTATAATTCAATGAAACTAAACCATTCAAGAAAGTCAAGTCAGCACCAAGCTCATAAGACTTCGTGTTCTGAGGCTTCAAGTTCGGATCATAAACCACGAAATAAGGAATATACGCCATATTTCCATTAATCGGATACATAATAGGTGTTCCCTGGAAGAAACCACCACCATAACCTGGCGTATAATAATAAGACGGCACATATTCTCCTGCCATACCTACCTCTGCGTAAGAGCCACGGATCTTACCAAATGTCAAGATATCATTCTTCAAGGCTTCCACTTCCGTGAATACCCATCCAAGGGATACGGAAGGATAAAAGAACGAACGGTTATCTCTCGGCATAGAAGACACGATATCGTTACGTCCCGTAACATTCAAATAAAGCATATTCTTCCAAGCCAAAGATAAGCTAGCGAAGTTACCTACCGTACGTTTTCTCTTATACTCATGAGAGCTGTTGAATACAGAAGCGTTGTTCAAATGGTTCCAGCCCGGGAAGTTGAAGCTATATCCCACGGCTTGAGTATTACTGATTCGCTTATCTACAAGCTCATTACCCAACAAAGCATCGAATACGAAGTCCTCATTGATATTCCAGTTATACGTAAACGTCAACAATGAGTTCATCTCATTTACCGTAAAACCGTATTCGCTAGCATAACCATTCGCATAACCAGTTGTACCGTAGCCGTAAATATCAGAGTAATTGGTCGTATAAGCGTCATCACCAATTTGGTATTTCACATCCAATTTATGATTGTCCGTACCAAATTTAGTAGAATACTTCAAGAACGCATTCCCGAAGAAACGTTGAGATCTCTCCGTAAAGCTATTATTGTCGCACGCCCAGTTTCCATCATCGATCCAGTTCTCACGGAACGTATTCTGAGTATAAGGATCACCTTCGATATGGGAAGGTATGCCCGCCATAGTATAACTGATAGGAGCCGTATAAACCGTAGCGGTAACACCGTCATTAGCGGTTCCTTGCTTCTTGATCTTTGATGTCACGAAGTTTCCGTTAAAACCAGTCGTCCAGTTATCATGCAATTGCGCCTCACCCGACAGCTTCACGTTATAACGATCCATTCCCGTAGAACGAACGATACCATCAGAAGTCGTATTACCCAAAGAAAATGAATAGTTTCCTTTATCGAAAGATTGAGCTACATTTACAGAGTTACTCCAAGTAACGCCAGTCTGGAAGAAATCTTTCGCATTATTATAAGCTTGGGGAGTAGCCCATGGATCCAATCCTGCCGCAGCACGCTGAGGCACATAGTATTGTCCATTATGCAATCCACCTTCCGTATATTCATTTTGTACATTACCGCCATATACAGGATCATTCGCCAAGTCAGAGATAGACGGTCCCCAGCTAAATCCCGAATATGGGTTATAAGCACCTTCATTACCTTGTCCATATTCAGTTTGTAACTCAGGTAATGTAGAAACCTTATCAAACGCAAGATTCGTGTTGAATGAGATCTGAGGTTTTCCTTTACGAGCACCTTTTCCGCTCTTTGTAGTAATAACGATCACACCATTAGAAGCACGCATACCATACAACGCAGAAGCGGCTTGTCCTTTCAAGATGTTGATACTCTCGATATCGTTCGGATCTAAGTCTACGGCACGGTTCGCATAGTCAGCTCCACTAACACTACCATTATTCATAGTATCCGTATTAACATCCGCCGTAGAAGCGATCGGCATACCATCGATCACATACAAAGGAGAGTTATCCCCTGTAAATGAACGGGCTCCACGGATCATGATCTTGGAAGATGCGCCTGGCATACCCGATGAGGAAGCGATATCGATACCGGATACTTTACCTTGCAAAGCCCCAGACAAACTAGTGTTAGCACCTTGTGTTAACTCATCCGATTTTACATCTTGCACGGCATAACCTAAAGCTTTCTTTTCCTTTGAGATACCCATCGCTGTAACCACGACCTCATCCAAGTTTTGGGTATCAGACATCAATGTTACATTTACATTGGGAGACACAACTACCTCCTTGGATTTCATACCGATGTATGAAATAACTAATTGCTTACCATCACTAGGAACATCCAAAGTAAAATTACCGTCAAAATCCGTAACTGTTCCCACAGTCGTTCCTTTTACGATAATGGACGCACCGATCACCGGCTCACCATCTTCTCCGACTACCTTACCGGTAACCTTCGAGGTCTGTGCCGAAACTACTCCTACGCTCATCGCAAGAAATAGTAGCACAGAAGTCAACTTTTTCTTCATAGACACATTCTTTTTATTTAAACTAAACTAGAAATTCAATTAAGCTTTCGTGGACTATAGTTCATACAGAACTACCAATTTTCAATATTTTATTTAGTGTAGTCATATGAAAAAAAATTATCATATAAGTTTAGATCTATTAAAATTCTGTAATAAATATATTGGATTTGAGAGATATTGTTTATCAGCCATATTGGGAGGATAAGAAAAGCCAGCCGTTTTTCACAAATATCTACATAAAATAAAGTTGTAAATATTTTTAGTGATAAGCTATATGCTATAAAATATCCAGAATAAGTTGATATCAAGTCCAATATCATGCCTATAAAGAGTAAGCTCACTATTTGTTACGATAAAATTAAGATAAAAATAATTTTTTTATTTGTCAAAAAGAAACTATCGGCAGCGATAACTCATTGATTTGTGATACGATCATGTCACCTGAGTCGATTTAGACAGTGGTTATATTGCAAATTGACAGATTTAACAATTAAGAAAACAAAGGAAATATATCACAATAATAATAATTTGTTGTTTTTTTCAGGTATAATTTATAGTTTTGCAACCGTTTTTCATTTAATAGGTATGTCGTAAAACATAAAATGGAGTAGTTCTGTATGAACT
>NZ_JAMOKM010000011.1:0-157139 GCF_023656665.1 Parabacteroides sp. B2-S-102 | reverse complement strand
ACCCAAGGATACCTCCACGTTTCCATCATTTCTGAAGCGCCGTTCTCTCTCGAATGCGGGTGCAAAAGTAATGCTATAAAACATACGGTCCAAATTTATCGGGCATTATTTTTCAAGTTTTTTACGGCAACGGATATCGGGTACATTATAATATAGGATACGCAAAAATACCGACTGCTCACGGAAACGATATAGCCGGTACCCTTGCCATCATAGCGGCAATACTGTGCCACTACGATGGCACGGCCCTGCCACACGGATGGCACAGCGTTGCCACTGTGATGGCACGACCGTGCCAAAGGCGATAAATAAACTGGCACTGCAAACAATTGATAAACAAACATATGCTAGCATGAAAATTTCCCCAGAGGAGACATCTAAAAGACAGGGGACTTTATCTTTTATCTAGATATCTAAAGACAGAATAAAAATCTGCCGTTTTTTTTCATATATTTGAGGTCTCATCTAAATATAAACAAATAATGAAGCACTTGAGTTCCTCTATTTTATTGGGGCTTGGGTTGTTTTCCTTCTTCTCCTGTAAAGAAGCGACAGCGCCCGCCCCTATCCTGCCCGTTCCCACGCCGGCACAAGTTGAATGGCATAAGATGGAAACATACGCCTTTGTCCATTTCGGATTAAATACGTTCAATGATCTGGAATGGGGTTACGGAAACACTCCCGCCTCCACATTCAATCCAACGGATCTGGATTGCGATCAATGGGCGCAAACAATCAAAGCCGCCGGATTGAAAGGCGTAATCTTAACCACCAAGCATCACGACGGTTTCTGTCTATGGCCTACCGCCACAACCGAATATAGCGTAAAGAATTCTCCTTGGAAAGATGGCAAAGGGGATATGGTAAAAGAACTATCCGATGCTTGTAAGAAACACGGGCTGAAATTCGGTGTCTATCTCTCCCCTTGGGACAGAAACAGTGAGAATTACGGACAACCGGGGTATGTAGAGAAATTCCATGCCCAATTACATGAATTAGTCTCCAACTATGGCCCGTTGTTCGAATACTGGTTTGATGGGGCAAACGGTGGCAATGGCTGGTATGGCGGCACGAATGAAACCCGTGCTATAGACGCCAAGACCTATTATCAATATGAGCGGGCACGAGACACGATCAAGGCGCACCACCCGGACATCATGGTTTTCGGAGGGACAGTACCCGATATCCGCTGGATCGGTAACGAGGAAGGTTGGGCCGGTGATACCCAATGGAGCATCTTCGCCCCGGAACCCTCCATGCCTACTTTCCAACAGAGTGTATGGGGAGATGAGAACGGACCGATGTGGCTAGGTGGAGAATGCGATGTATCTATCCGTCCGGGATGGTTCTATCACTCCCGGGAAGATCACCAAGTCAAATCTCTGGCAAAATTAGTCGATCTTTATTACCGAAGCGTCGGGCATAACGCCAATTTCCTATTGAACTTCCCCGTAGCGTTGAACGGAAAAATAAGTCCGGTAGACTCCGCCCGTGCCGTACAATGGTATCAAACCATCCAAAATGACTTTAAGGAGAATCTGTTGAAAGGATGTTACGTACAAGCGAGCAATAAAAGAGGACGTAATTTTAGTCCCAATAAGGCAGTAGATGGGGATTGGGATACCTATTGGGCTACGGACGATGGAGTAACCAGTGGTTCATTGACTTTCACGTTAACCCATCCTACCGATGTAAACCGCTTGGTAATACAAGAATATATCCCATTAGGACAACGAGTACGCTCGTTCAATATCGAACTCGAGCAAGGGGGTAAATGGATTCCGGCACAGACTGTGGATTCTACGACAACTGTCGGCTATAAACGAATTGTCCGTTTCCAGACTGAGAAAGCGGAGAAGATACGCATCAACTTCACGGACGCCCGCGGGCCGCTTTGTATCAATAACGTGGAGGCATACCTTGCCCCCGCCTTGGTGACCGAGCCAACGATTGCCCGTAATATCAATGACGAGGTAACCATACAGGCCGGGGATAAAGGCTCCGAGGTTCATTATACCACCGACGGTTCAGATCCGACCAAGGACTCACCGCTTTATCAGGCGCCATTCGCTTTCGCTCAAAAAGGAACTGTCAAGGCGATTGCCTATGATCCGACTTTCGATACAGTCAGTCCGGTTTCCGCGCAAACGTTCGATATTCCTGCTTGTGATTACACGATCGTATCACCGAAAGATGAGAAAACCAGCCTGATCCTAGACGGAAACGGCTACACGACCTACTATTTGCCACAAGGGAAACAAGAGTTAGTCGTACAATTAGCGAAAGAAATGCCTATATCCGGATTCCGCTACACCCCGAACCAAGGACGTGACGCAAGCGGTCATATCTCCAACTATCAATTATATATTAATGGAAAGAAGGTGGCCGAAGGCGAATTCTCCAATATCAAGGCTAACCCGATCGAGCAAGTCGTACATTTCCCGATAACGAAAGGTAACCAAATCCGTTTGGTCGCAACCCGTATCGTAGATAATAAAAAGCAAGCGGGTATCGGTGAATTCTCGGTAATTACGGAAAAATAAAGAATATCTAATAAAAGCAGAAGGGACCGCCTCGAAAACCTAATTTCCCGAGGCGGTCCCTTTTTATTTATTCATCGATCCTTTATTTATCCTTGAAGGTATCGGTTCATTTGTTTATACACGGCACGTATATCCAACGGCTTAGATATATGAGCATTCATACCGGCTTCCCTACTTTTCTGCACATCCTCAGCGAATGCGTTGGCTGTCATAGCGAAGATAGGAACCTTTTGAGCATCAGAACGCCCCAATGCCCGGATACATCGGGTAGCCTCATAACCATCCATATGCGGCATCTGCACATCCATCAATATCAAATCATAATATCCTTCGGCAGATTCCTTAAACTTCTCTACGGCCTGCACCCCGTCCTCAGCGCTCTCCACCGAAGCACCGGTAGCTCCGATCAATTCCTCCGCAATCTCCCGGTTAAGCTCGTTGTCCTCAACTAATAAGATCCGTTTACCTTTGAAATCATAATCAATCACATAACAATCTTTCGCAAGATCATCCCTCCCATTGATGTCGGAAAAACGAGCGAGTTCACCCGACTCTTTTACTTTGCCGAAAGGCAAATCAACCGTGAATGTGCTACCACTCCCCTGCACGCTCGTCACATGTATACTACCACCCATCAATTGCGTGAAACGCTTAACAATAGAAAGCCCAAGCCCCGTACCTCCATATTTATAAGTGACATCCACATTTTCCTGTTCGAACGATTCGAAGATTTTATCATAATTCTCCTCGGCTATACCACATCCCGTATCGATTACCTCGAAACGAAGGTAAACATTCTCTTGATCCTCACCTGTTTTAGATACCCGAAGTTTAATTATTCCCTTGGCCGGCGTAAATTTCAACGCATTCGATAACAGGTTAGAGAGAACTTGATTCAAGCGCAAGGAGTCTCCTATAATCTGTACTTCCAGATCACTAGCCAATACCGTCTCATAGCTGATCCCTTTACTCTTGGCCTGCTCGCCATACAGATTTTCAAAGTCCTGCAAGAATGCCCGGAAATTAAAGCTCTCATGTCGAAGTTCCACTTTTCCGCTTTCTATCTTCGACATATCCAGCACGTCGTTAATGAGAGCGAGAAGATGCTTGGAAGACATGATTACTTTCTCAAGACAGTCCTTTATCTTATCGGTATTATCTATGTTTTGCATGGCGATAGTACTCATACCTACAATTCCGTTCATCGGCGTACGGATCTCATGACTCATCCGGGAAAGAAACTCGCTCTTCGCCAAGTTAGCCGCCTCAGCCCGTTTCAGGTTGCCCTGTATCACGGTCGCTTTCATCCGGGCCCCTATAGCCAGCAGTAATGCCGTAAATAGCACCGACAGGACAAACATCACGATAAACATGAATTGTAAGGGATTCGCATATATAAAGTCCGTAAGAGAAAATTCACTCACGCCGATAGATTCCAGATTCCGATTGCGTATAACAGTCCTCTCGGACTCAGAAAGATTATTGATCGCCTTGTTGAGTATGGTAAGCAAATCCGGATCGACCGGGATAGGCAACGCGAAACTTATCGTACTCTGATCATTGACCAACGTTACGGGAGCAAGATTCGTAAAATGATAGCGCAAGATATCCTGTTCCATCCTAGAGGACAAACCATAAATAAAATCAGCCTCACCATTATTGACAGCAAATAACGCCTCCTTAATACTCGGATAGAACCGTATCTTCTCCACCGATATACCACTCGGCAATCGTTGATTTTCCACTAAGGCTCCAACCAGACCCGGTGCGGGATAACTACATGCTTTATTGCGCACTATGATATTGTTAGCACTCACATAAGAGGCTGAAAGCGCAAGTCCTAGCTGGGCCGCATCGTTCTCATCTCCCAAGAAAAAACCTAAGATATCGGCATCCCCTTGCTGTATCAAACGGATCGCATCAGCATAATTTTTCGCATATACATACGAGAATCGTAGCCCTGTGAAACTTTTAATCTCATCCAGTACATCCGCCATGATACCCGTATGGTTCTTCAGCGGCGTTTCTTTACAATACAAAGGATACCAATTCTCAGGTACGGCTACCGTGATCGTTTTCCTCTCATTGACATACTCCAGATCCCGGTCGCTCAGTTGGATGTTTACGAGCCGGTCTGGGAAATTAACGGCATAACGTTCCGCCGCAAAATTAGGATTGGCATCCAATATCCGTTCCAAAGCCATATTCAAACCATCCAAGACTTCTTTATTACCCGGATTGGTCACGATATAATAAGGCTGAGAGTCATATGCCACGACTACACGGACAGAATCGCTAATATGGGCAACATTATTTAGTAACAAATCGATCTCACCTTTAGCCAGATAGGGATATAACCCGATTTTCCCCACCATATCTTCCTGTTTGTAATATCGGATATTACAATACAATCCGTTGATAGCCATAAACTCTTTGAGACGGCGAATGTTCTCCCTTGCATTCTCATACACACCGATGGTTTTACCATTCATACTCTCCAAATCATAACTATGGATAGAGCGATCATCAGATCGGGCAAGTAATAATGAACGGCTATATCCCATATTATAGTTCGGATAAGCATAATATTTCTCTAAAGCGGGTATATAATAGTTTCCACCCATCAACTCGTACTTACCCTCAACAAATTCATTCAACATAGCCGGTCCCTTCGTATCTATGTACTCGTATTCCCAACCGGTATATTTGGCGATCTCATTGAGATAATCTACGAGCATACCATGATGAGTACCATCTTCGGCCGTCCAACTCATGCCATCTACCTGCGGAAAGGCAACCCTAAGTACACGTTTTTCACTTGTCCGCGCTAACACAGACAAATTAAACGCTAGCATTATAAATACTAACAAACCTATAGCTATACCATGACTCACATATCTCTGAAGTAAGTTCATTATAATGTATATCTTTTATTACCGGCTTTTCCGATGATAACAACCCCCATAACCCTCCGCAAAACAACTGTTTATTTTGGATGTACGCAAATATACTACTTTTTATATCACAGCGGATTATAAAATAATTGATTTTTAAGAGAAGATACTATAAAAACAGAAGGGACCGCCTCGAAGGTAAAACACCTCGAGGCAGTCCCTTTCCTAAATCCCAACAAACTTTTATCCCATCGAACTATTGATTACCTGTGTGGTTTTCTCAAAACTCTTCCTTAAGACCTCCTTTACATCCATGGTTTCCCAATATCCCTTATTAAAAAGCTCTACGGATAACCCACCCCGGAAACCGGAGTCGTATAGCAAAGGAAGTACTTTATTAAACGGGCAAATACCATCTCCCGGAAACACCCGATCCGAATCTCTCAACTCCGTACGAGGAGGCAACTCCGGATAATCGTTGATATGAAAAACCGGAAGGATCTTCCCATTTATCAAGCGTAAACTATCAAAACTATTTCCTCCTCTGTACAAATGGTAGAAATCCAATAAGACGGAAGCCCGCGAATGCCCGGAGGCGATCGCTATCGCCATGGTATCCGATAATTGATTCAGAACCCCGGCCCCCCATAGTTCCAATATCGGAGTGACACCCATCTCATCCCCTAAATCCAGTATCGCCCGATAGCGTTCGGAATACTCCGGCAACCGTGTACGATCCAATTGAGTAACTCCTTGAGCAGGAGCGGCGATAAATTTACCGCCCAATCCCGCTACCATCTCCATATCATGCCGCATTTGGTTTAGCCCTTCCTTCCGTTTCGAAGGATCATCGGCAAACCACGAGGCAAAACCGATCATATTCTCCAATAAAAGTCCGGAGCCTTCCAGCTGACGCCTGAGTGTCTCATAAGTTCCCCCTTGCTTTACGAACGCATCCACATCACGGGTCCATAACTCAATTCCCTCAAAACCAGCCTCGGCACATAAATCAATCTGTTTTTGAACAGGAAGTTTATAACCCGCTATCGTAGAGACATTGAGACAGACACGGAAAGGACGTTTCGAAGAGGATGCTTCGGGTGATGGCTCCTCTTTTTTCTTCGGAGCGCAAGAAGCCAAGCCTGCGAACGTACTGCCCAAAACCGCCAGACCGGTAGTCCGAAGCATATTACGTCTTGAAATCTTTTTCTCAAGCATAACACTCTCGTTTTAAATTAAACCTCCAAAGATTTACGGGCCTCCCGATCCGGATCATTCCGAGCCTCACACGTATTATTCAAGATCATCACCTCTCCATTTTCTTCCGTGTATTTCGGCCAAGCGGGTAACTCTCCTCCGTTCGGATCTCCTGTCCGCATGAAATTCAACAAAGCGCCAGACATCTTATCTGACAACGCACGAGGTACCTTACCTCCACCCGTATGAGTAAACATCCGATCCGTATTTTTAAACCAGAAACAGATATCCGAGCAATGGAACGCACGCATACGGTTATTAAACAAGGGCGGACACCAGCCAAACCAAGCTACATACACAGGCTGGCCTTGCTTTAATTTTGCGTTAGCCGCCTCAACCACTCGTTGACGGGAAGACAAAATCATCGCCCAAAGCTCCATCGGAGTCTTATCCGGGAAATTCTTGGCGAAAGCCTTCACGATCGATTCCGCTTTATCACCATATTGACTTCTCAGTTTCTCGATCACACCGTCTTGAGTGATTTTTTCCAAGGCCGCATCCGCCCTGTTCGGGTTCCATTCATGGAAAGTCGTACAGAATATCATCGGGACGACAGGAGACTCCAAATGGCTCTCACCGGAGTAGAATACACCGGCCGGAATATTCCGGTCATCAGCAACAGGGCCAAAAGTCCGTCTCATGCTAATCCCTTGATCTTCCCAGCACTTTTTACAAGCCCTATCCGCTATATCCAAATATTCCCGCCAAGGTATTCTTTGCAATTTATCCAGTTGGGAAGCGGTCAGCCCCGCTTCTCTCAAAATATATTCTCCCACCTTCCGGGTCATCACCTGATCGGAAGCTCCTACCGTAGATCCACTTAAAGCCACGGCTCTATGGATCAAACCTTTTGCCGCCGGCATAGCGGCTACTGTACAGACCTTAGAACCTCCTCCGGATTGTCCCATAACCGTTACGTTCCCGGGATCTCCACCGAAATTGGCGATATTATCATGAACCCATCGCAAGGCGGCAATAATATCTAACATCCCCACGTTTCCGGAATCCTTATACGCTTCTCCACCAACACCAGATAAGTCAGAGAAGCCAATCGGCCCCAACCGATGATTAATGGAACAGAATACGATATTTCCTTCCCGGCTTATATTCTCTCCATGATATCCATCCTGCTCGATCCCACTACCATTTGTAAAACCGCCGCCATGCAGCCACACCAATACGGGACGTTTCTTACCATCCGCAATGCCCGGTGTCCATACATTTAAATATAAGCAATCCTCACTCACATCCCAGTAGTTCCAATGATCGGCAAAAGTTCCGTAATTATTGGGCCACCGGTTCTCCATACGTTGCGGCGCCGTATTCCCATAAAAAACCGCAGGTCTCACATCTGTCCACGGCTCTGGCTTTTGGGGAGGCATAAAGCGATTTTTTCCCGACGTATCAGCCCCATAAGGAACCCCCAAGAACGTATATACATGATTCAGCAGATATCCCTGCACCTTCCCATACTCTGTCTGGGCAATGGCGATATCGTCACCGATAAATAAAAACTGTCCATCCTCTCCTTCCTTGACGTTTTGTTTAAGGGAGGAATCCCCGGACGGGGCACATGAGGAAGCCGTTACCAAGCTTCCCATGCTTAAAGAGGCTGTGCCCAGTCCTAGGTTTTTCACGAATTGTCGTCTATCCATATGCATAAAAACACAACTATTAATATCCCGGATTCTGTTTCCAAGATTGGTTTTTCGTAATCTGATCGTATGGTATCGGGAATAAATCACGCGAATTATTATTCAAGGCTTCCTTAAATGTCCAGCTACCTTTAGCGAACTTATCCCAACGAACCAAGTCTTGACGACGCCAACCTTCCCAAGCAAATTCACGGCCACGTTCATTGATCAACTCATCCAACGTTAATGTTTCCGGAGTATACACGGGCTGATTTGCCCTTTCACGTATTAACTGGAATGCAGGTTCCGCACACAAAGCTGATAAAGTAGCGGCATTACCACCTCTCAAAATAGCTTCAGCCTTCATATAATAGATATCAGCTAAACGATATAAAACAAAATCATTGTTCATATTACCAGTCATACCCAACTCATATTCATACTTCTGAATACGAGCACCTTCCCAACGATAAGCGGCATTAATAGAAGATACCTCAATAGTCAATTCCAATTGTTTTCCCGGATTATCACCATCCTCAACAGGCTCTCCCGTGACCTTATCATAAATCAAACCGTAAATAAAAGTCGCCTTTTTCCGGGTATCGTCATCTTTATATAAAGCAAGGAAGTCCGGAGTAGCGCAACCTCCATTCCAACCGCCCACATTTATACCCCACATCTGGCGAGACTTGGGATGTCCGGAGAATTTATGGAAATGAAACTCGTAGTCTCCATTTGAATTGATACCATTTTGCATCGGTACCACGAAAATATTTTCTTTACAAGACTCATTCGCCACTTTAAATGGAGCGGAGAAATCAGATACGACCTCATAATATCCAGAGTTAATCACTTTATCGCAATACTCTATCACTTTATTCATATCGTCCTTATCGTAAGAAGAGGCCCCTTTGAACACCTTTGCGTTCAAATATAGTTTTGCCAACATCGTATAAGCCATCGATTTCGTACATCTTCCATAATTCTCGGCAGACGGAGCGTCATCCAAATATTCCATATTATCTAAGATACAATCTACGACTTTCTGATAAAGCTCAGGACGGCTTGTCTGAGGAGAAGCCGTGATTTCACTCTCATATGTATCGATATAAGGAACATTCCCGAATAAATCCAGTAAGATAGAATAATAGAAACATCTCAAGATGACAGTCTCCGCACGATATTTATTATAGATATCGACATCCATCTCCTCTTTATATGTATCCAAGTCGTAAACCACACGGTTACATGTCGTTATTCCAGAAAATACGGAAATCCACACATTATTCAATGCATCCAGATTGTATTGCCATTGATGACGATGGAAATCCTGCCATACCCCTCCGTCATACCAGTCATTACCCGGCGCACGAGTCGGAACAACACATTCATCCGAGGAAACAGTCTGCAACCCCCATACTCCCCAGTGATTCTGATAAGCCTGCAATTCCGCATAGGCAGCACCTACCGCTTGCGGAATCAAAGAAGGATCCGCATAAAAGTCATTTGATACCATTTGTCCCGTCGTATCTTCATCCATATCCGTACAAGAAGGAGCGATAACCAAGAAACAAATCATTGATACTATATATATTAAACTATATTTTTTCATAACCTTCGATATTTAGAGTATCCATTAAAACGTAACATTCAAACCAAGAATAAAAGAACGGCTAGCCGGATAATAACGAGTCCTCTCAATACCCATATTATCTAATCCTACCATATCAACCTCCGGGTCGATACCCTTATAGCCTGTGATCGTAAACAAGTTCTGACCAGTCAAGTACAAACGTAAGTTTTGCATGAAACCTAATTTCTTCACCGGCACATTATAACCCAATGTGATATTGTCCAACTTCACAAAAGAACCATCCTCCAAATAATAACTAGAGGCTTGAGCCGCATCTTGCAACGGGATATCCATTGCCGAAGCCAACATATTCTTCTCCTTTCCAGCCACATTCCGATTCTCCAATGCCATACGGCTTACATTATATACATCATTGCCTACGACAGCACGGAATGTAAACGATAAATCGAAGTCACGATATTTAAACTCGTTAGTCCATCCTGCTATAAAATCAGGTTGCGCATTACCTACGATCTCACGATCCTCATTATATGTAAAGTCACCACTACCATCGACATCCTTGAATTTCCATTTACCATCTTCCGTAAATCCCTCGAATACCGGCAAATAAAAATCACCGACCTTGCCACCCGGGACCAAACGAATCAATGGAGTCGAGTTCATACCTCCTAAATCACCATCCGACAAATAACCGGTCTCAATCCAGTCAGTCTGGAAAGTCTCATTACTTAATTTGTCCAATTTATTCGTGTTAAATGAAAAGTTAATAGAACTAGTCCATGAGAAGTTCTTATTCTGCACCGGGGTTCCGGAAACAGAGAATTCCAGACCTTTACTTGTAGCGTCGCCAACATTCGCCAACATAGAAGAATATTGATAAGGAGGAGTCGGAACCTTATATTTATACAACAAATCTGAAACCTTACGGGTATACAAATCAACGGTCACGTTCAAGCGGTTATTCAACGCTGCAAAATCAACACCTAGATTCCATTCGCCTTTCCGCTCCCATTTCAAATCCGGATTCTGGTTCTGTGTCGGCCCATAAGCATTGATCCATTGTTTAGAAGTATGATCATAAAAACGGCCTACCACTCCCATCATCGACAAAGACAAATAATTATCTGAAGGCATATTTCCTGTCACGCCATATCCCAAGCGCAATTTCAAATCGTTAATCCAGCTAGCGCTTTCCATAAAAGCCTCATTACCGATAGACCAACCGACACTTACCGCAGGGAAAGTTCCCCATTTATAATCCGCACCTAAACGAGTAGAACCCTCACGTCGTACAGACGCTGATAACAAGTAACGATTTCCCCAGTTATAATTTACACGGCCGAAGAACGAAACCAAATTATCTTGAGAAACCGAACCATCCATCATGCTTTGGCTAGGGTTATTAATCAAGTTACTACCCGCACCCAAATTATAGTAAGAATATACATCCGAATCAAAATTCGAGTTATTCATACCAAATGATTCCCGATAGTTATGCTCATAGGTATACCCACCTAATACCACCAAATGATGTTCTCCAAAAGATTTTACATAGTCGATCGTCGTCTCCAGTGTTTTATTAAAACGAGTATTAAAACTCCGAGATGCTGACCCGAAACTAGAAGTGTTAAATACCTCTCGTGAGGTATAAGTACCCTTATTTATATCAGAGTATTTCAATGAGCCAAAAGCTTGCGCACGAAGTCCTTCCAAAATGTTCCAAGTTACACGAGCAGACCCTTGGAAAAGTCCGCCTTTTGTACGACGGTCACGCTGCATAATATAAGCCACCGGATTTGAATATCCCTGAATATCCAGCGCATAATACCCTCCGGCATCTATCGTTCCCGTCTCGTCGTATACGGGTGCCGTAGGATTATAATAATACGCATGCTTAAAAGCGGAATAATCATCATAGCTGGAATTCTCACCTTCCCGGTCAAAACGACGATAAGTAGCGTCGTATGCTATTTGAATCTTTTTATCGAATAAATTCTGATTAGCGGAAAAACGAGCGATCATCTCATTGAACCCTGACTTAAGAGCGATACCTTGATTATTTCGATAAGATACAGAAGCCCGGTAATTAAAATCGGTCGTACCTCCTGTCAATGCCAAGTTATGCGAATGGGAGAACGGAGTTCGGGTAATCTCATCCATCCAATTCGTATCATATCCCCGGTCGTTTCCCCCATTTGCCAAAAACTGGTCACGATCCATGACTTCCAATTGATTGGCTATGGAAGAGATAGACATATATCCATTGTAGGTAACGCTCATCTTCCCGGCAGAACCTCGTTTTGTCGTAACCAAGATAACGCCATTCGTTCCACGGGTTCCATATATCGCCGCCGCTGAACCATCCTTCAATACATCGATACTTTCAATATCATCTTGTGGAATAGCGGATAAATCCCCTTGAGGAATACCATCAATGACGATCAACGGAGAAGTATTACCGGTTAAGGATGAAGTTCCGCGTAATTGGAACTTATACTCTCCATTCGGGTCGCCGGCATTTGGTTTGGATATATTCAAACCTGCCACTTTACCTTGCAACATACCCATTGGGTCAGACTGTACGCCCTTAATCAAGTCTCCCTCCTTCAAGCCTGCAACAGAGCCGGTCAATTCTTTCTTTTTCTGAGAGCCATATCCCACGGCTACCACTTCTTGAAGTCCGATACTTTCTTCCTCCAAGCTCACATTTATCGTGTTCTTGCCATTTACCGGAATCTCCGCGGTCTTATATCCAATATAAGAAACGATCAATACGGCATTTGATGATACATTCGAGATCTGATACATACCGCTTATATCAGAAATCGTACCGTTAGTCGTTCCTTTCACCGCTACATTGGCGCCAATGATCGGTTCGCCTGTCATAGATTCCTTTACAACTCCTTTTACTGTAATCGTTTGCGCCATCATGGGAAAGAATAACGCCAAACTAACGATCAAAAACAGGGCCTTTCGAAGCCATACTTCCTTTTTTTGATTTTCCATAACTCATTCATTTAAAGTTGACATTGTTTTTACAAAAAACGACCGGAGATCTCAATGTGCTGTAATTCAATTCGTATGGTAATGGTTATATATAATAGAGTATTAAAATCCACCGGTCGTTGTTTTTAAGCATTCAATCGCATTAAACTTTCGGGAATTGCCACGGGCTTCTATAGCTCCGCTTCAAATACGCGTCCGCTTTCGGATTATCCACAAACTTACGAGCTTGCGGATCATACACAACACGAGTTCCCGTCAAATATGAGATATTAGCCATATGGGCTAGGATCGTCGCGAAAGCCCCTTTCTCGATCGGGCTGTTCGTCTCAATAGATTTATTTAATATACACTTACACCAATTCGTCGCATGGGCCTCAATACCACCATCCTCGAACTTCCCGACAAGCTGGGCACGGTCGGTTAGTAACTCACCCTCCCGATTCTTCTCTGGAATCAATTCATAACCTTCACGATTACATACTAAGGTAGCTTTACTTCCGACCCAAGCTACCCCTTGATCCCGATTATAGAGATGAGCGACTTGTTGGGCCCATTCTATATGGAAATTCTTATACTGAAAGATCGTTGTCTGGCAACTGGGAGTCTCATTAAAAGAGGTAGGATCTTTATAAGCCGTAGAGAATACCGCCTCCGGATATTCACGGTCACACAATCCTAACGCTTTCAATCCATCGAACGCAGAGTCTATCCAATGCACTCCCCAGTCGGTTTGCTGACCGCCTCCATAATCCCAAAAACCACGCCATCCACGAAAACGGTAATTATTAAATGGACGCTCGGGAGCCGGGCCCAACCACATATTGTAATCTAATGTAGAAGGAACCGGAGAATCCGCTACGGCCGGACGTGGGTCCGTCGATTGGCAAAGCCATAGCTGAACTTTATAAACATCCCCCAACACACCGGATTTCAATATCTCATTAGCCGCCAAGAAATATCGTTGACTAGTCTGCCATAAGCCAGTTGTTACCACCCCTTTATATTTCTTTTGGAAATCCATCATCGAATGGCACTCCGGAATCGAATTACCAACCGGCTTTTCCACATAAATCGCCTTGCCCGCTTTTAAAGCCTCAGCGAAGATGTAAGGATGCCAATGATCCGGTGTTGCGATAATGACCCCGTCGATATCCTTATTTGCCAAGACTTCCCGGAAGTCACTATATGCCTTGATCGAAGTCGTTTGGTTCGGAAAGTCTTTTTTGAAACGTGCGATCTGCTCATCAAGTCTCACTTTGTTCACGTCGCACATGCCCACACAATGTACCCACGGATTATCAGTCAAAGCCCCTTGCAAATCACGGCATCCCATACCGACACCTATTACAGCGATATTCACCCGCCCATTTATAGTCTCTTCCTTATGAGAGACGGTAGGAGCTGCCGATGCCAAAAGAGGTGAGATACCTAAGCCGGCGGCCAACATCGTCGAGTTCTTTAAAAAATTCCTACGTGTAGTCATAAATCATTATTTTAAGGTTATACAATTTATAAATTACGAATCCATATATTACGGAAAGCCACTTCCACTCCATGATCTTGTAAGCTTAATGGCAGACGGCCATGCGCTACATATTTAGGTAAACCGGTATATGGGGTCGTTCCTTTCAGTACATAATTATTCTGTACTACGATACCGTTCAATACCACGGTAATCATAGCGGGAGATTCCAATTCATCGTTTGTCCCGAAACGGGGAGCTTTCCAATAAATATCATAAACCTGCCACTCATTTGTCTTCGTGAAAGCATTTACCAACGGTGCGCTTTGCTTATAAATACTGCCGACCCAGCCATTCACATACGTAGGATTATCCTCACAATCCAAAACCTGCACCTCATAACGGCTTTGTAACATAATGCCACTATTACCTTTCATCTGTAATGTATTATCCTTTCCCGGTGTAGGGGTCTTGAACTCGATATGTAACTGGCAATCTCCAAAATAATCTTTTGTCCGGATCGATCCGGTCCCGGAAGCCACAATCATCGCCCCATCCTTTACGGTCCATTTAGCGGGACCTCCATCTTTTCCCGCAGATTCCCACATAGAAAGATCTTTTCCATCAAACAGGATGATCGCATCGGAAGGAGCACCAGTTCCTACACCCGGCTTTACCTTAGGAGGAACCGGATAATACCATTCAGTACTCTCAGGTTTCCATCTTTCCGGTGGTCTTTGTTGTTGATTACTTTGTTGGGCGCTCATAAAAAACGCTCCACATAAAAGACTGATAAGAACAATCATTTTTTTCATGCTACATAGTATTAAATTAATGTTTCTATTTTCGCTCTATGAACAAGCTGCCGCAAATGTATCACGCATACGAAAATTCCTCTTTTTCTATTTTATCAAAATCGTTTCCGATTGTCGCATAATACAAGTTCCAGCCTGTTTCCCCCGGTCATTGAGAAAATCGTATCAAGAATGAGACAATTTTACATGGCGAAGCAAGCCATACCCTTCCGTCATATTCCGTCTTCTCTCCCGGATTTCCTCCAAGGTTTGTAGATTCCCGATAGAAGGCATCTCATTTCGTCTAGCGTTATCCAAAAATTTCCACGCATACTCGGAAGCGATAGCGGAATCACGCATCAGTGGTAGGCGGGAATTAAAAACACCGGTCCGTACGGAATCCGCAAACAAATCACATAGCGTACTTATATTTTTCCCTCCATAGGGCTTCTCGATCCGGTGTGTTTCATTAACACCTCTCAACTCCACAACCGCAGTCTTAAAATCATGACTCATCCGGGCGATTCCTTTCGTTCCTATTACATCTATGTAAGAGTTATGCGTTTGGTCTTTCGATAATTGTCCATACACATGCCCTTGTGTTATATCAAATACCACCCCGTTCTCAAATGTCCCGTGACATTGCAACCACCAAGGTTCGGGATAATCCCACATCCGGATCGCCTGCGCATGCCATGTCTTATACTCGCATCCGGCATACCACCGGGAAATGTCCACATAATGCATTCCGCAATCATGAAAAGACGGACCTTCATATTCATGACCTTCACCCGGAGCCAACCCCGGAGTCATATGGCAAATGCGAATGATCGCCAAATCTCCGATCTCTCCTCTCCGGATAAATTCTTTAATCGTATTATGGTACCAAGAATTACGCAAATACAAATTAACGGTCGAGAACAAACTTGAGTTTTCCACGCATTTCACGACCTCCCATTCATGCTCGATCGTATCTGCGACCGGTTTCTCTGAGATGACATGCTTGCCAAATGCCATTGCCTTCTTAATTTGCCTCAACCGGGAATCCGCCAATGTAAATAAACCGACCACTTGTACTTCCGGGTCCTCGAATACAACTTGCTCATCCGCTACGATTCGGGATGTCGGCGACTTTCTCCTTGCCAAATCTCGTGCCTCTGGGTCCGTATCGCAGATGTAAAGTACCTCCCATTGATCGCTCTTCCGCATCTCCTCCAAATAAAATCCACCCATGCGACCAAAGCCTATTATACCTACTTTTACTTTTTGATTCATATTCTATCTTTTAAAGATTCACACTGTTTTTGCCAAAATTAAAGCCCCTTGAATCAAACAGTATTGCACTTTTCTCTCAAAATTATTACCTATCGTCTCAACAAACAGTCTTGCAAGGAACGGCTTTTAAAGCCAAAAACTGAAGTCTGGACATTGAAACAAAATGAAAAACAATGATACGATACTGCTATGGAAAGTCTAGGAAAAGGCTTTATATTGCGCATGAAATACAAGGGAGATCTATGAAAAAAAACTTGATGAATTATTTATACGTCCTATTATTTGTAGTAACCGCAATAGAGCTCAACGCCCGGTCATACTACTTTAAATCCTATGAGGTAGAAGATGGATTAAGCAATAATAACGTGACATGTTGTGTGCAAGATCATTATGGCTTTATGTGGTTTGGAACACGGGACGGGCTCAATCGATTTGACGGGAACAAATTCCATATCATAAAAAATCAAACCAAGCAGAGAGGAACTTTAATAAGTAGCTGGATTACCGACTTGGCGATAAGCCCTTCCGGTGAACTCTGGGTGGGTACTAATATGGGAGTACAAAAATACGATTACCAAACCGATACTTTTTCCTTGATAAAGTTCACGAAAGGAATCGGCTGTACCTATCTGGAATTTGATCACCAAGGGAATCTGTGGATGCTGTTATCCGGCTTTTCCCTTATTAAATATAATGAGCAATCCGAGCTACACCAAAACTACCTGTATAAGGATAGTGATCCGATCACCTCTTTCTATATCACCCCCCAAGATCAGATCTGGGGCACCACGCTAAACGGCAATGTCGTCCTCTTAGACCCGACCGATAACAAATTCATCCCTCTAAATATCCATAACGGTAGCGACACCCTACATATAGATAATATGACGACTCTATGGGCATCCCCGTCCGATAATACATTACTGATAGGTACAAGCGATAACGGAGTCAAACAAGTCAATATACAAACAGGTGTTTGCCGAAATGTTCTTACCCAGCAAAAGAACAGCCCCCTCTATACCCGGGATATTTTCCAAGTGACAAACGACGAGGTATGGATCGCCACCTACAACGGTATCTATATCTACCAAATCCCCTCAAACAAGACCTTTCACATAGAACAAGACAAATGCGATCCATATTCACTATCCAATAACGCTATCAAACAGTTTTGCAAGGACCGGGAAGGTGGCTTATGGATCTGTACGGATAATGGGGGCATTAATTACCTTCCCCCTTATCTCAAATTCAAGAAAGACTACAATATACCCGGGCAAAAAACAATTAACGGTGATATTATCCATGATATTTGCCAAGACGCTAACCATAATATATGGATAGGAACCGAAGATGCTGGTCTCAATAAACTCGACATCCGTACGCAAACCTATAAGAACTTCCAAGATAAAGACGGTCTTTCCCAAAGCTGTATCCACGGGCTTACCGTGATTGGAGACTATCTATGGATCGGGACACACGCTAACGGGGTAGACGTGATGGATATCCGTACGGAGAAAATCATCAAGCATTATACGATCGCCCCGAATCCTTACGCCTCCCAAAACGATATCATCGTATATCTCTATAAAACCCGGAAAAATAACTTGCTCATAGCTACGGCATCCGGCATGTATCAATATAATCCGGAGAAAGATATTTTCGAGCCTCTCGATCAATTCCCCGGTAATTGCAGGATACAAACGATCTTCGAGGATCACGAAGGGGTTATATGGGCCGGAACATTCAATATCGGATTATATTATTTCGACCCAATCCGGCAAAAACACGGCGAATTTAAATTGGATTCCATAAACACGAACGCCAACCGGACGATCAATCACATCCATGAGGATACTAAAAACAATCTATGGTTCGCTACCGGAAACGGAGTGAAAATGTACGACCGGAATTTAAAGAGTACGACAAGATACACGACTCAAGACGGCCTACCCAGTAACGTCATTTACCGGATCGAGGAAGACCCTAAAGGCCACATGTGGATCAGTACCACAAATGGCCTGGCCGTACTTAACCCTGTCAATCAAGAGATCAAGGTGTTCAAAAAAGAACATGGGCTCCTGTCCAATCAATTCAACTATAACTCTTCTTTAAAAGCTAAAGACGGCAAATTATATTTCGGGACCTTGAAAGGCTTGGTCCGGTTCCACCCCGATAATATCCAACAGTTCTCTATCCAACCGAAGATTTATATGACACAAATCAATTATTCGGACCCCGACCATAATCTATTGAGGCAAAAAGACATCACTTTTAAAAAAGGGATCACCTTAGAACATAATCAGTCCACATTCTACATCGACTACACATCATTAAGCTACCAAGCCCCCAACCTCACCCAATACGCCTATTGCATGGAAGGGTTAAGTTCCAAATGGTATCATGTGGTGGGCGAGAACCGGGTTTATTTCACGAAACTACCGCCCGGTAATTATACGTTTAAGGTGAAGGCGGCGAACCTGTCCGGTATTTGGAATGATGAGCCGGCGATGTTCCAGATTACGATCCTTCCCCCATGGTGGCTCTCTACCAAGGCGTTAATCCTATATGGGATTATCGCTATCGGATGCGTAGTGTTGCTGATCTTTATCATTTCCCGGCATAATAAGGCCAATATACAGCAGAAAATACAGGAGTTCGAGAATGAAAAGGAGAAGGAGCTTTATCAAGCTAAGATTGATTTCTTCATCAATATCGCTCATGAGATACGTACGCCCCTGACTTTAATTAAAAGTCCTCTGGAGAAAGTAACACGGGACATCAAGCTATCTCCCAGCGCAAAGAATTATCTGACAATTGTGGATAAAAACGCGAACCGGCTACTGGATCTGGTGAATCAACTACTGGATTTCAGGAAGACGGAAATCGAGGGATATAAACTAAACTTCATACATACGGACATCATCGCATTGATGCAAGAGACCTTTGAGCGTTTCCACGACACGGCGGAGCAGGAGGCATTGCAAATGATTATCGAGTGTAACGTGAAATCTTTCTACGCCTTTATCGATAAGGAGGCTTGCACGAAGATACTCAGCAACCTCCTATCGAACGCTATTAAATACGCAAGAAGCAAGATCATCGTCCGGTTCGAGGCGCAAGATGGCGAGCGATTCACGATCGATATCATGAACGATGGAAAGCCCATCTCGGAGGAGATAAAAGAAAAGATCTTCGAGCCTTTCTACCGGGATGACTCCTCTATCCATAAATCCGGGACCGGGCTCGGACTACCCTTGGCCCGTTCTTTAGCGGAGATGCACGAGGGATCGTTGACGTTGGAGGAATCTCCGGCCGGGCTTATCATCTTTAGATTACGTTTGCCGGTGAACCAACCGAACTCATTAAAACTAGAGGAAGAGAAAGCAGAGGTCCTGACCAACCCTGCCAGCGAGCGGAAATATGTCACCCAAGAATCCCGCCCGACGGTTCTCGTGGTGGAAGATAACACCGAAATGCTCCATTTCATCGGTCAAGAGATCAATGTCCATTACAATGTTGTCACCGCCGGTAATGGCGAGGAGGCGATTGCCCGTCTTCAGGAATATGGCATCCAATTAATCATCAGCGATATCATGATGCCTGTCATGGATGGTTTCACCTTATTGAAAAAGATAAAGACTAATCTGGAGTTCAGCCATATCCCGATCATCCTCCTGACGGCTAAGAACACCTTACAATCTCGCATGGAAGGGCTTGAGCTGGGGGCGGACGCTTACATCGACAAACCTTTCTCCATGGATCTATTGCTTACCCAAGTGACGAACCTGCTGAACAACCGGAGCAATATGCGTGCCTATTATTTCAACTCGCCGATTGCCAATATCAAATCCATGGCTTACACGAAGGCGGACGAGAAGTTCTTGAAGAAACTGAACGATATCATCGACAGCCATATAAACGACGTGAACCTAGACGTGGACATGATAGCGGACTTGATGAATCTAAGCCGTCCGACCCTTTACCGTAAAATCAACGGCCTGTCGAACGTAACGCCCAACGAGTTGATCAAGATCAGCCGGCTAAAGAAAGCCGCCGAGTTAATCCTTCAAGGCGATATGAGGATTTACGAGATCGCCGAGGCGGTTGGTTTCAACTCGCAATCCTATTTCAGCCGGGCCTTCTCCAAGCAATTCAACATGAGTCCCTCGCAATACGCAAAAGAAAATAATATCGAATTGAAATAGCCCGCTAGGAAGAATAGGTCTGGAACCAGCGGGTTACCTTCTCGCTATACGTCTTGGAGATCGGGATATCGGGTACTTTCTCGATCCCCAGCTCCAGATAAACGCCCTCCTTCTCCCTGCGGATCACCTTCACTTGGTCGAAATTTACCATGAAAGAACGATGGCAACGGAGTACATTCGTATCAGCGAGGCTCTCCTCGATCGCCTTCAAGGAGTTGCGAAGCATAAACTTCGTGAGCTGCCCCTTATTCAGATACCAGATACAAACGTAATTATCCGCCGATTCAAGGTACAGCAGGTTACTTCGCTTCACGGAAAGGCGCAACTCGTTCTTCTCGTCATAGAAAGAGAAAACGCTTTGCCGAACCGCCGCTTCTGTCTGGTTCTCCTCCAACAATCGCAATTGCCGCTCTTTCTCTTTATAAGAGAAATACAGGTGCAGCACGGAATAAGGGAGCAATAAAACCAGACTGGTATTCACCGCCGAATCGTTAAAAACTTCCATATATTCTCGTTCCGGATTCAGTACCAACGTATAAATCGTATAGAAAAGCGACATGAAGAATATCTCCAGCACGATCCAGATCGCATAAGTCCGGACCGTGATAACATGCCGCTTCCCCCAATGGAACAGAATAATACGGCTCAAGACAACCACCAATACTCCCGTCAAGATAATCAAGCTAGAGAATACGAAGAACTTAAACTCCGAGACCTTATACCAAGAGGTGGAGCTAAACGGCTTGTAGATGTTGATAAACACCAACGCAAACAAGGCCGTCCACAGAATCAGCCTCACGATATTCTGCTTACCGTATATGTAACTTGGTATTTTTTGATCCCACATTCCCATCTTTTTGCCTCTATTTTGGAACAAATGTAATCATTTTCCCAGACGAAATTCACCCCTCTATAAAAGATTTCATCCCTAAATAACACTTTATGTCCCCAACA
Source organism: Parabacteroides sp. B2-S-102 (assembly GCF_023656665.1). Classification (NCBI taxonomy): domain Bacteria; kingdom Pseudomonadati; phylum Bacteroidota; class Bacteroidia; order Bacteroidales; family Tannerellaceae; genus Parabacteroides; species Parabacteroides sp. B2-S-102. Next base: position 135,521 of record NZ_JAMOKM010000011.1, on the reverse strand, counting down.
AAGCCCGTTTAAACCATTTATTTTGAAGAGATGTTTTTCTATTGTTTGTTTGCAGTAAAAAATCAGAGGATTATGGATATTTCACTTCGTACTAAGCAACTGAACAGTCTTTTCTCTTATGACAAAAAGACTGAATTGGAAGAGAGCCATCTGGAGATCATCCCGTTTCGCTTCACCCAGACCCGTGGCGCCAGCGAGATCGACGAGTTCCAGAAGGGACTTACCCCCACCGGATTCTGTCCGATGACAGACGATCGTATCCAAGAGAACAAATCTTTCTCATATGCCATATTCACGCCCTCTGGACGTAAAAAGAATAATGAGGCGATTATCCTGTTGCATGGCCTGAACGAGCGGACTTGGGAAAAATACCTCACATGGGCGGAATACCTCACCCATACGACCGGTAAGCCGGTCATCCTGTTCCCGATCGCTTTCCATATGAACCGTACCCCGGGATTATGGGCCAATCCCCGTGCGATCCTCCCTTGGGTAAGCAAACGCAAGGAGGAGATAGCGAACGTGACGAACTCCACCTTCGCCAACGTGGCCCTCAGCAGCCGGCTATCCCAAAACCCGTTACGCTTTTACGCCTCGGGCAGAGAGTCCGTTTATAATATGTGGCAATTGGTTCATGAGATCAAGAACGGCGAGCATCCTTTGTTCAAGGAAGATACGTCCATCAACTTATTCGCTTATTCCATCGGGGCGTTACTCTCGCAGGTCTTGTTATTAGCGAATCCGGACAAGATGTTTACGGACACCCGTTTATTCATGTTTTGCGGTGGCTCCATCTTCAGTGAGATGGATGGCAACGCCCGTGATATCATGGACAAGGAGGCGTTCGCCAAGGTACGCCATTACTTCCGGCATGATTTCTTGGAGAACCGTACGCTTCCCACCTCGTTCAAGAATGATTTTCTGGAGCAAGCCTTTAAGGCCATGGTACGTGAGGATGTGTTACGAGATTACCGGGAGTCGTTCTTCCAACGGGCTTGCGATCGTATTCGGGCGATCTCATTGAAAAAAGATATCGTTATGCCTACTGGCGGGGTGATCAAGGCTTTAGGAAAAGCGTCCGGCAAGATATTGGAAGAGCTGGATTTCCCGTTCGCTTACTCCCATCAAATCCCCTTCCCGACACACTCCCGTATCGATCCGGGCCTGATCAACCAAGCCTTTCATTCCATATTCACGAGGGCGGCGGCGTTTCTCTAAAGAGAACACAAATTGTGACCTCAAACACTCATATTCTTTTTTAGTTCATGCAGGTACAATAAAAAATCGCTAAATAACTAATATTACGTTATTTAGCGATCATCCATCGTGGTCCCACTTGGGCTTGAACCAAGGACTCCCTGATTATGAGTCAGGTGCTCTAACCAACTGAGCTATAGGACCTGTTCAGAGCTAGGCTCTGAAATCGGGTGCAATATTACGATTTATTATCGAGATATGCAAATGTTAAAGGGAAAAACTTATTTTTCCGCGCTTTCTTCTCCGGCGAACTCCATCAAGTATGCTTTGATGAAATCGTCGATCTTTCCATCCATCACACCGTTCACGTCGGAAGTCTGGTAGTTCGTACGATGGTCTTTTACGCGACGGTCATCGAATACGTAACTACGGATCTGCGAACCCCATTCGATCTTTTTCTTTCCGGCCTCCACCTTGGCCTGCTCGGCCATGCGATGCTGCAACTCCTTATCGTAAAGGATGGAACGCAATTGACGCATAGCGTTCTCACGGTTCTTGGGTTGGTCGCGAGTCTCGGTATTCTCGATCAAGATCTCTTCTTCCTCGCCTGTATACGGGTCCTTGAACTGATAACGCAAGCGAACTCCGGATTCCACCTTGTTCACGTTCTGTCCTCCGGCGCCGCCCGAGCGGAACGTATCCCAAGAGATAGCCGCCGTCTCTACCTTTACCTCGATCGTATCATCCACCAACGGGGTGACGAATACGGAGGCGAAAGAGGTCATTCGTTTACCTTGGGCGTTGTAAGGAGATACACGTACCAAACGATGCACGCCATTCTCGCTCTTTAGATAGCCATAGGCATAATCTCCCTCAATATTGAAGGTCACGGTCTTGATACCGGCCTCATCCCCTTCCTGATAGTTGGCGACAGAGATCTTATAACCGTTATTCTCAGCCCAACGCTGATACATACGCATCAACATGGAAGCCCAATCTTGGCTCTCGGTACCACCGGCACCCGAGTTGATCTTGAGCACGCAGCTCATTTGATCAGCCTCGTCGCGAAGCATATTGCGGAACTCCAAGTCTTCCAGTAAATGAAGGGCCTTCTTATAAGCCGCGTCCACCTCTTCCTCGGTGATAATCTCTTCCTTTACATATTCGTAAGCCAACTCTAGCTCCTCAGCCGCCGCATGTACCTCACTGTAAAGCTCGATCCATTTCTTTAGCTCCTTTACTTTCTTCATCTGGACTTCCGCACGTTTGGCGTCTTCCCAGAAACCGGGGTCTTGCGTACGTAGCTCCTCCTCTTCTAACTGAATGGTCTTGCTATCGATGTCAAAGATACCCCCTCAGCGCCTTATCGCGCTCCAACACGTCATGTAGTTGGTCTGATGTGATCATATGTTCTTTTCTTTTTTAAATTTACCGCGAAGATAAGAAATAGTTGATAGCCGACAAACTCGTTATTCCTCGTACATCGCCTCTATCTCGGTAGCGTACTTCTGCAATACGACCGGACGGCGCAACTTTAGCGTATCCGTCAGCTCACATCCCATCATGAAAGGTTCCGGCAACAAGGTAAAGCGCTTGATCTTCTCGTAAGAAGCCAAGTTCTTCTGATGCTCCTCTACCCTAGCCTCGATGAAACGAATGATATCCTTGTTCTTCACCAACTCCTCCCGGCTCTCGAACGAGATGCCTTTTTCCCCGGCGTACTTCTCCAACAATGGATAAACCGGCACGATCAAGGCGCTCACGAACTTACGTTGATCGCCGATAACAGCGATCTGCTCGATATAATTATCACCGCTCATCACCATCTCGATCGCTTGCGGCGCGATATATTTCCCGTTTGAAGTCTTATACAAATCCTTGATTCGTTCCGTAAAGAATAACGTATTACCCTCCAAACGACCAGCGTCGCCGGTACGGAAGAAACCATCTTCGGTGAAAGCCTTCTTCGTCTCCTCCGGTTTATTATAATACCCGGACATCACGGTCTTGCCTTTCACCAAGATCTCGTTATTCCCCGGATCTATTTTCACTTGAACTCCCGGCATTACCTCACCAATAGAACCAAACTGGAATCCGATCTCCGGGTAGAAACAAACCGTAGCCGTCGTCTCGCTCAGTCCATAACCATAAGCGATCGGGATATTCACGGACTGCAAGAACTCATTAACCGTATCCGATAACGGAGCGCCCGCCACCGGGAAAAACCGTCCACGCTCAATACCCAATACCCTTTTCAATAAGGTGAAAACCGTTTTATTGTAAAATTGAAACTTCAATTTCAAACCACACGGGGCCGGAATACCTTTATTCTTATACTCCAGATTATACTTTCGCCCGGTCTCGATAGCATCCAAGAAAATCTTCTTCATGGCCGGAGAGGCGGAGTTGATCTTCTCATGCACGCCCGCATACACCTTCTCCCAGAAACGAGGTACATTGCACATCAAGGTAGGATGAACCTCCGGCAATGTCTTCTGGATCATTTTCGGGTCTTGGTTGATAGCGATCGTAACCCCTTTATGGAGACAATAATAGCACCAAGCTTTCTCGAAGATATGAGTCATTGGCAAGAAACTCATGGATAGATCCTTGTCGGTTACCAGAGGCAGACGGACATCATGTATCCGCATCGCCTCCAGATAGCAAGAATGAGGAAGCATTACGCCTTTCGACTCACCTGTCGTACCGGACGTATATATAATGGTAGCCAGATCCTCCGGAACGGCTTCCGTCATACGTATTTTCACCGTGCTCTCCGCATGCGCGTTATCCCCCAAGCGCAAGAAATCATCAAAATAAATGGACGTCTTATCTTCCGGATTCATCTTGACCGCCGGATCAAAGACAACCAGACGCTCCAGATACTTAGAGTCCTTCTGTACCTTGAAAGCGTTATTATACTGCAATTGCTCACCCACGAACAACGTGCGGATCTTAGCGTCATTGATGATGTACTCGATTTGTCCCGGAGAATTCGTCGCGTACATCGGGATGGAAACCACCCGGTTACCATACGCTCCGAAGTCCGTATATAAACACTGAGGCATATTCTGGGAATAAACTCCGATATTCTCTTGTACCTTTATCCCGAACTCAGCCATCGCCTTGGCCGTAAGCATAACCTTATCGGAAAACTCCCTCCAAGAAATCTTCAACCATTTCCCCGTAGCGTTATCTCTATGTTTCAACGCTGTACGGTTCCCATATTTCTCTGCCTGACGGTGTATTAACTCGGCGAAATGATAATAAATCATAATTCCTTATTTTGAATTGATACCGCGAAAGTACGCTTTTCTCTTCTAAAAGACACGACATCAGTCCTTTTTTTACACATAATTGCTCTTTTTGTGCAAGTATTCGGTTAAATAATAATAATTCATAGTAGCATGTATTGCATAGTACATATGTAATACATACATTTGTAGCATAAAATTAAAAGAGATGAATGCAGAGAACGTAAAATCACAAATGAGGAAAGGGACGCTGGAATATTGCATCCTCCTGCTTCTCAAAAAAGAACCCGCTTACACCTCTGATATCATTCAGAAGTTACAAGAAGCGAAATTGATCGTTGTGGAAGGCACTTTATATCCTCTTTTAACCCGATTAAAGAATAGCGAGCTATTAAGTTATCAGTGGATAGAATCTACGCAAGGACCGCCACGCAAGTATTACCAACTGACCGAGAAAGGAGAACTATTCCTCGGCGAGCTGGAGACCTCATGGCAGGAACTAAATAATACAATAAACCACATCAGAAACAATTAAAACGAAAGAGTGATGAAGAAGACACTTACTGTTAATCTGGGAGGCACAGTTTTCCACATTGACGAAGACGCATACCAATTATTAGACAAATATCTGTCGAACCTGCGTATCCACTTCCGCAAAGAAGAAGGTTCGGATGAGATCATGGATGATTTCGAGATGCGTATCTCGGAGCTTCTTAACGAGCGTATCCGCTTAGGCTACGAAGTCATCACGATCGAGCAGGTAGAGGAAGTGATCAAACGGATGGGTAAGCCGGAAGAGATTTTCGAGGAGGAAGAGAAAAGCACCGACCACGAGGATAATTACCGGACGCAACAACAGGAGACTCATGCCCAGACGACCAAGAAACGCTTGATGCGTGACCCGGACAACCGTATTCTGGGAGGTGTCGCCGGAGGTTTCGCCGCCTACATGGATTGGGACCCGACTGCCGTACGTATCGTGCTTTTCCTTCTGATGTTCTTCTATGGAATCACGGTTCCGCTTTACTTCTTGTTGTGGATCATAGTACCGATGGCACGCACGGCGACCGAGAAACTCGAGATGCGCGGGCAAAGCGTGACGGTGGAGAATATCGGAAAGACCGTGACAGATGGATTCGAGAAAGTCAGCAATAACGTGAACGACTTCATCAGCTCGGATAAGCCGAGGAACTTCTTCCAAAAGCTGGCGGATGTTTTCGTTCTGGTCATCGGGTTCATCTTGAAGTTTTTCATCATATTAGCCGGAATCTTCTTGTTGCCGCCGCTAGTACTAGTCGTATTCATTCTGGTAGTCGTAACATTCGCTTTGCTCATGGGTGGAGCCGGATTCATCTATAATCTCTCTCCGTTCGGAGCGGACTTGATAAACGGAGCACCGCTGTCAATGGCAATCATGGGATGCATAGGGACGATCTTATTCATCGGCATCCCCATATTCTCCCTGATATACGCGATTTGCTGCCAATTGTTCAAGGTACGTCCCTTACCGACGCAAGCAAGATGGATATTATTAGCCTTATGGCTTATCTCCCTTGTATTATGTGGCGTATATATCCATCAATCCGGTATGCTATATGACTGGCATGATTACTGGAACGGTGTACACGGTTGGAACAGGCATGCCGTTTGGCTCCCCTAATCCTATTCGAAGATGTAAGATGAAGATATCAATTTAGTAGTTTATAATGTTTATTGTGTGTTTAAAAAAAGAAGGCCGCTCTGTCACAGAGGGGCCTTTCTTCTAAGGTTAACAAATTTATGAGTAAAAACCACTAATGAATCATATTAATGATTTGCTGTCCCCTTTGCATGATATTGTCACGCATAAAACAGCGGGTACAAATATAACCAATTTTTTATAATTAAAAAATTATATTCAATTATTTGAATTCTTTTCTAATCTTAGCGGCGATCTCAGCCAATTCTTCTTGACTTACAGCCAATTTCTTCCCGCCGAAATACATATCGGACTCCTTCGTGATAGGAATCAAATGGATATGCGCATGGGGCACTTCCAAACCCATGACAGCCAATCCTACACGCTTACACTCGATAGCGGTCTCTTGAGCACGAGCTACCCGTTTAGCGAAAGCTACCATCCGTCCCAGCATCGGATCATCGATATCAAAGATATAATCGACCTCCTTCTTAGGAATTACCAAGGTATGCCCCAAGGCTACCGGATTGATATCGAGGAAAGCAAAAAACTCATCGTCTTCCGCAACCTTGTGGCTAGGGATCTCACCCGCCACGATTCTACTGAAAATAGTTGCCATACGTCTTTCTGTTTTTAAATTGAAATATCCATAATCTCAAACGTCATCAAGCCGGAAGGCACACGGATCTCAACGACATCCCCTACCTTCTTTCCCATCAAACCTTGGGCGATCGGCGTGCTTACGGAGATCTTTCCTTCTTTTAGGTTAGCCTCCGAATCCGATACCAACGTGTAGGTCATGACAGCGTTATTCTTCGTATTCTTAATTTTCACCTTGTTCAAAATCTGAACCTCATCAGTTTTCACACGACTCTCATCGATCAGACGGGCGTTTGAGATCAAACCTTTTAACTGCGCAAGCTTAGCCTCCATGATACCTTGAGCCTCTTTGGCGGCATCGTACTCAGCGTTCTCGGATAAGTCACCCTTATCCCTCGCCTCAGCGATCTGGGCTGATATTTCAGGGCGCTTCACGGTCTCCAAATAGTTGATTTCAGCTAAAATCTTATCGTAGCCGTCCTTTGTCATATAACTAACAGCCATACTAAATCCTCCTTATTCTTTATATTAATATTGATTGATTATCGCATAATAAAAAAGAATCCCGACCAAGTCATATGGCCGGAACTCCCCTTTTTTATCATTTCAAGACTCCGCAAAGTTAGGTTATCTTTCTAAGATGAACAAGTTTACGAAAGTGCTTTATAACATATAAATCTGATGATTAAATCATGAACAATTTACAATACGGACTTGATGTCAGCCTCAAGTTTCTTCACGTCGTCCACCCGTTTAACCAAGTTTCCCTTGCGATCCAAGATAAAGATCGCCGGAAGCTGTTTCACGTTATACAACGCCGCGGTCTGAGAGTAAACCGACTGTGGATCACGCACGCAAGTCCAAGGTAAATTAGAAGCGGCGTTCTTCCAGAAGTGAAGATCACTATCCAAAGAGATCTGGTAAATCTCCAAGCCCTTATCGTGGTACCTCGTATATAAATCGCCAAATTCCATATTCAAGGCAGGAGACCATTCGGACATATAGGCCGTGAAGTTGATCAACACCACCTTACCTGTAGCGACAGAAGACAATTTCGTGTTTTCCCCATGTACATCCGGCAACTCGATATCCAAGAAACTAACCTCTTTCTTCTCCACCTTATCCAAGTCCATCGGGCGCTGGCTACGAATCACCTTTATCGATTGAAGAGCCAAGTTATACAGATGCTTAGCACGAGGGCTTTCCGGATAATAGTGATCGAAGCTGGTGGCTACGGCGCCATAAGCCTTCGAGTCGTTCTTGTCATACAAATCGAAGAACAGCAAGCCGTCGATTTGCTGGAACAAGGCAAAGTAAGCGGCAGCGGACATTGGGGCGGAATAAATATACTTACGAGCCACGTCCTTATAAGCCTCGGCGGCCTCGAGCACCTGACGGGAATATACGGAATCCGCCAACAGACCGGACTCAGACTCTTTCCGTAAACGATGGATCGCTTGGTTCGCGTCTAATTGAGCCAAGGTAATATTCTTGATCGCCTTGCAATTCTCTGAGCCCTCCACGCTATAAGAAGTAGCGAAAGTCCCGGCATCGGCCACGAACGAGATCGTCTCCGTAGAATCTACCGAGAAGTTGATCAATTGGTTATTCAGACGCAAGCGATAAAAATCCGGGAATGCCGGACGAGGCTTCGTAAAGCTGAATTTACCGGCCGCCGTCAGTTTTACGGAGTCCATCAACTCTACCGTCGACACACCTACATTCTCCAGATACATCATCTGGCCGTCTGCGCCGGACACTACACCTTCCACCGTAAAATCAGAATTCTTCTTACAAGCCGTGAACAAAAGCAACATAACACACAGCACAGCTAGTAAATTCGTAGATATTTGTTTCATTATTCCAGTTTGTCTATATTACTAATCCGGTGCAAATATACATTATTTTACAATTGTGGCACTATTATTCCGTATTTCTTCAAGGCTTTTTTCAAAAAAAGTGCTTTAAGACTGTTATTTCTTTTCATTTTCATGCAATTACAGGTAAACTTTCATTACATTTGCACCAATTTTTGACAGATAGAAAAATAAGAAAAAAGATTATGCTTAATCCAATTAACAAGACGATCGAGTTAGGTGATGGAAGAACCATTACCATCGAAACCGGGAAATTGGCCAAACAGGCGGACGGAGCGGTTACCGTTCGTATGAACAACACCGTGTTGCTCGCCACTGTTTGTGCCGCTAAAGACGCGAACCCGGGTGTTGACTTCATGCCGTTGCAAGTAGAATACAAAGAGAAATACTCCGCTTTTGGACGTTTCCCCGGAGGTTTTACAAAAAGAGAAGGAAAAGCTTCTGATTATGAAATCCTCACATCTCGTTTAGTAGACCGTGCGTTGCGTCCTCTTTTCCCAGACAACTACCACGCTGAGGTATATGTAAATATTATATTGTTCTCCGCTGATGGCGAAGATTTGCCGGACGCATTAGCAGGTTTGGCCGCTTCCGCCGCTTTGGCAGTTTCTGATATTCCTTTTAACGGACCGATCTCTGAGGTTCGCGTAGCTCGTACGGATGGAAAATACATCGTCAACCCAACTTCCGCGGAATTGGAGAAAGCTGATATCGACATCATGGTTGCCGCTACCATAGACAACATCATGATGGTTGAGGGTGAGATGAACGAGGTTCAGGAATCTGAGATGCTTGAGGCTATCAAGGTCGCTCACGAGGCTATCAAGGTACAATGCAAGGCTCAGCTGGAGTTATCCGAGGCTTGCGGCAAATTGGTAAAACGCGAATATTGCCACGAGGTAAACGATGACGAGTTGCGCAAGGACGTACACGACAAATGTTACGCCAAGGCTTACGCCGTAGCCACATCCGGTAGCGGCAAGCACGAACGCAGCGAGGCATTCGAGAAAATCGTAGAAGAATACAAGGCTCAATTCTCCGAGGAGGAGTTGACGGACGAGAAACTGGAAATGATCGGTCGCTACTATCACGATGTAGAGAAAGAGGCTATGCGCCGTGCCATCCTTGATGAGGGCAAGCGTTTGGATGGTCGTAAGACTACCGAGATCCGTCCGATCTGGATCGAGACAGATTGCCTGCCGGGTCCTCACGGTTCCGCTATCTTTACACGTGGAGAGACACAGTCTTTATCTACGGTAACTTTAGGTACGAAGTCTGATGAGAAAATGATAGACGACGTATTGAACCATGGATACGAGCGTTTCCTTTTACATTATAACTTCCCCCCATTCTCCACAGGCGAGGCCAAAGCAACACGTGGCGTAGGCCGTCGTGAGATCGGACACGGCAACTTGGCTCACCGTGCGCTGAAACGTATGATCCCGGACAACTATCCGTATGTAGTACGTGTAATCTCCGATATCTTGGAGTCTAACGGTTCTTCTTCTATGGCTACGGTTTGCGCCGGTACCTTGGCGTTGAGAGACGCAGGTGTCCCGATGAAGAAACCGGTATCCGGTATCGCTATGGGATTGATCTCCGAGAACAAGGGTACGAACTACGCGATCTTGTCTGATATCTTAGGCGACGAGGATCACTTGGGTGATATGGACTTCAAGGTAACGGGTACGAAAGACGGTATCACGGCAACTCAGATGGATATCAAGGTAGACGGTTTGTCTTACGAGATCCTTGAGAATGCTTTGGCTCAAGCTAAAGAGGGTCGTATGCATATCTTGGGCAAGATCTTGGAGGCTCAACCGGAAGCTCGTGAGGATTTGAAACCTCATGCACCTCGTATCGAGACGATGATTATCGGTAAGGAATTCATCGGTGCGGTAATCGGCCCGGGCGGTAAGATCATCCAAGGTATCCAAGAGAAAACGGGAGCTACGGTATCTATCGATGAGGTAGACGGCGTAGGAAAGATCGAGATCTCCGGCACGAATAAGGCTACGATCGACGCGGCTGTCAAGGCGATCAAGGCTATCGTCGCTGTTCCTGAGATCGGAGAGGTTTATGAAGGAAAGATTTCCTCTATCATGCCTTATGGTGCATTCGTTGAGTTCATGCCGGGTAAGGATGGTTTGCTTCACATTTCCGAGATCGATTGGAAACGTCTGGAGACCGTTGAGCAAGCCGGCTTGAAGGAAGGCGATACGGTTTCTGTCAAGTTGGTTGATATCGATCCGAAAACAGGCAAGTTCAAACTTTCCCGCAAGGTATTGCTTCCGAAACCGGAAGGTTACGAGGAACGTCCGCCAAGACCAGAAAGAGGTGAGCGTGGACCTCGCCAAGATCGTGGAGACCGTGGTCCTCGTCAGGATCGTGGTGATCGCGGACCTCGCAGGGAGTACAGAGACTAAGATAACGTCTTACACATTATATATAATCCCGGGTAGATTAAACGCTATCCGGGATTTTTTTTTATCAAATCATCTACCACACCTACAACTATAGCTATAGCTATAATCAATTGGTCATAAGTCATTTATCGGGTGGTGGTAGATAAATAGCATCTACCACTATCGGCTCGTATCTACCACCATTTACTACTTTTCAATCACAAAACACCACCGTCCCCTACTCGCCAACCGCATTATTAGTCCTATCTTTTTCAAGAAGCGACCGAAGATATAGACATTGCTTAGCTTGCCGGCTATCTGTTTAGCCATGCTTCATATATCATTTAATAAACTGATTAATTGATATTTATAGTTTTTCTTGGTATAAAACAAAAGTTTTCCGCTATAAAAACTTTTGTTTTCTCATGATGAAACCTTAGTTTCGTGCTTATGAAACTTTAGTTTTCCTTAGGAGAAACTATTTGTTCGCCTAAGGGAAACGCTTTTCTCATGCCGGAAAAGTCAGTACTACTTACTTATCCACGGGATATATACTGCAAGTGGCATAGAAGATATACTGTGTTGGCAAGGTAAGTACTACTGGTAATTTAGGATCATGTTGCCAAAACATGCCTTTTGAGGGATAACAGATCTATTATGCCTTACGGTACGCTCGTTGAGGTTATATCGGGCAAGGATGATCTGCTTCACATTTTCGAGATCGGCCGGAAGCGTCCGGAGACCGTGGTCCTCGTCAAGATCGTAATGATTGCGGGCCTCGCAGGGAGTACAGAAACTAAGATAAGGTCTTATACATTAATATATAATCCCGGGTAGATTAAACGCTATCCGGGATTTTATTTTATAGGACGTTACCATCTCCTAAGAAGTTCTTATATCTCGTTCTCCCAACGAATTTAGTCTTTATACTCCGTCGAACGATGTATCAAATGACCTATTAAAACTTATAGGCTACACCTGCCGCCAAAGCAAATTGCTGGAAATCCTTCGTAAGCTGGTATTTCCCTTCGGCACTTACATAAAAAGACGAGGAAATCGGATATTCCACACCAGCTCCAATATTTCCCCCAAATTCATTAGTCATGAAATGAGTATAAGTGACTCCCAGCAAAGGATAAACCTGCCATGTGTTTTTTATCGGAAATAAATAATGTACATCCGCACTAACCACATAAGAGGTACTACTGGCAAAATAGCAATCGAAAGAAGGCGACAAACGAATATGATCCGTTGCGTTCCAATTGAACTCAGCACCTAAGCGAAACGACTCAAAACTACTTGCTGTGCCGTAACCCACATTTATCCCGACACTTTTCTCTCCTTGTTGGGCAAAAACACTCAATATTTGTGTACACAAGCCCACGCAACTCAACAAAGTCAAAAGTAAAATTCTTTTCATCCCATTCATTTTTTGACTGCAAAAGTATCCGATAAGGTTGGATTCGGGGCTAAAACACTGTTCGCTTTTTGTTCGCTTTTTGTTCGCAGAGTTGTATAAGGCTAAAGACCAGCGATTAATTCATCCAGTTCATTCGGGGTTCCATCCTCTCCCTTTATTTTTTTATAAAGCCGTTTACGGGATGAGGATACGGAGGGTTTGGAGCGACCCAAGATTTTTGCCATATCAGTTACCTTGACTGATATCTTTATCAAGTAACAAATCCGGAGTTCTATCAATGACATTCCCGAATATAACTGATATAGACGATTCGTAAAATTATTGTATGTCTTATCTAACTCCTTCCGTAAAGCATTCCAATCTTCTTCCCTGATTATCTGATCTGCCTCATTCGTGGAATGGAATTTCATATAGATATCCGAATGCCTTAAATCCGACTCTAACAAATCACGCTCGGTACGCCGCAACTGTATTTGTTCATTGGTCACTTGCAAAAGTTCTTTTCGCACATGAAGCAATGAATTTGTATCTTCATGGTCTTTAGATAGTAAGGTTCCCAATTCATTCAATTTCGCGTTATTCGCTTCTACATATTGAAAACTTCTCTCATATTGTTCTTGCTTTTCCCGCTGAAGCGCCTCAAACTGCCTAGCCAACCGCTCTTTCTGCCGTTTCAGTCTATATATAAACAATAAGGTTATCGAAAGCCCCAATCCGAACAAGGATAATATCCGGTAAATACGAATCTGCATCCGGTCATTCTCGCCCTTTAGCCGTAAATTCTCAGTTTCCCGCTTTTGATAATTATATAAAGAGGTCATTTTACGGATTTCCTCCGAATCGGTTATCTTGCGGATGGAATCTTGCACTTGCTGGCCAAGACGGACATAGCGAATAGCCTCCCGATAATTCAACCGACGCTCATACAAAAGCGACAAGTACTCATAAATAGCGTCTCTAACATGTAAGTTAGGACTATCCAGGCACTTTCTTAAATAGTAATCGGCAGAATCCAATTTATTGAGTTCTAAATAAGTATTCCCCAAAACCGAATAAGTAGGATACATATTCCGGTCTACGGAATCTTTTAATGATTCAGACAAACATTCCAAAGCTTTATCATACATTACCAATTCCCGGTAAAGATCACCCAGCTCAGTCAATATACCGGAATATCGATGTCTATTTCCTGTTTCATTCGCTATAATTGCCGCTTTTTGAAAATAGAGAAGCGCACTGTCATTCTTATCGACCATATCATATACTCGGGCAATATCTCTCAGCACAAGAGAAAAACTAGTACTATCTCCTTTCAGTAATTTATACTCAGCCGCTTTCTCATACATACGGATCGCCTCTTCATATACATTCTGATAATCATAAAGCATCCCCATCTGCGAATAGACATTGGACAATAATCGGTACTTTCTCGTATCCCCCGCCACATCCAATGCCTTTTGGAAATACTTCAACGCTTCCGGGGCATCATTCAAATCCCGGTAGACACGGCCCATATAGTAATAAGACTCTAGTAATTTGTCTCGATCGCCATATGTCTCATAGAAAGCGGTGATTCGTTTGATCAAAGAATCAGAAGTATGCCGGACATACATCTTATCATTGACCTTCAAGTCGAGCAAGTCATAATACATACGCTGTTCCTCATCAAAGGACGAAAGGCTATCCCGCAATCGATCCAACAAAGGGCGGGCTTCCTCCGGATTTGTATCCGCAAGGGATTCGATCCGTGACAGGGTAGCGGGGTAAGGCTTCCCCCGATGATCGCAAGCATAAAAAGCCGAGATCAAGACCGACATCAAGAGGATGTATATACGAGGCATTGGAAATCTGTTTTATCACTTAAACGCAACAAAGGTAAAAAATTAAAGTGTAATAGTTTCATTGATATTTATACAAACTTTTGAAAGCCAATACGCAAAGTACGCTACGACCGGATACTTACAGGTTTTGCTTCTTACTCTTAACAAAAAAAATACCAGATTTGCTTTTTGCCCTTAACAAATCCATGTACTTTTTGCTATCTATCTTGAATAAATCGTATATTTGTCATTCAATCAATCAGCGTATGGATAGTCTATTTATTAAACAAGAACGATTATTGGCACAAACGAGTACCCATATCATAAGGGAACTCATGAACCAAATTCACTGGGATAATCCTCTGATCGCCATCAGAGGATCAAGGGGTGTCGGAAAAACAACACTCATGTTGCAATACATCAAACTGAATTTCCAGCCGGGAAGCAGGGAGGTACTTTATTGCACGCTCGACAGCATCTATTTCAGTAATCACACCCTATCTGAACTGATTGAGCGGTTCTATTTGCAAGGAGGAAAACAATTATTCCTTGATGAAGTACATAAATATCCCACTTGGAGTAAAGAGATAAAAGAGGCCTACGACCTGTATCCATCTCTACGAATTGTTTTTAGCGGTTCTTCCCTATTGAATATATTGAATGCGGATGCCGATCTTTCCAGACGTTGCCTACCATATAATATGTACGGACTTTCCTTCCGGGAATTTCTCATGTTCTATAAGCAAATTGATATACCTGTCTATTCCCTACAAACGATACTGGAAAATCCAGGAAACATTTGCCGGGAAATAAATGAGAAATGTCGCCCCGTACAAATGTTTAACGAATATCTCCACGAAGGGTATTACCCCTTTTTTACGGGTAACAGAGAAGATTATTATATTAATATCGAGAATGTGGTCAATCTCATTATTGAGCAGGAACTCCCGTTGCTGTGTGGCGTAGATCCTGCCTATACACGGAAGCTAAAGGCTTTGATGGGTATCTTAGCTACCTCTGTTCCTTATGAGCTGGACATCACGAAACTAGCGGGAATGATCGGACTTTCCCGAAACTCTGTCATCAATTACTTACAGAATTTGGACAAGGCGGAATTGCTCAAGTTATTGTACTCGGATTTACTATCTGTCAAAAAGATGCAAAAACCGGATAAGATTTACCTACAGAATCCCAACCTATTGTACGCCATAGCTTCCGCTCCCGTACAGATCGGGACGGCAAGGGAAACTTTTGTCGTCAACCAGTTATCCGTAAATCATAACGTGGAATATGGAAAAACAAAAGGTGACTTTATCGTAGACCATACCTATACCTTCGAGGTAGGAGGAGCGGATAAAACATTCAAGCAAATAGCGGATCTCCCCGATTCCTTCATCTTGGCTGACAATATGGAGTTCGCCACCGGCAAGAAACTACCGCTGTGGATCGTGGGATTAACCTATTAAAAAAACACGTACGACTTTTTTTTAGAAAAAAGCGGTATCCAGCTTGCCGCCGGATACCGCTTTTCATTTATCTTTACCGATCAAGGAATCAGCAACGAGGCTTGATCTGCTTGAAGAAGTCATTACCCTTGTTATCTACCAAGATAAACGCGGGGAAGTTCTCTACCTCGATCTTCCAGATCGCTTCCATACCCAATTCCGGATATTCCACGCACTCGATGCTCTTGATATTGTTCTGAGCCAAGATAGCCGCAGGGCCACCGATAGATCCTAGGTAGAAACCGCCGTGATTCTTACAAGCGTCCGTAACTTGCTGGCTACGGTTACCCTTCGCCAACATGATCATGCTACCGCCATGGCTCTGGAACAAGTCAACGTATGAGTCCATACGACCCGCGGTCGTCGGGCCCATAGAGCCACAAGCCATACCTGCCGGAGTCTTAGCCGGGCCCGCGTAATAAATAGGATGATCCTTGATGTATTGGGGAAGATCCTCGCCACGATCCAGACGCTCCTTCAACTTAGCGTGAGCGATATCACGGCCCACGATGATCGTTCCGTTCAATGACAAACGAGTAGATACCGGATATTTATCCAATTCCTTCAAGATATCTGCCATCGGTTGGTTCAAGTTGATCTTGACAGCGTCGCCCTCACCCGCTTGACGAAGTTCCTCCGGAATCAATTCGCCGGGATGGCTATCCAACTTCTCGATCCAGATACCTTCCTTATTGATCTTACATTTAATATTACGGTCCGCAGAGCAACTTACACCCAAACCTACCGGGCAAGAAGCGCCGTGGCGAGGCAAACGGATGATGCGAACATCATGTGCCAGATATTTACCACCGAATTGAGCGCCCAAGCCAATATTCTGGGCGGCGGCCAATACCTCTTTCTCCAACTCCACGTCGCGGAAAGCACGGCCACCCTCGCTACCGGTCGTAGGCAAACTATCATAGAAACGGGTAGATGCCAACTTCACCGTCAATAAATTCTTCTCAGCGGAAGTACCGCCAATCACGATCGCTATATGATACGGAGGACAAGCGGCCGTACCCAATGTCTTGATCTTCTCTACGAGGAAGGGAACCAATGTACCCGGATTCAAGATCGCTTTTGTCTCTTGGTATAAATAAGTCTTATTGGCGGAACCACCTCCTTTTGTCACGCAAAGGAACTCATACTCCATGCCTTCCGTAGCCTCGATATCGATCTGGGCCGGCAAGTTACATTTCGTATTTACCTCATCGTACATATTCAGCGGAGCGTTCTGGGAGTAACGAAGGTTCTCTTCCGTGTAGGTCTTGTAAACACCTAAGGAAAGCGCTTCTTCATCACAGTAACCGGTCCAGACCTGCTGGCCCTTCTCGCCGTGGATAATAGCCGTACCGGTATCTTGGCAGAAAGGAAGTACGCCTTTAGCCGCTACCTCGGCGTTGCGAAGGAATGTCAAGGCCACGTACTTATCGTTGTCCGTAGCTTCCGGATCGCTTAGGATCTTTGCGACCTGCTCGTTGTGAGAACGGCGAAGCATGAATGATACGTCGCGGAAAGCGGCGTTAGCCATAGCGGTCAAACCTTCTTTAGCGACTTTCAAGATCGGTTTTCCTTCAAACTCAGAAACGGAAACATAATCTTTTGTAAGCAAATAATACTCTGTTGTGTCCGGTCCCTTTTGGAACATCGGCTCGTAGTGAAACGGAGGTGTTGCCATATCTTTAGAATTTAATTATATATTGGTTTTATTTAAGTTTGTCCGTACTTTTCGATTGGCAAACTTAGCGAAAAAACTTGATATATAGATCATGGGGTAAAGAAATATAGTTATATTTGCCCGATATGAAAAAGTTGACCTCTTTATACATTATATTCCTGCTAACGATGCTCGGTTTTCAAGGAAATCTGAAAGCGCAGGTTAGCCACGGAGGCCGCCCGCTTCCGCTATCGCTCATGCGAAGTACAAACGGACAAATGTTTAAAGAAATGCCTCCGTTCGACGTTCAAGAGGAATTGCGTATCGACTCGCTGAATGAGAGCGACCTAAGAAGCGGTTTCCGTTTTGCCTATAAATTCATAACGGATTACAATCGGCACAATTCGGGCGTAACTTTCACCGGGCCGGATGGGACACGTGTATGGAGACTCGGGATCTTCTCGCCCGGGGCCCTTTCCATCAACGTGCTCTTCACGGAATATGAACTGCCCGAAGGCGCCCAGCTCTTCCTATACAATGAGGACCAGACACAGATATTAGGCTCGTTCAATCACCTAAACAACTCGGAGTTAAACCTATTGCCGGTCTCTCCTATCCAAGGGGATCGCCTGATCATAGAATATCAAGAACCGGCTAACGCCTCTTTTCAAGGAAGACTGACCGTCGGGGAAGTCAACCATGGCTACCGGAGCTTGCGGGGGTTAGAACCGGGAGACAACACCTCACTGATCGGTAAAATTCCACCGTTAGCTTGCTATCAAGATGGGACAAACGATTACGCCCAATGGGGGCAAAGCGTCGTTCTCCTGATCATAGACGGAAGCGTAGGGTGCACGGGCACCCTGATAAATAATACGGACAATGACGGAAAGCCTTATCTACTCACCGCCTCCCATTGCCTGAACAAGCAATTCACGATGAAAAACCCCGATTATGAGAAAATAGCCGGAAGTATCGTCTGCTTTTTCAACTTCAACAGCCCTTTCTGCGACCCGATCCTAAGGGGAACGGAAGAGATGTCTACCGCATCCACTTACTTCAAGGCGGTTAATGAAATGGCAGACATGGCCTTGTTGGAACTTACCGCCACACCTCCGGTTTATTACAGGCCTTATTACGCGGGCTGGAACGCACAAGAGGTAGGACCTGCCCCCTATACGTGCATCCAACATCCCCAATACTCGGTAAAGCGAATCAGTATATCCGATGAGGATCTGGCTCCCTTTACCTTGACAGATCCAAACATGATTTTTTACAAGAACGCTCATTGGCATGTCAAGACTTGGGAAGTAGGTTATACGGCCAGCGGTTCCTCCGGATCTCCTTTATTCAATGCCGACGGAGAGATTATCGGAGCGTTATCCGGCGGGCAGTCCAGCGAGAATAGCCCGAAGGATGATTACTTCTTCTCTTTGATGAAACCATGGGACGCAATCGATACCCCCGAGAGACAGCTCAAATATTGGCTGAACCCGTCCAATGACGAGACCAAGGTTTGTGAGGGACTTGATCCGTATAAATCAGCCCCTTGTTTCCGGTTGAGCAACATCTATGACTCCGGTAATCAAGAAAACGCCGAATGTACGCTCTATCCCGGGTCTGAAAAAGCGTATTTATTCGGGAACAACCCCGCCAATATCACTGAATATGCGGAAGCTTACCAAGTAGCCGAAGCGGGTACCTTATACGGAGCTTATTTCGTAACACCGCCTGCCGGAGCGAATTACAAACAGATGGAAGTGGAAGTTACCGTTTACAGCGGCGACTCTAAGCCCTCTACATTATTATATACGGAGACATTCCAACCCACCTATAGCAATAAATCGATATTGGACGATACGTTTATTGAGACCGCTAAATCCCTAAATCGGTCACAGGAAAGTTATATCCATTTCTCCAAGCCCGTGAACGTCAGCGGAAAGTTCTACATCGGCTATAAGCTCAAGAGCGTCCCGGAGAACACGTATTTCTCCGCTTACAATTTGCCCAAAGGCAAAACGACCCGGAATACGGCTTGGGTTCATGATAAAAACGGCTGGAGACAAGCTACCGAATATACGCAAGCAGGTTTTAGCACCTCCTTGTTTATCGATCCCGTCATTCAATACGGTAACCCCATCAGCAACGAAAAGCTCGAGGCGAACGAGCAGGTACTCATTCATCTCGGTCCGGAGAAAGGCATGGTACACCTTGTTTTGCCGGATGGAATGGAGAAAGCGACTTATACATTGCACTCGGCACAAGGAAAAGTGTCGGAAAACGGAGAGATCACGGACAGGCAAGCTACACTCCATTTCCTAAAATTAACATCTGGAGTCTACTTTCTAACCGTGCATTATGGCGAGGAGCATTATACACAAAAGATTATATTTTAATCAAAAAATATACAATAAGAGTTCTGGGAAACCATCCATTGAAAAGAATGGCAAGAGGTACACAGCCATATTTTTTCAATAATTCTACCCATATTTTATGTATAAAACAAGCCTAGGATTCATTAATAAGTATTAATTAAAAAGATTTTATCGCTTCTTTGCTATCCATAACAAAAAAATACTTTAGTTTTGCACGATAATGGCTAAGGGATAATTTGGAAGTGAATATATTAACATAGTAACATTTTAAACTTACATCAAGATTATGAACAAAAAGTTTTTATTGCCATTCTTCGTATTGGCAGCCATTTTAACTCTTTCTTCTTGTTCAAACAAGTTGAAACCGTTGGCAGAACAGTACATTAAAGCAGAGCCGCAGCCGCTAGAGGCTATCGGAGGCAAAGTTCCTGTAACGATCAACGCGACTTTCCCCGCTAAATGGTTCAACAAGAAAGCTGTTGTAACTGTAACTCCGGTATTGCGTTACCAGGGTGGCGAAGCTTGGGGCACTTCTTACACTTACCAAGGTGAGAAAGTAAAAGGTAACAACCAAGTAATCCCTCAAAAAGAAGGCGCTAACGTAACTATGAAGTCTTCTTTCACTTACAAACCCGAGATGAAAAAATCAGAATTGTATTTGACTTTCGACGCGAAGATCAAAAACAAGACTGTTAAATTGCCGGACGTAAAGATCGGTGAAGGCGTTATCGCTACTTCCGAATTGGCAGACGCAGCTACTGCTACAGCAGCTATCGCTGCTGATAAATTCCAACGTATTATCAAAGAGGCTCATGACGCTAACATCATGTTCTTGATCCAACAAGCTAACCTTCGCGCTCAAGAATTGAATTCTGACGCTATCAAAGAATGGAAAGATCTTGTTAAGAACGCAGACGAGGCTCCGAACCAGAATGTAGCTATCGAGATCAGCGCTTACGCTTCTCCTGATGGTGGTTTCAAATTGAACAACACGTTGGCTGAGAATCGTGAAGGTAACACTTCTAAATATTTGAACAAAGAATTGAAGAAGATGAAAGTTGACGCTCCGGTTGACGCTCGTTACACAGCTCAAGACTGGGAAGGCTTCAAGGAATTAGTTTCTGCTTCTAACTTGCAAGATAAAGACTTAGTATTGCGTGTGATCTCTATGTACCAAGATCCTGAGACAAGAGAGAAAGAAATCAAGAATATCTCCGCTGTTTACTCTGACTTGGCTGAGACTATCCTTCCGCAATTACGTCGTTCTCGTTTGACCGCTAACATCGAGATCATCGGTAAGTCTGACGACGAGATCAGCGCTTTGGCGAAGAGCAATCCTTCTGAGTTGAATATCGAGGAAATCCTTTACGCCGCTACATTGACGAACAACGACAATGAAAAGATGGCTATCTATACAAAAGCTTCTGAATTGTATCCTAACTGCTACCGCACTTGGAACAACATCGGTATGATGGCATTCAAGGCTGGTGATTTGGCTAAGGCTGAGCAAATGTTTAACAAGTCTAACTCTGTTAAGAATAACGCTTCCGCTAACATGAACTTAGGTTTGATCGCATTAACGAAGGGTGACCAAGCTAAGGCTCAACAATTGTTCGGTAACGCTGCCGGCGTAAACGAATTGAGCGAGGCTCTTGGCGTTCTTTACTTAGAGCAAGGCGAATATGCTAAGGCTGTTAACTCTTTCGGTTCTGTTAAGACTAACAACGCTGCTTTGGCTCAGATCTTGGTTAAGGATTACAGCAAGGCTTCTCAGACTTTGAACGGTGTTGCTAAACCTGATGCTATCACCTCTTACTTGAAGGCTGTTGTTGCTGCTCGTACAAACGACGCTAACGGTGTAGTAAGCAACTTGAAGGCCGCCATCGCTGCTGACAAGAGCTTGGCTAAGGAAGCTGCTATCGACTTAGAGTTCGCTAAATATGCGACTAACTCTGACTTCTCAGCTTTAGTAAAATAATTAGAAAATATTCTTTCTAAATAAGAAAAAGACCTCATCCTTTTGGATGGGGTTTTTTTATATTCCACCCACTCAAGCCTATATTTCAGAATATTGCAACACTTCAAAATAAATATTGATTATCAATGACTTTTTTATAAAATAAATCCGTAGATTTGCAAAATTCAATAAAGTTGTTGTAAATATTAATCAAATAGGGTAAAGAAATTATGAGATCACAAATCTGGAAACAAATGGTGTGGGTATTTTGTCTGCTCTTCCTTATGGAATCATGCGTTAAGCATGACATTTATCAAGGAGAAGACCCCTCGGTAGATCCTCAAGAACCTACCAAAGAAAAAGAAGATTACATAGCCCAGTTCGAGAATTTCGAGAACATACAGGTTAGCATATCTTCTCAGCATGAAGGGACCCTATATTCTATTTATTATGAATATCCTTATGAGGAAGGCTCTTTAGTCAAAGATCCTTATTTAATTGGTAAAACTCCGATCCATATGGCCCTGGAAGTACCTAAACACGTAAAGAAACTCTATATCCTAAGAGGGGATGGGGAACTTATCGAGAGCGATGTAAAGGACATCACGATCGGAAGCGATACCAAAAGCAGCTTACGGGCTACAAATGCGATCAGTGATGAAGTCCTTCATCTGATCAATAACAAATACTTTCCAGAAAAAGCATACAATGTAAAAAGCGAGGATTTATATAGATGCTCTGATCTAAAAATCACGGAAACCGTTTTTACCAGTAGCTTTGAGAAAGCGGATATTTGGCTAACCTATATAAGCGATGGAGGAATGTCCAAAGGCAACAGTAATATGCATGGTAAAATTTGGTTCTATACATATCCCTCCGAGAAGATGGAGAACCTTACTTTAGATGACTGCACCTTCTATGGAAAAACTAATGGTGCTATCCAAGTCACTGACTTCAATACGATCAACCAAGGCGATAATTATATATTCTACTCCAAAGAAGAACAGCCAAAGGCCCAAGCAGGAGAATATACCCGAATACCCTTGGGAAGATTCGACAAGGGGCTCAACGTCGGCTTCGTATATCGAGGCACAGACCGTCCACAGTTCTCCACTCCGGCATTAAATGGGCCGGATAACAATAAAGTACCAGATAATGGGACATTCTCCCATAATTACGTAGGCCATACCTTAAAATATGGTAATTCCTCTTTCAAAATAGAGAAAAACGTAGCAAATGGCTTCATTCACCACATTCAAGAAGGTGATTTTGAAGGAAATGTACTGGGAATGGAAAATCGCTGCCCAAACTATAGGGCCTATGATGGAGACTACAACGATATGCTTTGTCTAATCGAAAGTAATCCCGTTGCCATCGAGCCGGCAGAGCCGGTAACCCCTCCCGTCATAGAATCGCAAACGAACAAGAAAGGATTCCTCCTGTTCGAAGATAATTATCCAAACCAAGGCGATTTCGATTTCAATGACGCTGTCATATATTATAGCATCACAGCATATACCGATAAGAGTACCGCAGATGTTTATGCCCAGTTACTGGCTAAAGGCTGTACATTCCACAACCAATTTGGATTTAAGGACGCCAATGGACTAACTCCCTTTTTCTCCGATGTCAATGGATATGTCAATGTGAGAAAATTCGACAAGGAACCGGAAAGTGGGATTACAAAGACATTAACATATAGTGCGACTCAGCTGATCATGCCTTACATTGATAACGGGAAGGGACCGGTAAGTAAAAACGTCAAGAATACGGATCTATACCCATATGTATTGGATATTCCTTATTCGGAAAGTCAACCTTTCCGTTGGTGTATAGAGAATAAAAGCATCGACGAAGCTTATAATTTTGACCAAGATTACCGAAAGGCACATGGAGATTGGTATGAGACTCCTAAAGATGAATCGTTAGTGATACAATTTACCACTCCGGATGAAGAGAAGAAAGATCCGGAAAATAAAGAATGAAGGATACACACTCATTGAAGGATCTCTAAAATCCTAACATCATATAAAAAACGGCGAGCTTTTTAAAGGCCCGCCGTTTTTTGTATCTATTAATAGAAGAATATATTATCTACCTTGGCGCTTACGCTCTGTCTCATCCAAGATGATCTTACGCATACGCATATTATTCGGGGTGATCTCTACGTACTCATCGCCCTTGATGTACTCAAGCGCATCCTCTAGGCTGAATACGATAGGAGGAGCCAAGGAAACTTTGTCGTCCGAACCAGAGGCACGCATATTCGTCAACTTCTTGGATTTGGTAACATTTACCACCAAGTCATTGTCCTTGGTATGCTCACCAACCACCTGTCCAGCGTAAACCTCCTCGCCCGGGGCGATGAAGAAACGTCCGCGGGATTGCAAGTTATTCAGGGCATAAGCGAAAGCCTGACCTGTCTCCATAGCGATAATCGAACCATTCATACGTCGTTCGATATCACCCTTCCACGGTTGATATTCCAAGAAACGGTGTGCCATGATAGCCTCACCGGCAGAGGCGGTCAATACGGCGTTGTTCAAACCGATAATACCACGGGAAGGAATCGTGAATTCTAAGTGCATACGACCATTCTTGCTTTCCATCATGGTCATCTCGCCCTTACGCTTCGTTACCATATCGATAATACGGCTAGAGCATTCCTCCGGAAGATTCACCGTCAATTGCTCTACCGGCTCACATTTCTCACCATCGATCTCCTTGATGATAACCTGAGGCTGACCTACCTGCAACTCGTATCCCTCACGACGCATCGTCTCGATCAATACAGACAAGTGAAGCACGCCACGGCCATATACCAACCAAGAATCAGCGGAATCAGTAGGAACTACGCGTAAAGCCAAGTTCTTATCCAATTCTTTCTGCAAACGGTCAAAAATATGACGGGAAGTAACAAACTTACCATCCTTACCAAAGAACGGAGAATTGTTGATCGTGAAAAGCATAGACATCGTAGGCTCGTCGATAGCGATCGTTGGCAATGGCTCCGGCTCGTTCACGTCGGCGATAGTCTCACCGATCTCGAAACCATCGATACCGATAATAGCGCAAATATCCCCGGACTGCACGGAATCAACTTTCGTACGTCCCAAGCCCTCGAATACATCCACTTCCTTGATCCTCGATTTCACCATACTACCATCACGCTTACAAAGCATGACATCTTGGCCCTCTTTCAACTCGCCACGGTGTACACGTCCTACGGCGATACGACCTACATACTTAGAATAATCCAAAGAAGTAATCAACATCTGCGGAGTACCCTCCAACATCTTTGGTTCGGGGATATACTTGATGATCGCATCAAGCACAGCCGCGATATCCTCTTTCGGCTCCTTCCAATCCTCGGACATCCAGCCCTGCTTGGCGGAACCATAAATAGTAGGGAAGTCAAGCTGCTCCTCGGTAGCATCCAGACTAAACATCAAGTCGAATACCATTTCCTGCACTTCCGACGGGCGGCAATTCGGCTTATCCACCTTATTAATTACCACGATCGGCTTCAAACCCAGTTGAATCGCTTTTTGCAAAACAAAACGAGTCTGCGGCATAGGCCCCTCAAAGGCGTCTACCAATAGCAAACAACCATCCGCCATATTCAAGACACGCTCCACCTCGCCACCAAAGTCGGCGTGGCCCGGAGTGTCAATAATATTGATCTTATATCCCTTATAATTGATAGACACGTTCTTGGCAAGAATCGTGATACCTCGTTCCCGTTCCAGATCATTGTTATCCATGAACTGATCCGGTTCTGCCTGTCCTTCACGGAAAAGCTTACCGGCTAATAACA
Source organism: Parabacteroides sp. B2-S-102 (assembly GCF_023656665.1). Lineage (NCBI taxonomy): Bacteria > Pseudomonadati > Bacteroidota > Bacteroidia > Bacteroidales > Tannerellaceae > Parabacteroides > Parabacteroides sp. B2-S-102. Next base: position 109,959 of record NZ_JAMOKM010000011.1, on the reverse strand, counting down.
TCTTATCCACGAGCGTCGTTTTGCCGTGGTCTACGTGCGCGATAATCGCAATGTTTCTGATCTTTTGCATTGAAGACTAATTTATTGGCTGCAAAAATACGATATTTTTACGATATATATATGACATTCATGCTTCAAAACACAAAAAAGATAGTAGAATCTATTGCAAATCAAAAAGGAATGTCTACCTTTGCGACCGCTTAGATAACATAGTATTAATTTATTAAAGTAAAAAGAATCATGTATTTAGATTCAGCGAAGAAAAAAGAATTATTTGAAAAGTATGGCAAATCAGCAACTAACACAGGTTCTGCTGAGAGCCAAATCGCATTGTTCACATTCCGTATCTCTCACTTGACAGAGCACTTGAAAGTGAATCACAAAGATTACGCTACGGAAAGATCATTGAAGATGTTGGTAGGTAAACGTCGTCGTTTATTGGACTATCTGATCAAGACTGACATCGAGAGATACCGCGCTATCATCAAAGAACTTGGTATCAGAAAGTAAGAAAAAGCTTACTCGAAAATATTAAAAAGGGCAATCCCAAATGGGTATTGCCCTTTTTATTTGTCTTAATCCTAGATATAATAAAATATTAATGTAAATTTGCGCCGTTTAGTATCAAATTATCAAACATTACAGGACTATAAATAACAAATCATACACATGGGAAACAACAAAATTATAGGCGCGAAAATTAAAAATATCCGGGAATCGAAACAACTCTCTATCGAGGAGGTAGCCGAACGCTCCGGGTTAGGTATCGAACAGATCGAACGTATCGAGGGTAACTTGGATTTTCCATCTTTGGCCCCTCTTATCAAAATAGCACGGGTATTAGGGGTACGTTTGGGTACATTCTTGGATGACCAAGCGGAGCTAGGCCCGGTCGTATGCCGCAAAAAGGACAGCGAGGCCGATGGTATCGGGTTCACGAACAACGCGACACAAGGGCACAAGCATATGGATTACCACTCGCTCTCGCAAGATAAGTCCGGCCGCCATATGGAACCCTTCTTGATCGAGATCGCTCCCTCCGAGGAAGGCGAGGATTTCATCCTGTCCACGCATGAGGGAGAGGAGTTTATCTACGTATTGAATGGCGTCGTAGAGATCAATTACGGAAAGAACACCTATATCCTAGAGGAAGGCGATAGCATCTATTATGATTCTATCGTGGCGCATCATGTACATGCGGCAGCCGACAACAAGGCCCGAATCCTAGGAGTTGTCTATACACCTTATTAAATCCGGCGTTTTATGGAATTACATAACAGAACCCTTGGCCAATGGCTGGAACATTGGGCCGAGACTACACCGGACAAGGAATATATCGTTTATTCGGACCGTGACTTACGTTTCACTTGGAGCGAATTCAACAAGCGTGTGGACGACATGGCGAAAGGCATGCTGGCGATCGGTATCACTCATGGCACACATGTCGGCGTATGGGCGACAAACGTACCGGATTGGCTGACTTTCTTATATGCCGGAGCCAAGATCGGTGCCGTACTGGTCACGATCAACACCAACTATAAACAAAGCGAACTGGAATATCTGGTTGAGAACGCCGATATCCATACGATGTGTATCACGGACGGCGTGTTTGATGGAAGTTACGTGGACATGGTCTATACCATGTTGCCGGAATTGAAGACCTCTCAACGGGGGTATTTGAAAAGCAAGCGTTTCCCACGCTTGAGAAATGTAGTATATATCGGACAGGAGAAATACAGGGGTATGTACAATACGCCCGAGATGTTGCTCCTCGGACAAAATATCAAGGATGAGACCTTAGAGGCTGCCAAAGCGAGAGTAAATTGCCACGACGTTGTCAATATGCAATATACTTCCGGTACGACCGGCTTCCCGAAAGGGGTCATGTTGACTCACTACAACATCGCCAACAACGGTTTCTTGACGGGTGAGCATATGAAATTCACCGCCGACGATAAGCTTTGTTGCTGCGTACCTCTCTTTCATTGCTTTGGTGTGGTATTAGCTTCCATGAACGTATTGACGCATGGATGTACGCAAGTGATGGTCGAGAAATTCGATCCGCTATTGGTATTAGCTTCTATACATAAAGAGCGTTGCACGGCCGTGTACGGCGTGCCTACCATGTTCATTGCCGAGCTGAACCACCCGATGTTCGAGATGTTCGACCTCACGTCGTTACGTACCGGTATTATGGCAGGTTCTCTTTGCCCGGTTGAACTCATGAAAACCGTGGACGAGAAGATGCATATGCGTGTAACCAGCGTGTATGGATTGACAGAGACCTCACCGGGTATGACCCACTCCCGTATCGAAGATCCGGCCGAGGTGCGTTATAATACTGTAGGCCATGAGTTCGAATTTACCGAGGTACGGGTTATCGATCCGGAGACCGGCGAAGAATGCCCCGTCGGCGTACAGGGTGAGATGTGTAACCGCGGTTATAATAACATGAAAGGTTACTATAAAAACGAAGCCGCCACCAATGAGGCGATCGACAAGGATGGCTTCCTGCATTCCGGCGACTTAGGCGTGAAAGACGAGAACGGCAACTATCGGATCACCGGCCGTATCAAGGACATGATTATCCGCGGGGGCGAGAATATCTATCCCCGTGAGCTGGAGGAGTTCCTCTATCATTTCCCCGGCGTGAAAGACGTGCAAGTAGCTGCTGTTCCTTCCAAGAAATATGGAGAGGAAGTGGGTGCCTTTATCATCCTTCACGATGGCGTGACGGCTACGGAGGAAGAGGTGAAAGACTTCTGCCGCGGAAAGATCGCCCGGCATAAGATCCCGAAATACATCTTCTTCGTCGATACCTTCCCGATGACCGGAAGCGGAAAGATACAGAAGTTCAAGTTGAAAGACCTCGGGCTGAAACTATTGCAAGAGCAAGGTATCACGCCGGCCTAACGATTTAGTGGACAGTTAACAGTTACTTTAAAATCCTCATAATGGGCGGCACGATCTTCCCGTGTCGCCCATTTTCCTAAAGAACGATGGACGGGATCAACACACTGCGTTACTCGGATTTATTTTTAGCGATGTATTTCGATGGCGGAAAGAGCTGCCTGCACCGGAATCATTCGCACGTGTTGGTGTATGTATACTCCGGAGAGATGGTAATCGACGAGAAAGGCCAAATCACCCGGTTACATAAAGGAGAATGCGCTTTCATCCGCAAGGACTTCAGCGTGCAGATGACGAAACAAGCATGGAATGGCGAGCAGTTCAAGGCGATCTTCTTGATGTTCACCATGAAGTTCCTACGCGACTTTTACAGCAAATTAGATCGAAATACTCTCCCTAAAGATGCCAAGCGAGATCAGGTAAGCCTTTACAAGCTACCGTCCAACCGTCCCGATATCGTAAGCTTGTTTGAGTCGATGACCCCTTATTTCAATTCCAAGATCCAACCGACAGACGAATTGCTGCAACTAAAAATGGTCGAGGGCGTTTATGTGTTGCTCAATACCGACAAGAATCTATATGCCTCTATCTTCGATTTTACCGATCCATGGAAGATAGACATACTGGAATTCATGGAGCGGAATTATATGAACGATATTTCCATGGAAGAAATCGCCAACTATACGGGACGCAGTCTCTCCACATTTAAACGTGATTTCAAGAAATGTAGCGCTCTCTCGCCCCGGGAATGGCTCATCCAACGCCGCCTTGAAGCCGCACATGGGCTGATACGTAAAGGGGGGCGTAAGGTCTCGGAGATTTGTTTCGAGGTAGGCTTCAAGAACCTTTCCCATTTCTCGAAAATCTATAAGATAGCGTATGGCGTACCGCCAACCGAGGATATATAATATTTATAATGGGCCACACAACAAAGCTATTTGAACCACATAACAAAGCCTCCATACCACTCCCTCCTTATCTTCGCGACATAAATAATAACAAAATGTAAATCAAATGATCATGACAAAGACAATGGAAGAGAAAGTAGCTTTAGTAACCGGTTCAGCGATGGGTATCGGACTCGCTTGCGCTGAAGCCTTCGCCAAGGCTGGATACATAACCGTATTGGCAGACATCCGTGAGCCGAGAGAACAGGTAGAGAAATTAGTAGCCGAGGGACATAAGGCCGTAGCGTATCGGTGCGACGTATCAAACACGCAAGCCGTAAAAGAGATGATCGACTGGATCGTAGCTACCTACGGAAGACTGGACGCGGCTCTTAACAACGCAGGCATACAAACACCGCAACGCCCAATGGCGGAAATCACCGACGATGAATTCGACCGTACCGTGGCTGTGGATTTGAAAGGTGTCTGGAACTGCATGCGTTATGAGATCCTGCAAATGCTGAAACAAGGCGGCGGCGCCATCGTCAACACCTCATCGCAAGGCGGAGTCACGGGATTTCCGGGGCAAGCGGCCTACATAGCCTGTAAGCATGCCGTTATCGGACTGACACGTACCGCCGCTATCGACTATGCGGCAAAGAACATCCGCATCAATGCCGTATGTCCGGGCGTTATCCGTACGCCGATGGCGGAAGACTTAATGCGGCGTGACCCTTCCTTGGAGAAGGAGCTGGTGCGCGACATTCCCGCAGGGCGGCTCGGTAAACCGGAAGAGATCGCCAACGCCGTACTTTGGCTATGCAGCCCGCAAGCGAGCTTCGTAGATGGACATGCGTTATTGGTAGATGGAGCCTTCAGTATTCATTAAATCGCAAAACTACAGAGAGTCCAATACTGCAACAGCATTGCAGTGTTACTACAATGCGGGTTGCAGTAACGAACCCACCGTACCCCTCAGCAAGCCTCTGCCCTAGATGGAAATTCATAGATAAAGAACACCTACTATCAACGCTTTTTCGTACCTTCGCGTCTCAACCATTTATAGTATTAATTTATGTCACAATTATTTCCAACTAATCTGCCTTATAAAGTGGCAGATATGAGTTTGGCTGAATTCGGTCGCAAAGAGATCGAGATCGCCGAACACGAAATGCCGGGATTAATGGCGCTACGCCAGAAATACGCCGATCAGAAACCCTTGAAAGGCGCACGTATCACCGGCTCACTGCATATGACTATTCAGACGGCAGTGTTAATCGAAACATTAGTTGCGTTGGGAGCGGACGTTCGCTGGGCTAGCTGTAACATCTTCTCCACACAGGACCATGCGGCGGCGGCTATCGCAGCTGATGGCGTACCGGTATTCGCTTGGAAAGGCGAGACGCTGGAAGAATATTGGTGGTGTACGGACATGGCGCTTCGTTTCCCGGAAGGCAAAGGTCCTCACATGATTGTTGACGATGGCGGTGACGCTTCCTTATTGATTCACATGGGCTATCGTGCGGAGAACGATGCGGAGACCATCAACCGCAAAGGCGGGAATCATGAGGAACAGGTAATTCTAGATACATTAAATCGTATCCTTCAAGAAGATAACAGCCGTTGGCACCGTACGGTAGCCGAGATGAAAGGTGTGTCGGAAGAGACGACCACCGGTGTTCACCGTCTGTATCAGATGATGGAGAAAGGTGAGTTGCTGGTTCCGGCTATCAATGTTAATGACTCCGTGACGAAATCCAAGTTCGATAACTTATATGGTTGCCGTGAGTCTTTGGCGGACGGCATCAAGCGCGCTACGGACGTGATGATCGCCGGCAAGGTGGTAGTCGTGGCCGGATACGGTGACGTAGGTAAAGGCTGCTCTCACTCCATGCGCACTTACGGAGCCCGTGTATTGGTGACGGAGATCGACCCGATCTGCGCCCTGCAAGCCGCTATGGAAGGTTTCGAGGTTACGACCATGGAAGAGGCCGTGAAAGAGGGTAACATCTTCGTTACAACCACCGGAAACTGCGATATCATCACGATCGAGCATATGACACAGATGAAAGATCAAGCGATCGTATGTAACATCGGTCACTTCGACAACGAGATACAGGTGGATAAGCTTGTCAACTATCCGAATATCAAGCACACGAATATCAAACCTCAAGTGGACAAATATACGTTCCCGAACGGAAATTCCATCTTCTTATTGGCAGAGGGACGCTTGGTAAACTTAGGTTGCGCTACGGGACACCCGTCATTCGTAATGAGTAACTCGTTCACGAACCAAGTGCTTGCCCAGATGGACTTATGGCAAATGGCTTATGAGGTAGGTGTATACCGCTTACCGAAACGCTTGGATGAGGAAGTTGCCCGCCTACACTTGGAACGTATCGGCGTGAAATTATCTACATTATCACAAAAGCAAGCTGATTATATCGGCGTACCGGTAGAAGGACCGTACAAGGCCGATCATTACAGATACTAATTAATTGAAGATTGAAAGTTGAGAATTGATAATGAAGGGAGGGCAGCTCCTGTAGTTCTCGATTCTTAATTTTCAATTTTCAATTCTTAATTTTCAATTACCATGCGTTTCGCTATTCTCTCCCCCATTTATCCCTATCGTGGCGGTATCGCCCAATTCAGCGGGATGCTCTATACGGAATTAGTAAAAGAAGGTCATGAAGTAAAGGCTTTCAACTTCAAACGCCTTTATCCGGATATCTTATTTCCCGGCAAGACTCAATACGTAGAAGCGGGAGACCGTGCGATCGAAATCGAGAGCGTGCGAGTATTAGATAGCGTCAACCCGGTTAGTTATTTCAGTACCGTAAACGCCATTCGTTCCTATGCGCCGGACGTACTGATTATCTCTTACTGGATGTCCTTTTTCGTTCCCGGATACGCCCACGTAGCGAACCAGATGAAGAAGCATTGCAAGGTAATCACCCTTATCCACAATGCGATTCCCCATGAGCCGCGTTTCTTCGACAAGCCTTTAGCTTCGTTACTTTTCAAGCAATGCCATGGCTTTATCGTGATGAGCGATAACGTGCGGTATGATTTGCGGAAACTTTACCCGGGCGCTAAATATATCCAGAACCCACACCCGCTTTACAATCATTTCGGGAGTAAGATCAACAAGAACGAGGCGTGCCGGAAATTAGGAATCCATCCGTCCAAAAAGAATCTTCTATTCTTTGGACTGATACGGGATTATAAAGGATTAGATCTGCTGATAGAAGCGATGGGACAGCTTAACGAGGATTACCATCTCATTATAGCCGGCGAATGTTACGGTAGTTTCGAGAAGTATCAGGCTCTGATCGATGCATCTCCGGCAAAAGAACGTATATTCGTCCACTGTGAATATATCAGCGACGAGGAAATCCCCATTTATTTCTCAGCGGCGGATGCCTTGGTACTCCCCTATCGCTCCGCCACTCAAAGCGGTGTCGTATCCGTAGCCTACAATTACGATTTACCTATGTTAAGTACTCCCGTAGGCGATTTCAAGAACAGCATCGAAAAGCCGGGTACAGGCATCGTAGTGCCTGAGATATCTACGACGGCCCTCGCCCAAGGTATCGAGGAACTTTTCACCCCCTCACAGCAAGCCACCATCCCTGCGAACATATCCAAAGAAAAAGCAGCCCTCTCGTGGGAAACCCTAACGAGAAAACTGCTCGATTTTATCAATAGCGGTTTCATCTAGTTGTAGAGACGGGGCGTGCCCCGTCTCTACAACCAACCGGAATTTATATCTCTTTTTGCTTTCTAGCTTTCCAAACCGAATATCCTACCGCACCAATCAATAACAACAAGATAATCAACGAACTGAAAGAAGTAACATAAGCCGCCGTAATATAACCTTGCGGTCTAAACTCAAATACGATCTGATGCTCTCCTGCAGGAACTAACATAGCCCTTAATATCCAATCCGCCCGGAAATGCGGAGCGGGCTTCCCATCAATCGTAGCCTCCCATCCCGGTTGATAATAGATCTCAGAGAATACTGCTAATTGCTCAGAATTAGTCTTCGTCGTATAAACTAACTTATTAGGGCGATAACTATCCAATGTTATCGTAGCGGTAGAGTCCAATTGAGGCGTGAAACCTTTCACCTCATCAGCGAAACGTTTATCGACAACCGCCGTCGTTAACGGATTGATCGTATTCAACGCCGCTATTTCCGCATCCGCATTCTCCACGACCTCCACTTTATCCACAAACCAAGCGTTGCCGAAAGCGAACGGATTTCTCAAAGGCGGTTGCTCCGGATTATAGATAATATAACGTGTATTGAGCATATTCAAGGACGGGCAAGCAGCGAACGCCCCCATCAAATCCTCCGCGGTCTGCGCTTTCTGGAAAGCCCCGATAACCGAGTTAAGCTCTCCTTGCAGACGGTGGTCGATCAGTTCTTGGTACCGTCTCAGCTTCGCAGCGTAATAACCACCGACGGAATGGTGATAGTACGAGGTCGTTGTCTCCAAGAAAGGATTATTCAAATTCAAGACACGATAAGAAAGGTCCTTATCCTTCATGATTTCTTGATCGGCTACCGTCTCTTTATATACCTCTGTAGGTTTCTGGCGGATAAAGTTACTATCGTTCAAATACCGTTTATCCACCGTCCATAAGTCAACCAACATCAAGACCGCAACACCGATCCCTACGAATGTCGCCACCTTTTTCCGATCTTTCGAGGTATAGAACCAGAACAACAAAGCCGCCCCTAATAAGATAAAGACCAAAGAGCGCAACGCATCCGCCGAAGCCAAGGAAGCACGATCCATTAACAAGGCGTTGTAATACCAATCCGGCAACTGATATTGAGCGTCGAAAGAAGAACGGAAATCCAACAGCATACTCGGCATCAACCAAAGGATTAAAGAAAGCCCCCCCGTGATAGCCAAAGCAGCGATCAATCCTTTCTTCAACAAGGCATCGCTCACGGTCTCCGATAACACCTCTTTCAATCCCCATATAGCGATAATAGGAAATACCATACCCGGAATAACCAATGCCATCTCTACGGTACGGAACTTATTATACATCGGCAAGTAATGGAACATAAAGTCATTGAAGCTATCAAAATTACGTCCCAATGCCAGCAATATCAAAAAGACAGAACCTCCGAACAACCACCATTTCATCGGATTACGGATCACGAACATTCCCAGAACAAACAAGAAGCAGACCAATGCCCCGAAATAAACCGGCCCGGAAGTAAATGTCTTCTCTCCCCAATAGGTAGGAGCCTGTACCTCTTTTCCGACTTGAGCGCCTTTCGCCCTTAATTCCTTATATAGCTCAGAATCCGGGCCTAGCATTCCACCTGAACTTCCACCATAGGCATTCGGGACCAACAAGGTCAACAACTCCCCTTTTCCATAGCTCCAAGCGAACGCATAATCCTTGTCTAAGCCGGAAGAAATCTTCTCGCCCGAAGGGGTCGTTGTCGTTAATTCCGTAGCCCCACGGATAGAGTTCTGTCCCAAATCCCATTGAGCATACATATTCTGGGCATTCGGCAACACCGCCAATATCACGCATCCAGCCATAATAGCGGTTACCGTACCCAGTTCTTTATAAGCTTTTTCCTTCAGTTTATTGAACAAATATCCCAAATAAACGAAGAAGCAAAGTAATAATAAATAATAAGTGATTTGCAGGTGCGTATTCGCAATAGAGAATGCGACACCCAACAAGAACACGACCGCCCCCCATAAATACTTACGCTTGAACAACAGGGCCATACCCGCCAACGTTAATGGCATATAAGCGATTACATACGCTTTCGTGACATGGCCGGCCTCTATAATGATCAGATTATAAGATGCTAAAGCGAAAGCGATAGCACCAGCGATCGCCAACCACCAATTTACGCCCATGACACACATCAAGATATAGAAACAAACGAATCCGGTAAACACCATCCCCGCATCCATATACCCCAGCGCTTTTAAAGGCTTCTCCACTAAAAGATATCCGGGAAATCGTGGAGCCGGATTTCCATATCCCGACACATAAGGCATTCCGCCAAACATAGCATCAGACCATGCGCTGAATTCTCCCGGTTGGGCCGTCTTCTCATATTCATCCATCTGGCTATTCCCCATACCGATAGCCTTTTCCGTATCCCCTTGCCGGACTACCTTACCCTCAAATACGGCCGGAGAAAAATAAATCACCGTCAATACCAAGAATACGGCTATCGCTGCGATATGTTTTCCCCATTTACTCATTATACTCCGCATAAAACTTATCTATAATTTATTGTTTATACTCTACCTTTAAACCATTTGGCAAAATAGAATCTCACGGCGAACCAACCATGCAACAGAATCGTCGACACCTTGCCATAATACTTACACATGACCTCATATCGCTCCTTTAAGGAAGCTTTCCGGTTCACACTACTTAACCCTTCCTCCAAAAAATTAGACAGGATCAAACGTGTATTATGTATTCTTTTCGATCGTCTCAGACATTGGATACACCAATCATAATCCGCCGTCAAACGGTATTCCGTATTATATAACGGAGCGATCTCCCGTTTTGATATAAACGACTGGTGACAAACCAACATTCCCATCCGGAAGCTTTTCCAAGTCAGTTTCTCCGGTGCTTTCAATCTGCGCATCCCTAATGATCTACCCTCCGCGTCAACGATCCGGGTCTCTCCGTAAATCACGTCTGGCAAAGATACTTTCTTTTTCAAAGACGCCACAATTCTTTGCACGGTATCTGCGGTATAAAGTGTATCCCCCGCATTCAGGAACCACACATAATCCCCCGTAGCCCGCTTCAATCCCTTATTCATAGCATCATACAAGCCTTTATCAGGCTCGCTTATCCAAGAAGCGATACCGGACTCATATTGCTTGATGATCTCTACGGTCTTATCCTTCGACGCTCCGTCAATCAATATATACTCGATATTCGGATACGACTGGCTAAGTACGCTCAATATCGTACGCTCCAACCATCGCTCCGCATTATAGGTGATCGTTATGATCGAAAATGTAGGTTGCTGATTCATTGTTGTTTCTTTTTATATGCTTGATTAGGATGATTTGGAGTAGTAGGATATAAACGTTCTAAAAGCCCATCTTTCAATAATTGAGATACTATCTTATTCTTCAGATATTTTGAAGTACGTCGGGTTTTTACCGCGATCTCCTCGATTGTTAAATACTTACTTGAGCAAATTTCTACAATATAAGACTTTAATTCTGAGCTTTTAATTTCTTGCATATTTCTGCCAAGGTGTCCATCTTTCTTGTCCGAGGTGTCCATCTTTTCATTAAGGTGTCCATCTTTCTTATCCGAGGTGTCCATCTTTTCATTAAGGTGTCCATCCAAGTTCTCAAATAAACTTCCTTGTTTAAGTCCTATTCCCTTATTCAAATGATAAGAAGTCCAACGTCCCTTATTCTCTGGATTTAAATATCCTTGCGAACATAAATCTTTTAACATAATAGATATCTCCGAGGAATGTTTATTAAGTAAACCCTGTAATCGAAGATTTGAGACAACCCCTTCTATCTCAGCGGTAGACAATATAACCAAAGCATCCCCATACATATTACGAACATCCTTAGCCGTCAAAAGGTTAACGCTCACTTTTTCTTTATTGTTTATCTGATTCCAAAAATCATCAAGCCACTTACGCACAACATCCTCTCCTAAACCATCCAAATAACAATAATTATCTTTTTCGGAAACGCCAAGAATAATTGTACCTCCCTCGGAATTAGCAAACGCAGAATAAGACTCCCAAAGAGACCGAGGAAGCCCCCCCTTCGCACTTTTGAACTCCAGATCATACGATTCGTTCAAAACGCCTTTTTCTTCCAATATCTCTAAAACATTTGATAAATACTCTTTCATCTCATAGCATTCCTTCCTATACTATATAGTAACTTCCATTTTTCACAAAAGTAACTATATTCTTGATATAGATGAAATATCCAAAGAATTCATTCTAAGGCGAAGTTAAACTCCGATACAAATCAATATACCTCCCCGCTACAACCGATTCTTGATAACAATCATGGACCTTTCGAATGCAAGCCTCACTTAATTGTAAAGATTCCCGGCTATCTATTATCCACTTAATTCCCTCCGCTAAATCTTCAGTATCCTTATATTTAGCTACATACCCATTCTTCAAATGATCTATCATCTCTGGAATCCCTCCTGTCTCAAATCCCACACAAGGCGTACCGCATGCCATCGACTCCATAATCGTATTGGGTAAGTTATCCTCCAACGAAGGAATAACGAACATATCGGCACAGGCATAAACGGAAATCATAGAGTCTTGATCCGATATATATCCCAGCGTATTCACCTTAAAAGGAAACTGGCTAATCAATTCTTCCGAGCTATTTCCCATCAACACGATTTCTATGCGATCTTGGTATTTCTCTTTTAGTTTTTCGCAAGCCTCGATCAAAAAAATCGCTCCCTTCCGGGTATCTGAAAGCTTAGCGGCGGCAAAAAGAAGAAGGAACTTATCTTCCGGCAGGCCGAATCGTTTACGGGCCACCCGCTTTTCCATACGCTTAAAGGCTGTCACGTCAATCGGGTTAGGAATCGAGGTAAAACAGGCTGTTCTCAACCAATTGCCTTTTTTGGCCTCTTCCATTATCCATCGGCTACAACCGACAAATGTAATCTTAGATAACCCTATTTTCCCTTTCTCCTTAAAAACAGAAGCCGCTAAATCAAAAAACGGATTTCGTTTCAGCATCGGGCACTGATAACAATTCGATATATACTTCTCACATCCTCCCGGATAATGACAAATAGCCGTAGCAGGCCACAAATCATGCATAGTCCACACAATGGGTTTTCCGGTATTTACTAATTTCTTGATATCAGAAAGAGACAAAAATCCTTGATTCACCCAATGCAGATGAATCACATCCGCCTGTTGCACTAATGGGTGCTTCGATAAGTCCGTGCCTGTATTGGCTATGGAAACTTGAAAGAGGTTCTTCTTGCTAAAGAAGTTACAGATAAAGATTATCAGTCGTTCCCAAATGAAACGAAAAGAATTAAGCCTATGTGAAGTCCATGAATTATTTACAGAGAAAACTTTTACATGGTCTGTTTTCCGATCACGTACTAACATAGAAACCTCTACACCAGATTTACCCAATGCTTTCGCTAGTCGGTTCGCGGCGACTGCCGCTCCACCAGTTAATTCAGAGGTATTTAATATCAATATCTTCATGACTTCTCTATTATTTTCCAATAACCATTTTTATCTGCACCTACACGTTCTATGTAATTCTTATCTTTCAACGCCTTCATTATTTTGCGAATATATTGTACCGTTAGCCGCAACTCCGCAGCTAATTCTAATTGAGTAACAGATGGCTTATTTGCAACGAGCCTATAGACAGCTCTGTATCAGTAAGCTCATTTACCCGCTCATGAGAAAAAGTTAAGTACAAAAATCCCATCTTATACTCATACATAGGAGCGGATAATCCCTCAGCTACGCAGTTATCAATAATACGTTGTGTTCCCCGCCCCCAACTTTCCATAAAACCTGCCTTGTAAAAGACATCCGCTATCAATTTATTATGAGGTCTAGAGGGGTGAGATCGAGATAAATCCTCCTCGATCACACTTTCCCATGTCAACCCCATTTTCGCAGCCAAGAACATATTTAACTGATTCCCTTGTAACTCGGAAGTAACGCTTCCACTCCGGGTATAATACCGTCCATGCACGGAAATCGGCATGGCAAAAGGTTGGACTTCTATTTCCAAATATTCCTTACCTGCCCTTTCCTTTAAATGGATAAGAGGCATAATACCTGTTTTCTGAGCGATAAAGTTCGGAAGTTTCTCAATCAACTTCTTTGGCTGCTCTATCCCTACAACTTCTCCTTTATCATCGATACCGATATATAATACACCACCCTCCGTATTACAGAAAGCTGATATATAACGGGTATATTCGTCATGCCATGACTCCTTAAATTCGGTATGTTGGTTTTCTTTCATTCTATTGTAACTACTCTTATCAACCCAAAGGTACTGAACATATTAGATTAAACAATAATGCTTTATGAATATCAAGTAAAAAATTCAATCAAACGACCCTATCAATCATGAAAAAACAATAAACACTTTTTGTGAAAGTATCTCAAATACTTACTTAAATCAATGAAAAATCTAAGTAAAGCAGGTTTATAATTAATACAGCCCACATGTTCTATACCTTTAGAATGAAAAAAAGTACCTTTATCTCTAAAAATTATTTTTGCATGTATGGGGAAAAAGAACTTCTCTGGTTTTCCATATATGGTATCCACAATCTTTATTTTTTTATTTAGTAGATACCTATTCAAATAAGACTCATCAGCAACAGCTGCTATATTATTTTTTTCCACATCTATATCTACCGCAATCATACACTGTTCAGCAAGTTCCAAATATTCCTTTGTACGTCCACCATTTAATCCTCCTTGAAAGTAATACACTCCTTCATCATAAGAAATATAAGCCAAGGAATTTGGATTTCTATCATATGGAAACTTTTTAGGAGACTTTATTTGATATATATGCCAAGATAAAGCCAATAAATAACCCTCGCTCTCACATGGAATCAGTTCCTTACTCAGAATTGTCCGTTTAAAAACAACATCCCCGTTGAAGAAAAACAAATAATCACATTGAGACAAAGCAGTCCTATGTTCATAAAACATTTTAAACCTATACAATGTATTATTTCTTCCCCCTAAGTCTTTTTGATACAATTTTACAACAGATTCAGGGAAAAAATCATCGCTATCTGTAAATACAAAATAGACTTTTTCAGCATCCGGGAACAAATACTTCTGACTCGTTTTATAAAAATCATCCCACAAGCTCAAATATTTACCTATTCCTATATATAAAATTCCTATTTTCATTCCAACTAATTTTTTAACTATACGGTCAACAAAGCCAAAGCTATTTCCTTTGTACATCGTTCTAAATTATATGTACGTTCAGCCAATCGTCTCGCATTTTCCCCTAAACGCTTGGCTTTTTCTGGATGGCTACTCAAATATTGGATTGCCTCAACCCAACCGTTCACATCCCCATATGCGATTTTTATTCCAACCTGCTCTTTCTCTACATCAAACGGAAAGGTCGGATTATCCGTAGATAGTATAGGTAATCCGAGAGCTAAAGCCTCTACCAACGAAGTAAGACCAACAGTATATGGAAAATCCAAACAACAAATCAAAATAGCAAAAGCGTTATTCGTTTTCTCTGCCATTTCAAGATGAGTGGAATCTACAATATGGAAATGTATATTCTCTTTTAACACACCTATTTCTTTTTGCACAAGTAGTTCATAATCACTGACTCTTCCTCCAAATCGAGTCGTATAAATATCACAGGATTCCGTTAACTGACTAAAAGCCCGAATAAGCGTTATAAAATCACGATTCTCTCGCCCTGTAGATATAAAATGAGATGAGGTTTGCCTCTTAGCTATCAAACGATCATAAAAAGCCAAGTCTCCTCCCCAATGAACCACAAAGGCATTTTCCTTCTTTAACTTTTTTGTTTTCAAAGATTCGCTCAATAAGACCTCACTAAAAAAGAACATTCTATCAATCCCTTTATAGAAAAGGGCAGACCCCCATCTTCTAATAGAACTCTCTGGAACTACCACTGCCGTATGATGCCAAATCACAATAGGCTTTCTAAATAAGCCTAATGCCCTCATAAAAATCAATAGTTCCAAACCTGTATGAGTGACCGCATAAACCGCATCATAACTTTGAGAACAAGACAATATCTTTCTCAAGTTGTAAAACATCAGTTTCCACTTATGAAGATAGGGATTGAAGGGAAAGGTATGATATATACATTCAACACCATATTGAGATAAATGTGTCAGACCATATAAAAGATGTCCGGGAATCTTTCCTGCCCTCCAATCCTCATAATAAGATTTAATGGGCACCATATGGTAATAATAAACTTTCATCATCAATTCTATTTATTCAACAAGTCATCTAATCGGTTCATAAAATTAGCAAAATATGTATCATAACTATTTAGCATCTTATTCTCCTTAAGTCTCAACTCTGATAAAACAGGAGTCATATCCAAAGCTACTGTCAATTGCTCTACCAGCCCATCTTTTGAGTGAGAATCAAAAATCGCACCATTCTCTAAAGGATTAACCAAACAGGCGGCTCCTGCCGCAGAAGAGCATAAGGTATAACAACCTGCCAATAATGCCTCATTCACCACCGCTCCAAAACGCTCATAATAACTTGGCAGCACAAATATCTGGCCGACATTATAACAAGCATATAGATCCTTACCTTGCTTTTTCCCAGCGAAAATCACATGGTCAGCCAATCCATTTCTCTCCGCATGTCGCTCTAAAGCCACTCGCTGATCACCATCACCAACAAATAAAAGAATAACCTTAGGATACCTATTTACAACCAAGGCTAAAGCATCCAGTAAAAAGAATAAATTCTTGATATCTATTAAACGACCAACAAACAACAAGACTTGCCTTCCTTCCAAATGATACGTATCCTCCAATATCTTAGAAACAGGCAACGCATTCTCCAATAGCAACCTAAAATCTTGATCTTTTTGGATAATCGGGAAAAACAAAAATTTCTGCTTTACCCGAAAGCGTTTAACATACCAAGACAGCACATCATCGTTTGTCAAGATAATGCCACTGTAAAACTTAACCGCGATAAAACGCATACATCTTTTCACAAGACTTGCGCTTTCAGCAATCTCTTTGCTATCATCACAGATCGTAAAAATAGACAATTTCCAGTTGAATAGAAATTTATAAACCAACAATAATAAACCCAATATATTATACTCACTACAAAACACCACATCCGGCTGTTCCTTCCTCAATATTGAGAAAACCTGTGTCCTAAGATTCTTAATCCCGAATAATCCCGAAGCCAGAAAGCGAGGTACAAATTCCAATCGCCCTCTCAACTCATCTTGAGCGAATGATTGCTCCAATACATCTCCAAACTCAAAATAGAATATAGCATCAAACTCCTTATTCAAGGAATTAAAAAAATCTACTCGATAAGGAGCTATCGCCGGATGAAAAACCACAAGTTTCTTTTTCATTTCAAAATGCGTTTTATCTTTTCGGAGTTCCATACTTTCCTATTTGTCTCCAACTTCATTTTCCAATAAGAACGTCTTTCCGAATTTCCCAACAATAAGAATTGAAGAATACGAATATAACTTTTCAACTGGGTAATAGCAAAGATCAATCGGCAGCCAGAGATACCATAAACCTTTCGAAAATAAATGTATTGCCCCTCATATAAAAAATAAAGACGAGATTGCTTTATATAAGAAGCACGGCCCTCCAAATGTGTGATCTGAGCCGAAGGCACTGAATATATATCCCAACCCGACTGATGAATCCGAAGACACAATTCTGTCTCCTCATAGTTCATGAAGAAATCCGCATCAAAACCTCCTCCTATCGAAGATAACACTGATCTCCTCACCATCAAATCCGCACCAGTAACAGAAGCCACCTTTATCGGTTTCCCTTCGTGATTGAAAAACAAAGAACGCCCAGACGAAAAACATAGTGAAGGTATATATAAGATCCCCAATAACTCCCATAAAAAAGACGGATATTTACGGCTAAAAGAAGTGGTCGCATTTCCCTTTTCATCGTATAGGTTCCCTCCACAGGCCCCTACAGACGGATGATCTTTCATGAAACGACAAAGTATATCTATCGCATTATTCCGTAAAACTGTATCTGGATTCAAAAAAAAGATATACTCTCCTGACGCATACTCAAGACCAAGATTGTTTGCTCGTCCAAAACCTAAATTTTCAAAAGCTTGTACACATACCGTTTGGGGACAATACTTTCGTATCAACTCTAGATCACATTCTCCAGAAGCATTATCGACAACAATAAACTCATACTCAAACTCCTTCGTATTTTTCTGCACAGACTTAATGCTATCCAGTACCAATGACGCAGTTTTATAGTTCACATAAATGATAGATACATCCATTTCACAAACTATTTGATTCAAAAAATCTTTTTATTATAACACGCCAAGAAAGTTGCACGGGATCAAAATCCGCAAAAACATCCAAGTTTGTCTCACCCGCTATCACTGATTGTAGTCTTGAAGCTAACATATCACTATTATCTTGCTCTACGAAAGATCCATACTTACCCTTTATCAAATCTTCTGCCGCACCGACTTCTGTTGATATTATATAGTTTTTAAACCTTAAAGCCTCATTCAAAACCAACGCATAACTTTCAGATCTAGATGTTAAGACAAAAATTTTAGATCTGTTATAAAAATCCCACAACTTCTTCTTATCATAGATAGCATCTACAACAATCACAGATACCTTTTTTTCCGGATACTGTCGAAAGAAATCATTAATCCTTAGTCTAAAAGACTCTTCTACTGGACCAATCAAATAAAATTTCCAATCTTTTAAATCAACTTTAGCTAAGGCATTCAACAACATTTCAGTATTTTTCTCAAAAGTGCCCAAACGCCCCACTGTTATCATTATATTTTCTTTAATATTTCTTTCTTGAAACCTCATTGAGATCAATTCATCCTCATCGAATCCATTTTCTAGAATCCTTAATTTCCTCTTAAAACAATCTGACAATAAATTACTAGTCATTAATTTCTTATAGTAAGTAGATGTTTCACAAGTTAATAGATCTACCTTTTCCAATGATTGAAGCAAAATATATTTCTTGATCTTATCCCTTAAAAAGCGACTTTCTGCCAAGAACAGCGCATCTATATAGCCATCAAGCTTTACATATACCTTTCCTCTCTTATTAAAGAACTTATATAGCAATATCATGATCGCTGTCATTAATGTATAATGAAAACGAAATAGAATATCTATACTTCTCGCATTTTTGAGTAAGTAAACAACAAAGTTCCATTCTCTATAAAGGAAAAAGCTCGTCGTATTACCTAAGCTTCTCAAAGCCGAAAGCTTTACACCTTTTATAGAAGATGGAAAATCTTTATTCATGGGGGTACTAGGATAGACAATCTCTACTTCATCCCCATATTCTTGTTTCCAATAATAAGGAAAAAGATAAACATCCTTACCCAAATGTACCTCCTCAAAGTGATTAAATATCAACACAAATCTTCTCATACCTTACCTTTCCGCAAATACTCCAATATTTCCTTAAATATGATCGAGTTACCCAGCCACATAATTATCATATAAAAAATTACTGATAATACAATCTTCAAAATTAATAGTACCAGTACATGCTCTATCTGAGAAGTTACAAACCAAGCGATAAAAAACGACAGGAAAGTCGCCAACACATAAGGCAATATATCTTTTATTATATGTATTAAGTGTAAACCTATAAGCTGTGAGGCAATATAATGCCAAAACAAAAGTCCTAGAAAGTAAACGCTGATGTAAGCCCCTAACATATAATATATACCATAACGCAGAAAAGCAAACACACAGAGAAGTTGTATCATCCCAACAAAAACAATACCCCACATATACAAATCAGACTTCCCATGAGAGATCAACAGGTTTGAATATAGATTCCATAAGAAACTCACCGCTCCCCATATGCAAAAAAGTTGTAGGAAGGGTACGCTGGGTAGCCATTTATCTCCGATAAGCACACAGATAAATTCTTTTCCGACAAAAGCAAGACCAAGCATCACCGGAAAGGATACGAAGGAGCCAAAACGGACCATTTTCCTGAACACATTCCTTTGCCGGCACAAATCATCCCCCACCGAGACTAGAACCGGTTGAGCGACACTATTGATCATCCCTGAAATAAACGTATTACCCATACCCTGCCATTTATTACCTTGAGAATAAAATCCTACTTGTCGAGCATCATAGAACCGCCCTAATAATACAGAAAATATATTCGTATTAATTTGGGTAAACACATTGGTCAAGAAGAGCTTCACGCTAAAAGAGAACATATGCCTCAATGGGGAAAAATCAAATTCAAATGTAGGACGCCACGGAGAGACATAGCACTTCAGCAAAGAATTAATCGTCACGTATGACATACTCTGCAAAGCGATCGCCCAATAAGCGAAGCCATTTAAGGCGAGACTAACCCCTATAATCCCCGAGAAGAACAAAGACAGAATATCAATTTTGGCCTGTTCCTTAACCATCAGCCTTTTAAACATGACCGTATAAGGAACGGAAGCAATCCCAGAGACGAAAAAGCTAATGAACAAAACACGGGATAAAGCTGTTAGTTCCGGTCGGTGATAGAACTCAGAAATCAACGGCGCAGCCAGAAACAGCACTAAATATAAAATCAAACCGATAAAAAAGGTAAACCAAAACACCGCATTATAATCCTTATGAGTCGCATTTTGATTATTTGTTAGCGCTACCGTAAATCCACTATTGATAATCGTACCAGCAATTCCACTAAATATCGCCAACATCCCTACCAACCCATAATCCTCCGCATTAAGAATCCGAGCCAGATAAATACCAAACAACATCCCCAGCAACTGCTGTACCCCATTGCTCACCCCTCCCCAGAAGAGCCCTTTCGCTGTCTTATCTTTTAGTGATTGTTCTGCCATTTGATATTTACGGTAAAAGTGCCACAAAGATAAACATTTACTCTTGGGTAACGGGCAAAACCCGGAAGCTTTTCATACTTTATGTATAAAATAACAAATAGTACGTATGGAAATATGAATTAGTATCAATAGAAAACACCAATTAGTATCAATAGAAATCCGGATTTCTATTGATACTAATTAAAAAGTCTCGCACCTACTAGATATAATAAATTAACAATCAGAAATATACAAAACAAACCCATTCTAATATAGCTTATTGTATATTTTTACATTTTACTAGTCTTGCGAACTAAAGGAAGCGAAACAGGCACTCGTAGACTAATAGCCACATACACGGACATTGACAGACATAAACCGACACAGACCGATTTGCCTCATACGGCTCGCGATACCTTTGTCATGTTTTCGAAAACAAGGTAATTCATTTAATCATCTTTTAAAATTTAGAAATTATGGCAGTAAAGTACAGATTGATCGAGAGAAAGAACTTGGGTAACGACAAGACAGAAACACCCAAGAAACAGTATGCGCAAGTGGTCTATGGAGATCTTGTAGAGTTCGAGACTTTCCTCGAGGAAGTGGCAGATGGAAGTGGAGTAGGCTCCGCCCAAGTCAAAGCGGTACTCGACCGTATCAATATCGTGTTGAAACGAAATCTCGCGCAAGGGCGCAGGGTGAATGTAGGCGAATTGGGTAATTTCCGTTTTGGGGTAGGTTCTACGGGAGCCGCTACCACCGAGGAGTTTACCACCAGTTTGATCAAAGAGCCTAAAGTCGTCTTTAGCCCCGGAAAGGCCTTGAGAATAGCTAAGAAACTCACTAATTTCGAGAAAAAGGAACTCTCCGAACCGCAAAGCGGGGGTAGCCAAGACAGCGAAAGCCCTGACGAGATCTAAAATCTCAATCTCTATTCGCGGTGGATTTATGCTTTCAATACGTAAATCCACCGTATTGTTTCCAATATAAAACAAAAAGCAAGCGGATGCGTTTCTACATCTTAAACGTATGATGATTATCATCCGAGACGAGAAACGAACCATCCAAGTCCAAGAGAGAACGATCGAGGTAGTCCCTATCTGGGAATGGATTCTCAAGCCTTCCCCGCATAAATCCTCCGTATAATATCCACCACCTTCATACCTTCCAAGACGTTGGTCGTTATGATCTCGCCGGGGGCGCCGGAAAGGACATTGACCACGTTACGGATCACGAAGTTGTGGTTTTGGGCGGAGCCTTTGTAAGGGCCATAATCATTGCCGGGGTTGGTAGGGGCCAATTCCGGCATTTTATACCCCTTGATATGGCAATATTCTACCTCATTCATATATTGACCGCCGATTTTCACGCTGCCATTCTCAGCCACGATCAGCATGCTGCTTTCCAGATTCTTGTCCCATACCGCCGTAGAGTAGCTCAAACTACCCATTCCACCGTTCACGAAATTAAAATTCACGAAACCGGAATCCTCAAAGGCGGTCAGTTTCTCGTGGTTGAAGTCGGCGAAACGGGTCTGGATATTACAGATATCCCCGAATAACCAGTACATAATGTCGATGAAATGGGAGAATTGGGTGAATAAGGTACCACCATCCAAGGCAGCGTCGCCATGCCATCCTCCGGGTTTATAGTAGCGTTCGTCACGGTTCCAGTAGCAATTCAGCTGCACCATATAAATCTGGCCTAATTTTCCGGACTCAACCATCTCCTTGATCCAGACCGAAGGCGGGGAATATCGGTTTTGCATCACGCAAAATACCTGCTTACGGAATCTCAGCGAGGTATAAACCACTTTCTCGGCATCCGCCAAGGTCAAGGCCATAGGCTTTTCTATGACCACATGATGTCCGCTTTCTATCGCTTGGATCGCCATCTCGGCATGTAAACCGTTGGGTGTACAAATATTCACCACATCTATATCCAATCCCAAACGGAATAGTTCATCTATATTCCGGGCGAAAGGGACCGCATAAGCCTCGATCCCCAGCTCCTCTTTCGGACGGATATCACACAAAGCGACCAACTCCGCCCCTTCATCCCGGGTAATCATCTCGGCATGACGCTTACCTATATGACCACAGCCGATCACGGCGAAACGTATCTTCTTATTCATAAAACACTTATTCATTAAAGAAGTACAAAAGTACTTCTTTTAGCAACAAGAACCTAAATATTGCCTTAAAAACAAAAAATGGGCTGAGAACTATCTTATTCTTTATATTATTCACACTCATATTAAATTTATTCCGATATTTAGGACGTTAATCTTAAAAACTCATTTTACAATGAAAATCATTGATAGCACATTACTAAATACCGTAAGCGAACAAGCTAAGACAAACTCACGCTTACGAATGAATTATAACTTCCATAAACAAATGGATGAGCCTGTTCAAAGATTATTAAATGCTCTTGAGCCAAATACATATTTACCTCCTCATAGGCATCTCCAAGCCCAAAAACAAGAGATATTCCTCGTACTAAGAGGGAGTGTACTTACATTTTTGTTTGATGACAAAGGCACAATTACACAAATCCACGAGATTAACCCTGCTAAAGGTGTTTTCGGTATGGAAATAGAGCCAGATATATGGCATTCTTTTATTATTCTAGAAACCAATACTGTTATATATGAAATCAAACAAGGGCCATTTGCTCCTATAGACCCTAAAGATATGGCCCCATGGGCTCCAAAACCCCAAGAAACAGAAGCTGCGCAAAATTACATACAGGAACTATTATCAGCTTATCAACCCCAATATATAATCCACCCAACCGCAGAAGTAGCACCTTCCGCTACAATCGGAAATAAAACCATCATTGAGAACCATACAATAATCGGAGAGAATGCAAAGATTGGTGAACAATGTAAAATACACCGGAATATCTACGTAGACAATGATGTGCAAATAGGGAATAAAGTAAAGATTCAAGATAATGTCATGATTCCGCACGGAGTTACGATCGAGGATGGAGTATTCATAGGCCCCGGTGTAGCTTTCACTAATGATAAATGGCCTAGATCGATCACGGAAGATGGGGAATTAAAGACCTCCGAAGATTGGGTTTGTTCCGAAACCATCGTAAAATACGGAGCCTCTATCGGAGCGAACGCTACTATAGTTTGCGGAATAACTATCGGAGAGTGGGCCATGATAGGTGCTGGAGCGGTCGTAACCAAGGACGTACCGGCACATGCGATAGTGATAGGGAACCCGGGAAGAATAATTAACCAGAAAGTAAGATGAGACAGTATATAATTGATTTCATACAAACCATTTGCATATCCGTATTCGGTTTAGCGATTGTAGCATCATACAAATTATATAATAGAAAAAAATCCATACGGAGCAGGGAAAAATATCTATCCACTCACTATAAGAGTGACAACGAAATAGAATTCGTATGTACCGACTTCGATTTTTTCGATCATGATGAAAAATATGAACAAGAATTGATGTATGTAACCCTTTCTGACACTCAAATACGATATGATTTCACCATATCTATAGACGAAAACCTCAAAAAAGGCCATTTCAAAAAAATCGATGATTTCATCAATGAGTTTTATCCAGATAAAATTGATACAGCATCCTTAATCCAATCCATCCTTATCCAAGAACCACCTTCCACTGGAGAGAACCTCATCCAATATGGCATCCAGTCTTTATCCAGAGGCAGAATCGACTTTGAGGGAAGACCAGAAGCCTCTTCTCTCTATATCACATTATGCGAGATCGACAAAAAAACCGCTTGGCTAATTGATAACATCTACAAACGTCTAAGAGAACAAGACGAGAACGTATTACGCCTAAAGAGCCGGGAACTAAAATTTAAGGTAAGTCAACTTAACAGCATTCTTGACCTAGAGAAACTTCTTATTTTTATGACTACAATACAGATATCCGGCTTTATCGCATGGAAAAAATCAGATAAAGGAACTGTTAAATTAATATTTCAACAAAAGGAAGATAAAGAACTGTTTTACGCATACGATTTTCCTTTGTATGCCCACAAAAATAACATCTTACTACCTATGAATGGAAACAATGCCTCATTAGACTATACCCGACTAATCCAACAAGAAATCTTAAACCATTATTCCCAGCCAACACAAAAACAAAAATACGACATCGTGATTACAGATATTTGTTTAGACTACACCCATGGGTTTCATCTAAAACTACTCAGTTACGCCGGATACACAGGAGAAAAGGAAATCAAGTCTCACAAAAACTCTATAGCTTTAAACATCGAGTACACTGAACTAAGGAATCATCTCACTTACAAATGCAAGAATAAAGAGATAGCCTTATATGCTCTTTCTCTCAGTCAAAAAGCGAGACATAATATCGAGTGTTTCTTAAATAATCTAGATTAAGCCATATGATACACCTATTTTATCCCTTATTATCAAACAGCCATCTATATCAGTTTATTACAGACTGTTTTTCATTTTCTATCCCAATTGTTGTCATCGGAATATTGGGTACTATAATCATAGAGGTCTTACTCTCTTATTTTTCTCCCTTGATTAAGAAGTTCAAGGACTATCTAAAAAAAAATAAACTGGAGAGAAAAATCAAAAAGATAACACACTCTAACTATACACCTTTAATATCTAGTTTCACATACGAGATAAATGGGTTCCCTATTGATATCACCTCTAACCGATTCATTTGGCCTATTCCTACAGATGGAGACAGAAGGACTCGGCTAAATAAAAAACTCCACTTCGGAAAACCTCAAAGAACAAATGAACACACATATATATATAAGGAGAATATAGAAAAAATAATAAAAGATTACTTCCAGCCATATATTCCCAATGCTAATAAGTTCCTAAATGAAACAGCAAATGAGATAACAGATAAGTTCATAGAAGATCTCAAAGCCAATAAACTCCGTTTTAACAAATGGCTTTATGGAGTCTCTAAAATCAAGGGAAAGAAAATGATCCAACTATATCATTCCGATTACTTTACATTTAAATTCACAGTACATGTCTATAACAAATTGAAAAAAATCATATCAACAAATTCACTACAGACTCCATTATCCCACTACACAGATCTGAAGCATATCGAACGATTAAAACCATTTCTGAACTCCATCGGAATAGGGGGATTTCTAATTCTTGACAGAGGAAAGGGAGATGAGATTGTCTTTGGTTGGAGGGATAATCGTAGTTGTGAGAGTGGAGGGTATTGGCATTTTACATACGATGAAACTTTTACTCCCGATGATGTCGCAAATGACACAAAAGGCGAAAATGGTATGATCACTTGTCTAAAGAGGGCGCTATTTGAGGAAGTTGGCCTTACATATCATCAACAAAAAATTTGTATGCATCCCAATCATATGGGAATTATCGATGCTGGAATTATCCATACGGATGGAGACGATAATCGGTTTGAGTTTGAGGTATGCTCATTCGCCCGTCTCTGTTTTTCCGACGAATTCACGATTGATGATTTCATTAATAGCTACCAATTCGCTAAAGATGCAGCGATAGAAACCAGCAACCTGCATTTCGTACCAATAACCGAGCTAGACGAATTCTTAATGAATGAGAAAAACAGTTTTTCTCCCGAAGCAAGGCATCTCTGTCTGCAACTAAAAACACGAATTGAAGAAGAGGTCATTGCCAACGATTACACATGTTTTGAGGACATCAAACGAGCAAGAGAGTCTCAATCTATACATAAAAATCTTTAATCTTACATACAATATACTCTTGAACATCCTCTTCCATCTCCGTATGTATAGGGAGGGAGAGGACGTTTTGTGTAAGGCGTTTAGCTACAGACAAGTCGCCTCCATGCCGAACATGATCCTTAAACGCAATTTGTTCTTGCATTGGAACGGGATAGTAAATCAAGGCAGGGATTCCATGTTCTTTTAAATAATTTTGCAAAGCCTCACGACGGCCATCCAAGACCTGTATCGTATATTGGTGGTATACATGTGTTGAGGAAGGAATACAAGTAGGCAACAATATACCATCCAAGCTTGATAAGCCTGCATCATATCGCCGGGCAGCAGCTTGTCGGGAGGCAATAAAGTCATCTATATGTTTTAATTTAGCATTTAAGATAGCCGCCTGTAAGGTATCAAGGCGGGAATTACAACCTATAATCTGATGATGATACTTTACATTTTGTCCATGCACCGTAGTCATACGGATTTCTTCTGCCAAGTCCGCGTCATGTACGATCACAGCTCCTCCATCACCATAACATCCTAAAATCTTTGTCGGGAAAAAAGACAAAGCGCCAATATCGCCTATCGTCCCGGTCTTTCTTGAGGTTCCGTCCGGGAATGTATATTCCGCACCCAATGATTGCGCATTATCTTCAATAACATATAAATCATTTTTCCTAGCCAATTCCAATATCGGATGCATATCACAGCTTTGTCCAAAAAGATGGACCGCAATGATAACCTTCGTACGATCCGTTATAGCTTCAGCTATGGCTTCCGGAGAAATATTAAAAGTACGCTCATCTACATCAACCAAAACGGGAACCAGACCTAATAAAACCGCAGCCTCAGCCGCCGCCGCATATGTGAACGCCGGCACTATTACCTCATCTCCTCGCTTTAAATTCAAACGCATCAAAGCGATTTGTAAAGCATCGGTACAGTTTCCACAGGGAATCACATACTCCGTATCTAAATAAGCTGCCAGATTTGAGCCAAAAACCTTCACCATCGGGCCATTAATAAAAGAGCTACTCTCTATCATTGAAAACATAGCTTCATCTATCTCTTCCTTTAGTCGATGATATTGACCAACTAAATCAACCATTTGTATTTTTTTCTCCATATCTGCGATCTTATTATTTAAAAATGAAAAAGGAAGGACATTCAAATAGCACTTGAATGTCCCTACTTTTAATTATGCCATTCCAAAAGGATTTCCTATTTCACCTCACTACCCGGTTTCACCTCTTTCTCCGGAGTGATAACCGCCAGCTTTCCATCAAAATTCTCAGCGGAGAGAATCATGCCCTCGGAAACAATGCCTTTCAGCTTACGGGGAGCTAAGTTAGCGATGAAGCAAACTTGCTTGCCTACCAATTCCTCGGGTTTATAATGTTGGGCGATGCCCGATACGATCGTGCGTTTCTCCAGGCCATCGTCGATACGGAACTGAAGCAGCTTATCCGCTTTCGGAACTTTCGTGCATTCCAGAACCGTACCCACGCGGATATCCAGTTTCATGAAATCATCGAACTCAATATTCTCACGGATCGGTTTCGCCTTATAATTCGCTTCCTCATTCGCTTTCTTCGTATCCAATAATTTCTGCACTTGGGCCTCGATCACGCTATCCTCTATCTTCTCGAACAACAACTCTGCCTTGCCCAATTGATGACCGGCCTCCAATAGATCCGTAGCACCTAGGCGATTCCATCCCAACGGCTCTACATTCAGCATCTTGTTCAGTTTCTCCATGCTAAACGGCAAGAACGGCTCAAAAGCGATCGCCAGATTAGCCGTAATCTGCAAAGCGATGTTCATGATCGTAGCGACACGAGGCATATCCGTCTTCGCCAACTTCCAAGGCTCCATATCAGCGAGATACTTATTTCCGATACGGGCCAGGTTCATCGCCTCTTTCTGAGCGTCACGGAAGTGGTAGGTATCCAACAGGCGTTCCACGTTCTCTTTCACATCCGCGAAATCCTTCAAGGTCTGACGATCGTAATCCGTCAACTCGCCAGCCGCCGGCACCTTACCCTCGAAATACTTATCCGTAAGGACTAACGCACGATTCACGAAGTTCCCTAAGATAGCGACCAACTCGTTATTATTACGAGCCTGAAAATCTTTCCATGTGAAATCATTATCCTTTGTCTCTGGAGCGTTGGCCGTCAAGACATAGCGCAACACGTCTTGCTTACCCGGCATATCCACCAAATACTCGTTCAACCAAACCGCCCAGTTGCGGGAAGTAGAGATCTTGTCGCCCTCCAAGTTCAAGAACTCATTAGCAGGGACATTCTCCGGCAAGTTATAAGAACCTTCCGCTTTTAGCATGGAAGGGAACACGATACAATGGAATACGAT
The DNA here is from genome assembly GCF_023656665.1 of Parabacteroides sp. B2-S-102. NCBI lineage: Bacteria > Pseudomonadati > Bacteroidota > Bacteroidia > Bacteroidales > Tannerellaceae > Parabacteroides > Parabacteroides sp. B2-S-102. Next base: position 81,432 of record NZ_JAMOKM010000011.1, on the reverse strand, counting down.
ATTATCTTTACCGATGAAATGGACCATTTTAGTCTCTGGATCCTTCCACCAAGTCTCCCAACTATCCGGCAGCAACTCCTTCGTATTAGAGATATAACCGATCGGAGCGTCGAACCATACATACAGCACCTTTCCTTCCGCCCCTTCTACGGGAACAGGGATACCCCAATCCAAATCGCGACTCACCGCACGGGGTTGCAGACCCATATCCAGCCAACTCTTACACTGCCCGTAGACGTTCGGCTTCCATTCCTTATGATCCTCCAAGATCCATTTACGCAAGAATGGCTCCCACTTATCCAAAGGCAGATACCAATGCTTCGTCTCACGCATCACCGGCTTGCTGCCACTGATAGCGGATTTCGGATCGATCAAATCCGTCGGGCTAAGGGAAGTACCACAAGCCTCACACTGGTCACCATATGCCTTCTCGTTTCCACAATGCGGACAAGTACCCGTGATATAACGGTCGGCCAAGAATTGCTTCGCCTCCTCATCGTAGTATTGCTCGCTTGTTTTCTCGATGAATTCGCCTTTATCATACAATGTACGGAAAAAATCCGAGGCCATCTGATGATGCGTAGCGGAAGTAGTACGTGAATAGATATCAAACGTGATACCGAACTCCTCGAACGATTTCTTGATAATACCGTGGTAACGATCCACCACATCCTGCGGCGTGATCCCCTCCTTCTTCGCTCTCAACGTGATGGGTACCCCATGCTCGTCCGAACCACCAATCATCAACACTTCCTCTCCCTTCAAACGAAGGTAACGGGCATAAATATCAGCAGGCACATACACCCCGGCCAAGTGTCCGATATGCACCGGTCCGTTCGCATACGGCAACGCCGTAGTAATCAGCGTTCTCTTAAAATGTTTTTCCATACCTTGTGTTCTCTTTTTGAGGGGCAAAGGTACGGAATAATTTGGTTAGACGAAAAAGAATAATTTCCTTTGTGAGTGAGTTTCCTCTTAATGAGGCTAGGAACTTTACCTCTAATAATAATATATATGGGAAGAAGACATAAAAACAAGGTATAAAAAAAGAGCTTACCGCTAGGGGACATAAGGCGGAAGCTCTTGGCATCATCGAAAAAGGTAATTTCTTCGACAAAAAGAAGATTATTATAATAAAGATCGAAGATAAGATTTACACAGCGTCCATTACTACTTCCGAGAAGGGGACTTTAATCTCGTTTATTTAAATCCAAACCTATACACCAGCGCCAACCGGAAATTAAGCATGAAATGGGTCGCTGAGAAATTCTCCGTAGTCTCGCTCACCTGTGCATCATAATCCCGCTCGTAAGTGGAAGCATCAAAGATAATTCGTGAGCCAAAGCCAAACCCAGCCTCAAAAGCGAAATTCCCGGAGATAGGTTGCAAATAATTCAGCATCGCCCCGATACCGAAGAACTGTCCAGTCTCTCCATGTCCTAACGGCTCATTATCGCGCACGTTGAAGTTTCCGTATTTCATCTGCAAGCCCACGTTGAATCCCCGATAAGTACCATCATCGTTAAACCATAGTCGAGGCTCCAAAGATAGCACCGACACTCCCCACAAATTATTAGGATTCCCTTTATAACCAAACCGAGAATACATACCTCCCAATACGACAGAACCCCAACCTCCAAACATATACTCCAATTCCAAGTTTGGCATGATAGACCCTGTCTTCAATTCCGCTCCCTCCTTACCGACACTTAAACCCGGGGGAACCGTCATCCAAGGCAGTACATTCGTCCTAACAGTCAAATTTGTCATTTGGAAAGTAGGATAGACTTTCTCCATCGTCACGGCACGAGTCTCCGCCTGTCGGGGCTGATATGCGGTAGACTGCCGTTCCGGAGCTTGAGGCTCAGGGGTTACAGCTACCGTTGCCTGCCGAGTAATCTCAGGTTCCGTCCGAGCCGGTTGAGAGACTACCGGCGTTTGCCTCACCTTCTCCTGCGCAGGAGGAGCCACCGGAACCATCGCCCCTTCCTCATAAGGAAGATCGGCCTTATTGCTGATCACGACATAAGCGAACACCTCATCATCCACGCAAAGATCCGGATCATTGAGCACGTAAATATAAGGGACCTCCGTATATCGTTTTAGGCTTGCCGAGATAGCAGGTATAGACTGATCCGTGGAATAAAAGATCTGCTTATTGGCAAACTCCGGCATAGCGAAATAAAGCAGATACACATGCACGCTATTCCCCCACTCCCCACTACGGTCTACATAGAAGGAGATTTGTTTATTATCAAGCTCGTATTTGTTTTTCAGATATTTCCTCACGGTATTCCCCCGCCACATGGCAGTGTTGACAGCGGTTTTGGATACCGCTCCTGTCTCAGTATAGATATGCGAGACGATCAGCACATGAAACTCCCCATCCATCAAAGGATTCATCACCGGCCAGATTTTCCGATTGAGTCGCTCCATCTCTATTGAATTATTCCCGTAGGTAGCTTGTAGATCAGCCTCTCCGGGTATAAAGGAAAACAAGAATGAATCGCCCTTGGATTTCTCATTCTCCGATTGCCCATGGGCCATAAAGATTGAGAGAAGCGAAAAACAGAATAGAATAATTAGCGAATGTCTCATACCTTGTTCTTTATGTTATATTTTTTGCAAAGTTACTACAAAAAGTAAGATACGTAATATCATTACACTTGGAAATCGGACGGAGAATCTGGATAAATGGAGACAATCACTCGTAAGGATTGACCTCGACCGGTATCTCGACAATCTCCACCGTTCCGTTTACATTGATGCTCAACGTCAATGTACCTTGCGTATTCGAAAGGCTATATTTCACGTTGTAGTTCTTCTTGGCCGTGGTAGTAGTACCATCCTTTTCCTTTATCGGTGACGAGGTAGCGAATGTCTTGGTCTCGTCTGCGATCAACTTGCCTTCTATGCGGATATATACATTCGAGAGACCGGGTTTCACAAACAAAGTCTTACCGATTTCTAGGGTATTTACAGCGGATAGCAGGGAATATTCAGGGTTCTCTTTCGTAGGATCGGCAGCGGTACCGGTGTACACATAAAGCTTAGTGATCGTAGCCATCTTCTGCAACTCGGCGAACGTTCCCGGATCGATCGTGATGATCGAGTTGGTGAGCGTGGCGGTGATAGAGGCCTTTGCAGCCGCGGCGTTGGGAGTGACGGTTACGATTTCCGTTGTCTTCCCTGCAAGCATGGGGCTGTCGAACTGCAAATCGCCGATCATTTGGCTGTACGTAGCCGATAGTTCCGTATAGGTACCGGCGGGAACGGCCCTTGTGGCCCCATCAGCGAAATCGGAGGATTTACCTAAAGTAATAGGGCTGCCACCTTTTGTACCGGTGATCACCAGATTGTTTTTAACTTCGTCACTGATCGTGACCGTTGATGTAGCTTTCGTTGTTACACTAACGGAGGCATCTGCCTCAAGGGCAAGGTTAAGCTTGCCGGTCTCTGTGATAGCCGACGGGTTTCCGGAATCCTCTAGGATGTTGCTACAGGAGGGGAGGAAGACTAATGCCAGGGCAGTTAAGCCAAATAAGAGTATTTGTTTCATATTTATTGTTCTATACTATAATAAACGTTTATCTTATAAACTATTGAATGAGTTTGCCCTACCCCATAACTATTATTACATTTTATATAGTTATTAGAGGATGATAATACAGAAAAACGTTTTTCTTCGACTGTTTCACTGTTAGGATTAAAAATAGTAGCACCCGCAACCGTTGTTCGAAACAACTCATTTGTTCCTATAAACAAACTAAAAGTAGTACCACTCGTTGCTCCCTGCACATGATATTTTGTATCAATTTCCACATTCAGCTCTTTTGGAACATAAAATTTATTAAACAAAATAGATTGAGGATTAGATGTAGCATTCTTTCCCAATTGTACATAACCGCTCTCCCAGCTAAGCTTTCCCTCCCCTGTCCATTCTTCTTGTTTCGGCGGCTCCGCCTTATACGGCAACCCCGTCACATGGCAGTCACTTGGAGTGGAAATCTTCTCTGTCCCATCAAAAATAACCGCCGCTGTCAGCGAGTGCTTTTTCCAAGCAAGGGAAGTGAAACTTGCTTTTGCACCATAGGCAAACTCTCCTGATTCTTGTCCGGTATCCGTTTTATAAGAACTCTTCAACAAACTCGAATAATTCGGATTATTCAATATACCCTCAGCTATACTTGCCGTAGCCACGATATCAACAATGCTTGATCCATCCATCGCATTCGCAGCGGTAGGATTATTCTCTTCCGCATAAACCGAATAACTCGTGCGACCGGAAACACTTACGGAGAAGTCCGGCTCTGTAACCGCAACATCTACCGGAGGAAGCGTAAACTCCTCGCCTGTTCGCAGTCTAATAGAGGTAGACAACTTACATCCCTTCGGGACATACGGCCATCCCTCCACCACAGTCATGGCACCAGTAAGATTATTACCTGAATAAGTCCGGATAGGCGTGTCATTGTATAAAGCACTGATTGTCCAAGTATCTACCAACTCAATAGGAACCCCTTCCGCTACACAGCCCAACGTTATCCTAGAACCCGTCAGCAGACCTTCTTCATACGTTGGTGTAGCAAGTGCTTGCATCTGTATGTTCGAGAAGATCGACAAATCCGGGTCACACTGAACGATATATTGCTTACAAGCCTCCGCTTGATCAATCAAGTCCCATCCCTTCGGGGTCGCCGACTTGTCCAATAGATTCGTACCTTCGAACAGAGCTTTCACCGTCTGCCCGGAACGAACAAACAAGGTTCCCTCCGAAACCTCATGGGTAGCTAAAACATCGGAGGCTTCTCCCACCTCTACCGTCAGTTGCCAAGTCTTATAATGCTTTCTCAGATTTTCACTTACCGCAGCCACCAACATCGTATTCGCCAAGGAAGTCTCAATGGATTCCACCAAGCTCTCTCCCGGCACGATACGCACCTCCTTGGAACCATAAAAATAAGGACTCTCTTGGATCAGTTCATTCGTTCCCGCATATACCTCCAGAGTATAAATGCTCGTAGGCAACTCCAAGTTCTGCCCCTCTATCTCTGAAAAGGGTTTCGGATACCCTTCATACGAAGTACCCCCTTGCTTAATATCAATCATGAAATCCGTTTTTGCGGGAATATACGTATCGGGCAACGTAAGCGTTCCCGCCTTCGTCTCCACCTCTGCGGAAACAGCGGCCGAGATATCCCCCAGCGTAAGCCGGAGATACCCTGTGCCCTCCCCCTTCGGGGCAGAAAGCTCCTCGCCCACGCAAGCGGAGAGTGTCGCGAGCAGGGCGAAGAAGGGTAAATATATGTACAAGTGAATATGTCTCATTGCTTTCATCCTATCGTTTGTTTTCCTTATTGTTAGTCGTAAATCAATTCACATTCATCCAGCCAAAGCTTGCTACCCTCGCCACCCGTGAAGTAATCGCCATACTTGCTAGCAGAAGCGACTACCACGATGTATTTAGGCGTACGGTTCGTGTAGCGGTAATCCAGCACGATATCCGCTTGCGTCCACGAGGAGACAGACTCGCCCTTCGTCAGCTCGCCGTAAGCGATCACTTTCGGATCCGAAGGGTCAAAGAGCTGACGTTCGGAAGGCCGGGTACGGATCTCCAGCGGAGCGTCCCAGTCAGTCAAGGCGATATAGACCTGACACGAGTCCGGGCGACCTACCAAATATTTGAAATCATCGTCGCCCGACTTGTTGATCGGAACGCAATTGTATTTATAATGGATCCGCAACTTCGAGGGGAAGCTCGTGAAGGGACGGCCGAATTGCAACACACCGTTCGTCCCGTCCGTCCGCACGTAAGTACCCGTAAAGATGTTGCCGGCAGCAAACTTCAAGACGATATATTTCGACTCCAGCGAGGCAGCTTGCCCACTTCCCGTGCTCGTCTCGGTAGTAGGCGTGGAGTTGCTGTTACCCACGGTGGTAGCCCCTTTGTTTCCCGTATCCCAGAAGGAGGTTCCTCCCTCCGCCCAAGGTTGCCAAAGCGTATTCTTGCCCGCGGGCACGGAACTCCAGTCATCGAAGCTCCCGTTCGTCAAGGGTACCGCCTCCGCCGTGGTAAAAGATTGCTCCTCTCCCGCTGTTCCATCTACCGATACCCGGTATTGGTAGGCAGTGGCAGCCTTCAGCCCCGTCAGCGAGGCCGTAAAGGAGGTACCGGACACCTTCACAGCCGAAGTCGCCAACGTGCTCCAAGCCGCATCCGCCTGTCGCTTATACTCCACGACCGGTGTCTTCCCGCTCTGGATCTTTCCGGAAAGCGTAGCACGGGTTACCATCGCAAAAGCTTCCGCACCACTTGCGTTACTCTCCTTATGATAGACGAAGACATTCCATTTCGACATCGTCTCCTCCCAGTTATACCCCACATAGAACTGCCGGGGACCTTTCGAATAATCTTTCTCCGCCGGATCGGTAGGATCCGGTTCCACACGCCCGAACTCCCCACCAAGCATCATGCTGTTCACTTGCAGGTCGCTTAACGATTGATCCGGAGATACATAGATAATCACGTTACGGTTCACCGGATCGATCACGGCATCCGCCACTTGCCCCGTCACGTCCACTTCTCGTTTGATCAATTGCGTCACCGACACCTTCCAGACATATTCCTGATACGTTTTCACCGTAAAGGAAACCGGCTTGGTAAAATCCACCCGCGTATTCGCATCGGAAGAGATACTGTCCAAAGAGGCGAAACCCGTTGTCGGGAAACGGAGTATATCCGCACACGCAGCCGAATCGGCCATCAAGGTAGCTCCCTCTGTCACTTTCAAGGATTTTATCTTCAAACGGGAGAGATCCACCGAGTCGTTCACGAATAGGGTCACCGTGCGGGCCTTCGCATCGATCGTAGCCTCCACGCTCTGTCCCTCCTCACCGGCACGCTGCCCCTCCACCGTCATCGAAAGGATGGCTCCCTCCAACAACGGATAAGGGATATCATCTTCAATCACGCAAGCGGTCAATGATAACAGACATATTATATAACAGATTATATTTCGATTCCTCATCTTCATTCCTTACAGATAAAACGTCATACCAATATTGATCGAGAAGAGATTGATCTTGAAATTTCCGGAAGAGACCCGCTGCCGTCCCTCCTCTACTTTGTTTGTTTCTTGATCGATCCACTTGAAGTCGAAGCCCATCACACCAACCGACACCTCTACCGCCGACCAATCCGTGATAAACGCCGTCATACCCGGGGCGAAACCGATCTGCATATTCTGTACTGTTTGATACGAGCCGTCATACTCCGCACCGGAACCGGTAGAGTTCTTTCCCGTGCCATACCCATACGTCAAGCGAGCCTCGTTGAAAAGACCGAAGATCTTGCTTTTGCCGATCGGCATATACGTCCGGATAAAGCAAGAGGCCTCATACTTATGCTCCAGATAATACAAATTCTTTAAACTGATATTGAAATCCTCGCCCAAGTTCAAGTCGAAATTACCCAGATCCAAGTAATTCCGCTTATAGGCGAAACGTGCGCCCATAGAGATATTATCGCGAAAGAAATAACCGAAATAAGGGCTTACGCTAAAGTCGTATCCCTTCCCCTCGATATCCTTGAGGACGAGGAAATTCAAGTTACTCTCGTTATGCTCCGAATAAGATACCGTACCACCAGCCATCCATGTTCCTTTAGGAATAAAGACTGTCTTCTGTATCTCGCGGTCGATACGTTGCATACGCCGTTGAGCCTGTGCCTCACCGACACCACCCAACAACAAAAAAAATACACCCAATAGGGGAACTATCAAAGTCTTATACATTATTCACCTTCTATTTAAATTCAAATATCTCCGGACGAACCTCGCTGACCTTCCACACGCCTAATTCCCCGAGCCTAAGAGCTTGGGGGAATCACCATAGATGAGTTCGAGGTCATCGAGGTACAAAACACTCGAATCACAACCCACAAAATAATCGCCATACTTACTCGAAGAGAAGACGATGATGATATGGGTAGGCTTTTCCACCAAATTGCGATAAGTCAAGTCGATCGAGAACTGCTTCCACTCCGAAGAAGTAACGCATTCCGCATCAGGCAATACACCATAAGCGATCACGTCGAAACCGCTGGCATCCTTACCGGTTCTTAAGATAGAAGCGAAATCTTTCGAAGTTCCTGTCATATCCGTGTTGTCCAACCGATACGTTCCGTTCGTGAGAACGATATAAGCAGACCAAAGATCCGGATCATCTTTTGCTACAGGAGTCCCTGGAATAGAGGTAATGCCTGAAACTCTATTTATATTACCTCCTTTATATTGGAACCATCCTTTTAGTTGAGTAGGACGAGAAGTGAAGGGACGACCGAAATCAATCTTGGCACCTTTTGTACCCACCAAACTAACAAATTGTCCGACATATAAACTAGCTGCCGCAAACTTGAGTACAGCCCATTTAGATGCCAATTGCGCTGACATACCTCCTGTATGGACTGTTTCCGTATCACCGAAAGTATTGCTTCCTATATAAGTTGCTCCTCCTGGATTGCTGGAGTCCCAGAAATCTTTTACTGCGCCTAGATAACTTATCTTGCCATCCGCAACCCACGTTTCCATATCACCATAAGGTAGAGGAGTAGCACTTTCTGTTTTAAACATCACCTCATCGCTCGCATACTGATCACTCCCCTTACTATAAACAAGACGATACATATATGCCGTTTCCGGTTGCAAGCCCGTCAGAATAGCTTTATAATTCTCCCCCTCTTGCGTGGAAGCTAAAGTATTCCAATTCGCATCGTCCTTCTTTTTCCACTCAAATCTCATCGCACTCGGATCCAGCACGAAAGATTCCGACTTAGACAAAATACTTCCTTCCAAATGGGCGAACCGGCTCCATAACACAGCCGGAGTCTCTGCGCCCAGTTGCGTGGAAGCGACCGTAGGTACCTCGAAGGTATAGGTATATTCCTTTTCCGAGTCATCTGCTTCCACGGTAATCCCGCCATTGCCGGAATCCCCCAACTTGCAATTCAAGATATAATGATCGCGCGCCTTTACACCCGTAATCGGTTTCTCCAACGCTGGGAAAGTAGTCCCTGCCATATTGGTCACAGCGGTTCTCACGGTCAAATCCCCCACCGGGAAATAAACCACCCGCTCAGTCGGAGAGCAAGTAGCCGACTGCGGAAGCACCCCTGAGACAGAGGAAACGACCTCCATCGCCAAGCTCTTAAACACACTCAACACGGAGGTATCGAAACGGAATGTCACTTTCACGTTTGCCAACCGGCAAACAATCGAGGCCGACACCGAACTGCCATCCGCAGGAATGGTCACCGTTGTGGAACCCATATAATAAGGGATACCCTCACCCGAGGCATTCCCGTCAAAACCGTTTGAGGAAGCGGCTATCGTATAATTCCCCGGGGACAGCATCATTTCTTTCCCTTTCCACTCCAGATCAAAATTGTCTGTGCGTTTCACGATGTTCCCACTGGCATCCTCGATCTCCACATGCAGTTGCTTCGGATTATAATTCTCCGGGACAGCCGATTTGGTATTCGTACTTGACACCGCAGCCACATCCAATCGCAAATAGCCCATCTTGCCCTGCAAAGAGGTATCTTCCTCTTGACAGGCCATCAAAAGACATAAACTAAACAATAGCACATATAATCTTTTCATCATTATTCTTCTATTGTTATGGTTAAGACTCCTGAAGTTGTATTGCCGGATTGATCTTTCAAGGTAATCTCAAATTTATGTTCACCTGCCATACCTATCATAAATGGGAAAAATCCACCTACCGGGAAAGTATAAGAAAGTGCTCCCTTTTGAGGCGATTTCAAATCCTTCCCAAGTTCTTTAAACAAAGCCTCAACAGCTGTATTCCCCACAAGTTCTTCACCTGTCAGGAAATCGATAGGGCCACCATCATCAACACTTCTATTCTTAAGTTCCATCAACGCTTCCGTAAAAAAATCTCCATCAGGAATAATTTTTACAGTCATACTCTCAATGCCATTCTTTGCGTCAATCAACGCATCCGCTTTTTCCGGAGCATTTGAAATATCCGCCTTCATAGTTATATCCTCCGGCAAATTCAGCACCAAGTCTCCATCCCCACCCGGAGTCGGGTCTGGATCCGGCTTCGGATCCGGAGTCTGATTCTTATCATTCACCTCGATCTTCACCTCCGTATCCGAGTTGGCGAAAAGAACATTCACCGTAACGTCGATACCGATCGTACCACTCGTCGGCGCATCCGGAGCTTTAGGATCCAAGGTGATAATCAGCGCATCGCCTCCCTTGAAATTAGGGTCATCCTCCTCCTCATAGCCCGTCTCCGCATCCGCCTTGTAATAAGGCTGGGAAAAAGTAATCGTATTCCCCGTAACGGTAGTCGCACGGATATTCAGCGTGACATATTCAGCCCCGTTCTCCTCGAAAGCATAGTAACCGACTTTGGGAGTCGTTCCTATCGTATTGTCGTGCTCAACCTTATACGCTATGCCAGAGCCATCGTCCAACGTAATCGTCCACGATTGAAACGCCGCCAGGAATTCCACTGAATAGTTCAATTGGATCCGGCTGTTTCGCATCTTACACTGCACGTTGGCCTGCGTATCCTTGTTCTTCTCGATCAGCAGATCCTTGTCGCCCAAATAATAAGGGTGATCCATCCGCTTCTTCAAATCTCCCGGCGTATGCGAGACCACATTATACGTACCCACCGGCAACTCGATAGAAGCGGGCAAGTCACTCACCCGATCGAAATCTTTCGTATAATCCTTCACCTCATCGCTTACCCCCACGATACTCACCGCGAAGTTATCCGTAACGACCGCAGACTTCGTCTGTACCTTCGGAGCGATTGCCTCCACCGACAAGCTTAGCAAACCCGAACCTTGCGATTCCTTCTTACCCAAGATCTCTTCCCGCATCTCGCAAGAAGCCAAGCCCACCAATAGGCAAAGGGCCATTCCTATCTGATTCAATGCTTTCATTTCCTTTTCTTATTTATTTCCAAGTTGGAGGGATTACAATATCGATCGGCTTGTCCTCCGTTGTCTCATCTATCGTGATCTCCAAGCCCAGCTGACCGTGGTTATAATTAGGTTTCACCTTCAATGTCCAGCCTTGGTTCGGACTTAACGTTTTTGTCTGGACAACTGAGGCCTCCTTGGTCTCATACTCCGCCTTTGGCGTCAAGGTGATCGTCGCCTTGACCGTCTCACCTGCCTTATCAACCTTCAGGTACCAAGGTTCCGTATCACCTTTCGCCCACGTAGCCGTAGTAGATCCGTTCAACGCCTTGGTATCATATACCACCTTATAATCGCTGAAATAGGTCGCCATCGTCGCGTCAAAATCCACTTGCACCTTGGCACAAGTAGGCACACATTCCACGGAGACCGATTTGTCCTGGTCGCCACCTTTCACGCCAAACGCTTTCTCTCCATACACGTAAAACTCATTTCGGGAAACTACTTGTTCCTTGCCATAAAAAGCCTTCAGCTTATACGCACCCTCCTCCAGCTCTATCGAGGCAGGCCGATCCTTAAACAAGAACTCATCTTTAATATTATCACCAGAAAGGATCTGCAACGTATATCCATTCTTATCTTTATACGCAGCCTCATCCACCGCCTTCGTCTTGGAACCGGAGGCGAATCCCGGCTGCGCGTTCAGTTCGAGCGTGATCGTCCCCGTCCCTTTCGCCACGGGCACTCCACCCAGTTCCTCCTGTTGGCAAGAGGCCAGCGACAAGCATCCACCCAGCAGACAAGCCATCCCCCAACTCATAAATCTCATTTTTCTCATATTAATATCTTTAATATACTCACTCCTCAACAATAAGGATATTCAAACCCAAATTCAACTGCAAAAGAACAACATCCCAACAACACGCACAAGGTCTGTTTATATGATTACCTATTCTCTTTTTTAGATTTCACTTCTCACTCCCACACATACAGAAGTGTTTAAGAAAACAATTATGTCCGATTTTTGTAAGCCTCTGTTCTCTTTTTCAAATAGCACAAAGCAACAAGCCATCGCCTTGACCGTGGAAGAAAGATCGTTACAAAATGACAATTTGTAATCTTAACTCCCGAAGAATCGATTATTCCGGGTAAAAGTACGTGCCGTTCCCAAATTTTTACAAAAAAAACCACAATCCACTGTTTAATAGTTCTATATCCCAAAACGGCCTTTTATTCTAGCGAAAACAATTCATGCTAATTCATATTCGAAGCGTAAAAAAGGGAGATCCGGGGGGCAAGAATCGGGTTATACCAGTATACGAATGCCCATTCGCGACTACTCACGATCCAGTTCTCGACTACTTACGATGCCCAACGGCAGTATCGGCGTTGCCCAACGACACCTATCGTGCGTACTTTCACCGCCTAAAAGGTATCCAAAACACGGTTTTCTCACAAAAAAGGCCGATTATTACCTGTGTACTCCCGCTATTTTTGGAAGCATGGAAAACAGTCTTGTCACGATATGCGGATCCTTTTGATCAAAACGTCACAAAAGAAAGAATTCCGATAACAAATCTGCTTTCCGGCAAAAGCGGAGCTCAATCCTACCAAGCACAAGAAATATTCCGCAAAAAGACACGACAAGTCTTTGAAAATATCTACTTTTGCCAAGTATTCATGCTTAAGGAATGATAAGAGAGACATGGAAAAAGACATCCCTAAAATAGACCTGCCCCAAGATTGGGTCATCGGGAAGCTCACGGCCGGAGATATTGGATTGCTGAACCTCTACGCCAATTATCCCTGCCGGCTGAAAGCGGGGATCTTCGTGTTCTGCCTGAGTGGAGAGGTGGAGGCCTCCATCAACCTGACGCAGTTCAAGGTTGAACCGGGAAGTTTTATCTCGATCTTGCCAGGCAGTATTTTCCAGATTCATAAGATAGGCGGAGACCTGCAAATCTATTTCATAGGATTCTCATCCGATTTCCTCGAAAAGGCAAACGCAAGTAAATCGGTCATAGATATGCACTATATCGTGAAAGAAAATCCGATCTACAAACCGAAAGAGAAAGCCCTGCCCCTGTTGAAAGATTATTTCGAGTTGCTGATCAAGACTTACGAGCTGTGTGGCTCCCAACTGAGCAGGAGTGTTATCAATCACCTGTTTACCGGCATCTTGATGGGGGTAAGCACCATGTATAAAGATCAAACGGCAGATAAACAAAATCTCTCCAAAGCAGAGCAAACCAGCAAGAACTTCACTCAATTAGTAATGCAAAACTACACCATGCAACGATCCGTTGCATGGTATGCCAAGCGGCTTGGCATCACACAAGCGCATCTAAGCAGCATTATCAAACAAACCACCGGAAAAACTTGCGTGGAGATCATCACCTCCATGGTAATCATGGACGCAAAGGCTCAGCTGAAATCAACAAACCTTTCCATACACGACATAGCCTATGCGCTTAATTTCACGAATATGTCTTTTTTCGGGAAATACTTCAAGCGCCACGTGGGTATGAGCCCGCAGGAATATCGGAATAGTTAAGTTGATACTCACATCCCCCAATTCTCCCGATCCAAGCTCCTGTACTGAATCGCCTCCGCCAGATGCCGTACCTCGATCCGCTCGGAAGCGTCCAAGTCCGCTATCGTGCGGGAGACTTTCAGGATACGGTCATAGGCACGGGCGGAGAGGCAGAGACGTTGCATGGCGGTTTTGAGGATGGAGAGGCCGGAAGCGTCGGGAACGGCGTACTGATGGAGTAGCTTGGAGTTCATCTGGGCATTACAATAAATACCCTCATAAGCGGCAAAACGCCTTTCCTGGATCGCACGGGCTTTTATGACCCGCTCACGGATAGCGATACTAGGCTCTGAGGGCTGTTGCTCGGAAATCTTCTCGAAAGGGACAGGGACAATCTCTATCTGGATATCGATACGATCGAGTAATGGGCCGGAAATGCGGTTCATATATTTCTGGACGGCTCCGGGAGAACAGAGACAAGGACGGTCCGGATGGTTGTAGTAGCCGCAGGGACAAGGATTCATGGAGGCCACAAGCATAAAGCCGGCTGGATATTCCACCGTGAAACGGGCACGGGAGATATTGATCACTCGATCTTCCAATGGCTGTCGCATGACTTCCAAGACACTCCTGTTAAATTCCGGCAACTCATCCAAAAAAAGGACACCATTGTGAGCCAAGCTGATCTCTCCCGGCTGCGGGAAAGTGCCACCTCCTACCATGGCGACATTAGAGATCGTATGATGGGGAGAGCGAAAAGGACGTTGTACCATCAAGGAGGTGCCACCTCCTATCTTACCGGCTACGGAATGGATTTTAGTTGTTTCCAAGGACTCATGCAAGGTAAAAGGGGGCAAGATCGTGGGGAGACGTTTCGCCAACATGGACTTGCCACTTCCGGGAGGACCTACCATGATCAGATTATGTCCGCCGGCGGCGGCCACCTCCATCGCACGCTTCACGTTCTCTTGTCCCCGGACATCGGAGAAATCGCAATCAAACAATTGCTGGCGGTCGTAAAACTCCTTACGGGTATCAATGACCGTAGGCCGCAATGTCGGTTTCCCCTCCATAAACTCCAGCACCTCTTTGATATTCGAAGCTCCATACACTTCCAGATCGTTCACTACCGCAGCCTCACAAGCGTTTTGCTTGGGTAAGATAAAGCCCTTAAAGCCTTCTTCCCTAGCCTTAATAGCGATAGGCAATGCCCCTTTTATCGGTTGGAGGCTCCCATCCATAGAAAGCTCGCCCATCAATACGAATTTGGATAAGTTGGATGAATCTATCTGCTCTGCCGCCGCCAGAATACCGATCGCCAAAGGCAGATCATAAGAAGACCCTTCCTTACGGATATCTGCGGGGGCCATATTAATAACGATACGATTGCGGGGGAATTTATAACCACATACTTGAAGAGCCGAGATAATGCGTTCATGGCTCTCACGAACGGCCACGTCCGGAAGACCGACTAAAAAGAATTGGATACCTTTGGAACAGTTCACTTCTACGGTAACGACCGTAGCGGAAATCCCCTGCACGGCAGCGGCATAAGATTTTACTAACATAGTTAAGAATTTTGAGTTACTAATTACAAATTAAAACCGGAACCTCCTGTTTTCAATCGCTCAGTCTTCGAACAAGTTTTCCAGTGTTTGCTTGATCTCGATTCCATTCTCTGTTTTCATCAAGATCTTATGATCCTCATCTATCAAGAAACAGCGTGGCAATACGCTTACGTTATACAGATCTATCAACATAGCCGCTTGTCCAGCCGAATCTGTTACCAGGTTCCACGCTATACTATCCTTCTTCAGTACATCCCGGACATTATCCGGATTATCGTCCAAGCTAACCAAAAGAATATCCAACTGATCTTTCGGATATTTCATCGCTACCTTATCCAGATATAGATCCTCTGTCTGGCACATATCACACCAAGGAGCAGTAAATGTCAGCAATAAATATTTCTGCGGGAAAGAATCCAAACTTACCGTATTCCCATAAATATTCCTTACGGAGAAATCTGGGGCTTCCGCACCCAAAGCCGTACGTTTCGCACGGGCGCTATATTGCTCCAGCTCCTTCACCAGATAAAAGTCTTTCAACCTTGGATTCAATAACGCCAACAACTCATCAATTTTACGAGTATCATCGGGATCTGAGAAAAAAGATTGAATCAAGACAACGGATACCTCTTCATCCGGGTTCTCTTTTACGTACCGGATCGCTTCCTCGCTCAATTGCATATTAACATTCGCCAAACGAGCGGCGATATCCGTCTCCTCGATCGTATCGTTCAAATCCTTGCTATTTAAAGAATTTGATAAATTTGTCAATTCCGTCAATAAAGGAGCGATTTTTTTCTTAAAAGCGGTCAACTTATCATTTGTCCGTCCCCCCTTTACCTGCAATAGCAATGGAGAGTTAGCGTCGCCCGTGATTTTCACGGTTTCTCCCGGTTCCAGATAAGCCGTAACCCAATGCTCTTTATCCGCAAAG
This sequence comes from Parabacteroides sp. B2-S-102, assembly GCF_023656665.1. Lineage (NCBI taxonomy): Bacteria > Pseudomonadati > Bacteroidota > Bacteroidia > Bacteroidales > Tannerellaceae > Parabacteroides > Parabacteroides sp. B2-S-102. Next base: position 65,437 of record NZ_JAMOKM010000011.1, on the reverse strand, counting down.
AAGATAGTCACACAATGGAAACCCGCTTCATGTTGATCGATCTGGAACTGCCCGGGTTTCGTACAAGCCACTGTATCAACCACTTTATAATTATCCTTCTCAAATACAGCATATACGGTTTGATCTTCCAGATTAGAAAGTTCCCCTTCAATCCGATAGACATAATCCTTGCCACAAGATGACAAACAAATTATAAAGCCAATAATAAGTGCCAGTTTTTTTATCATTACTCCTTTTTAAGCTCTTCTTATAACAGATAATCCGGTCTAAAGGTAGGAATATTTTTTAAAACTACTTCACATTTATAATAAAATTAACGCAGTTATCATAAAAAAAGCGCAGAATTAGTAATTCCACGCTTTTTTATAAAGATATTTTTAAACCTTGACCTTTTTTGATCAAGGTTTTTTAAGCAATTATAACTGAGGACCAGCAGCAACCAATGCCTTACCAGCTTCGTTGCCCGTGAACTTAGCGAAGTTCTTCTGGAAGCGAGCAGCCAAATCCTTCGCTTTCTCATCCCATTGAGCAGGATCAGCATAGGTATCGCGAGGATCTAAGATCTTCGGATCTACGCCCGGTAATGCAGTCGGAACCTCGAAGTCGAAATACGGGATCTTCTTTGTCGGAGCCTCGTTGATAGAACCATCAAGGATAGCGTCGATGATACCTCTTGTATCTTTGATAGAGATACGTTTGCCGCTACCGTTCCAACCTGTGTTCACCAAGTAAGCCTTTGCGCCAGTCATTTCCATCTTCTTAACCAACTCTTCGCCGTATTTTGTCGGGTGCAATGACAAGAAAGCAGCACCGAAACAAGCGGAGAATGTAGGAGTCGGTTCCGTGATACCACGCTCTGTACCTGCTAATTTAGCGGTAAATCCAGACAAGAAGTAGTATTGAGTTTGCTCCGGAGTCAAGATAGATACTGGAGGCAATACACCGAATGCGTCAGCAGACAAGAAGATAACTTGTTTTGCGTGCGGGCCTTTAGAAACCGGCTTAACGATGTTCTCGATGTGATAGATCGGATAAGAAACACGAGTGTTCTCTGTAACTGACTTATCAGCGAAATCGATCTTACCATCAGCGGCAACTGTTACGTTCTCAAGAAGAGCGTCACGTTTGATAGCGTTGTAGATATCCGGCTCGCTCTCTTTATCCAAGTTGATAACCTTAGCGTAGCAACCACCCTCGTAGTTGAATACACCTTCGTTATCCCATCCGTGCTCATCGTCACCGATCAACAAACGTTTCGGGTCCGTAGACAAAGTAGTCTTACCAGTACCAGACAAACCGAAGAAGATAGCTGAGCTCTTGCCCTCTTTATCCGTGTTAGCGGAGCAGTGCATAGAAGCGATACCACGCAACGGGTTCAAGTAGTTCATGATAGAGAAGATACCCTTCTTCATCTCACCACCGTACCAAGTATTCAAGATAACTTGCTCTTTAGTCTTCAAGTTGAAAACAGTAGCAGTCTCAGAGTTCAAGCCTAATTCTTTGTAGTTGTCAACTTTAGCCTTAGCTGCGTTGAAAGAAACGAAATCAGGTTCGCCGTAGTTAGCCAATTCCTCAGCTGTCGGACGGATGAACATATTAGTTACGAAGTGAGCTTGCCAAGCAACCTCCATAATGAAACGTACTTTCAAACGAGTAGCCTCGTTAGCACCACAGAATGTATCGACAACGAACAAACGTTTGCCAGACAATTCTTTTACGGCTTTAGCCTTCAAGTCTGCCCAAGCAGCCTCAGAACAAGGCTTGTTATCATTCTTATATTCATCAGAAGTCCACCATACAGAATCTTCGCTGGCTTCATTCTTTACGAAAAATTTATCTTTAGGAGAACGACCTGTATAAATACCAGTCATCACGTTTACAGCACCTAGCTCAGTTACCTGGCCTTTCTCGAAGCCTTCCAAACTCGGTTTAGTTTCTTCTGCGAACAGAACATCATAAGACGGATTGTGAACGATTTCTTTCACATCAACAATTCCGTACTTGCTTAAATCTAAATTAGCCATCTTGAATTTAATTTAAATGATTGACTTTATATAACTTTTCTCTCTACTCTAGTTCGATACGGTGAGGCTTTCCGACCTTTTGGAGCTTGCTGCGACTCCACCTTGTTAACCGCGGTACAAAAGTAATATTTTTTTTTATCGTACACAGCTTATTAAGGAAATTTTTCAGTAATAATTACTCTTTTCCATGCAATTAACAAAACCCTTAGTCTATTTGTAATATGGAGTTTACAAATCATATACTTTTAGCTAGCATCTCAACTATTTCCGAAGTTGTCATCATAGGTATTCGCTTTTATTGTGACTGAAACAAAGATATATACTTTTTTCCGCACAAACAAATCCAGCGTATAAATATAAGAAAGGCGCAGGATAAATATCTTGCGCCTTCTCTTATATCCGATCAGAAATATATTACTTTACCTCCCAAATCTCACCTTTCATCAAAAGGTCGTGTAATTTACGTGTAGGATTCTTCGCTTGCACCTCCTCGATTTGCTGGTGGACAGCCTCATCATAGGTCGGTCCCTCTACATCTCGTATTACGCCTAACGCAATTGGCATATCACCGCTCATCATGGCAAGCATCATATGCAAGGTGTTATCCTTCTCATGGGCGTCATGCACCAATACGTCATCCATCGTATAACCATCTTGTCCGATCGTTACGGATTTCAGTTTTAGGCCATCTAGCACAAGACCTTTATCCATGTTAGCGCCATAAACCATTTTCTCGCCATGGCGAAGGAAAATCGTACGATCCGCACGGTATTCCTTGTCTACGATGCCTTTATGGATACCGTCATTAAAGATCACACAATTCACTAATACCTCCGTAACGGAAGCGCCTTTATGACGGGCGGAAGCCGTCAATACCTCGGTCGTATTCTTCAAATCCACGTCAATCGTACGGGCGAAGAAATTACCACGGGCACCCAACGCCAACTCGGCCGGGATAAACGGATCTTCCACCGTCCCATAAGGAGAGCTCTTGGATACGAAACCACGGTCGGATGTCGGGGAGTACTGTCCCTTCGTCAAACCATAGATCTTATTGTTGAAAAGAACGATATTCAAATCGATATTACGACGGACAGCGTGGATAAAATGATTACCGCCGATAGCCAAGCAGTCGCCATCACCCGTAATCAACCATACGCTCAAGTCCGGGCGAGCCGTCTTTACGCCGGTAGCGATAGCCGCTCCACGACCATGGATCGTATGGAAGCCATACGTATTCATATAATAAGGTAAGCGGGAAGAACAGCCGATACCTGAGATAACTGCCATATTGTGAGGAGCCACTCCTACCTCGGCCATAGCCTTATGCAGGCAATTCAGTACCGCATGGTCGCCACAACCCGGGCACCAACGTACGTACTGGTCGCTTTTATAATCTTTCGGTTGAAATTTAGTTTCTTCTGTTGTCATCTTTTAAGCCTCCAATATTTTAGTGAATTCCTCAACTAATCTCGCAACGACAAAAGGTTGTCCCTTTACACGATTGAAGCGATACGGATTAAATCCGGGTACCTTTCCACGTAAATAGTTAGCGAACTGGCCATTATTTTGCTCAGCCACCACCACTTTCTTATACTTAGAAAGAACCTCAGCCGTATTCTTAGGCAGCGGGTTGATAAACTTGAAGTGAGCGAAAGCCACCTTCTTGCCATTCTCCTGCATCGTCTCCATCGTCTCGTAAAGGTGTCCGTAGGTTCCACCCCAACCAACGATCAATAAATCAGCGTCCTCATCTCCGATCACTTCCAGTTCGGGGATATAGTCGGCGATCTTATCGATCTTAGCCTGACGGGTCGTCACCATCTTCTGGTGGTTAGCCGGATCGGTAGAGATAGCACTCGTCTCGTAGTCTTTCTCCAGACCGCCCAGACGATGAGCGAAACCTTCCGTTCCCGGAATCGCCCAGTAACGAACCAAGCTTTCCTTGTTACGACGATACGCCTTCCAAACTTTCTCGTCTTGATAATTAGCTACGTAATTCGGCTTAATCTCCGGATATTTATCCATTTCCGGAATTCTCCAAGCGGAAGAACCATTAGCGATAAAGGCATCGGTCAACAAGATAACCGGAGTCATATGCTCCACGGCCAACTTACCCGCCCAAAATGCGGCATCAAAACAATCAGTCGGCGTAGAGGCCGCTATTACCACGGCAGGGCTCTCACCATTACGGCCATACAGAGCCTGCATCAAGTCCGTTTGCTCGCTCTTCGTCGGCAAGCCCGTAGAAGGACCGCCACGCTGAACATCGATAATCACCAAAGGCAACTCGGCGATTACAGCCAAACCGATCGCCTCGCTCTTCAAGGCAAGCCCCGGTCCGGAAGTAGATGTAGCCGCCAAGCAACCGGCGAAACTAGCTCCGATAGAAGTACAGATACCGGCGATCTCATCCTCGGCCTGAACCGTGATAACGCCTAAATCCTTACGTTTAGATAATTCATGTAAAATATCAGTAGCCGGAGTGATCGGGTAACTACCCAAGAACAACTGCAAACCAGCCTTCTCGGCAGCGGCTATCAAACCATAGGAAGTAGCCTTATTACCATTCACGTCCGTATAGAATCCAGGCTCGGCTTTCTTACTCTCGATACGATACGTAGAAACTGAGGCATGGATGTTATTACCATAATTATAACCGTCCGTCAAAGCCTTGATATTAGCTTGGGCGATAACCGGTTTCTTAGCGAACTTATTCTGCAACATGTGCATAGCCTCCTCCAGTGGACGCTCGAACAACCAGCAAACAAGTCCTAAGGCGAACATATTCTTACAGCGAAGAGCCGATTTATTGTCCAAACCAAACTCAACCAATCCGTCTTTTACCATCGTAGAGATCGGAGCGGCAACAACCTGCACGCCAGTCAATCCCAGCTCAGTAAACGGATCATCGGTCGTAAACAAGGCCTTATCCAAATCACTTTTCTTGAAAGAGTCCGTGTCGATTAAAACAATCGCATTGGGTTTTAGGTGTTTTACGTTCACCTTCAGCGCGGCGGGATTCATGGCCACCAATACGTCGGCCTTATCACCGGGTGTGAAGATCTTGCGCGATCCCAAGTGCACTTGGAATCCAGATACACCACTTAGTGTTCCTTGTGGAGCACGTACTTCTGCCGGATAGTCTGGGAATGTAGAAATCTCGTTCCCGAAAACCGCGGACAGGTTTGAAAAGATTGTACCGGTTAACTGCATACCATCTCCCGAGTCTCCCGAGAAACGAATTACAACCTTCTCCAGCGTCTTAACTTTTGTCTGTTCTGCCATAATATACTTTATTAGCTTTATCGCTTATTGGTATTTAGATCGTCCGCAAAGTAAAGCATAAACTTTGCGAGTTCAAAACTTTTCCGCATCAAAAAGCAGAGAGGTATAGATCAAGATTATTAGATGATAGATTAAAATGGTTAGACACATAACTATTCACTGTCTTCCCATAATACATATATACTCCCGCCCTAAAGCCCTTATCCGATTTGATCATTCCTTGCACGGAACCGGCGTCGCCCAACGACAATAATAAAGGTACGAATATATTACTATAAGCCATCGAGGTAGTACGAGCCACCCGGTTGCTGATATTCAGTTTACAATAATGTAATACCCCATATTGCTCGAACACCGCGGGATCTTCCCTCGACAAGCAGCAAGTCGTCTCAAAGCAACCGCCTTGGCTTACCCTCAGATCGATCACCAAAGCTCCCTTTTTCATCGTACGCACCAAGTCCGTAGCGATAATATAGCGATGTCTCGTATTAATATAACGCATCGCCCCGATCACCACGTCAGCGCTACGAAACGCGTTATGCAGCACATTCGGATGGAACGTGGAAGTAAAAAGCCCTTGCCCTAAGACCTGTTGTATTATACGCAATTTATTGATATCATCATCGAATACTTTCACGGATGCTCCCAAGGCCAACGCGGCACGCGCGGCCACGGTCCCGGCGTTTCCGGCCCCGATAATCACCACTTCCGTAGGGGATACGCCCGGGATACCGCCTAATAAGATCCCTTTACCTCCTTGGGTATTGCTCAACAGCTCGGAAGCGATCGTTATGGAAGCCGCCCCCTCGATCTCGGAAGTGACATTCAGCACCGGGAAACGATTATATTCATCCGCCATCAACTCATAAGAGATAGCGGTAATCCGTTTCGCCATCATCAACTCGAAAGCCTCTTGAGCGAATAAATTAAACTGCACCAATGAGAAAACGGTCGTGCGAGGTCTCATAAACGCGATTTCCACCGGTAACGGAGGCAATATCTTCAAGATCAGATCCGCTTGGAAAACTTCTGCGGGCGTATCGACGATCTCCGCCCCCGCCTCCGAGAAATGATTATCGGAATAGTTGATGCCTAATCCGGCGCCACTTTCCACCAGCACCCGGTGACCGCAATCGGTCAGCATATCCACCGCCTCCGGAGTTAACGGCAAACGTTTTTCCGCCTCGCATCGTTCACGAGGAATACCGATGAGCAAACGGTTATTCACCTTGCTGATCTCTTTCAATAATTCCTGCGGGATATAGGCCCCCTGTGCCTGCCGGCCGTCGTTCGCTTCCATATGCTATAGGATTTTCATTAACGCGTTCGATATGTCATGTACATCAGATTCTGTTAACATCTTCTCGGCATCAAACGTTATGGACGCCTTCGTATAAAACGGATTCCTTTTCTCCAGACTCTCGGCGATAAACGCCCTCAGTTCCTCCCCGGAACGTCCTTTCAACACCGGACGGGTATGTTTGCACAACTCCAGACGCTTCGCCAGCTCCTCGACTGACACCTTCAAGTAAACCGTCGTGCCAGAAGCGTTCATAAACTCCATGTTATCGAAAAAGCAAGGAGCGCCTCCTCCCGTGGAGATCAGCACGTCCTCAAACTCAGCGACCTCGTGAAGCATATTCCGTTCTATCTCTCGGAAAGCCTCCTCCCCTCTCTCGGCGAATATCTGCGAAACGGCCTTATGATAACGCCCTTCGATATAGTAATCAAGATCTATGAACGAAAGACCGGCGAGCTTGGCAAGCTCCTTTCCCACCGTTGTCTTGCCCGCTCCCATATATCCGACCAAAAAAACACGTTTCATACGTTATTATAATAGTTTTCGCAAATGTAAACTTTTTCCGGGAACTCTATCTTCTTTATTCCTAAGAATCAATAAAAAAATCATAGGCCAATGGCTTTTACTGTCTGGGTCGCACGATCCACTACCAATAAAGTATGACGAGCACCGGCTATTTTCTCGGGATAGACCATCGAATCTGTAAAGTCCTGCAATAATTTTCCGTTCTTAGGGCTGATCTCCCATAGCTCCGACCGTTTATCATCGACACGAAGCGTAACAAACAAACGATCCCCTACAAACGCTATCGACTGGGGAGACTTTTCAAATCCCAATGTCACCAGATACGGCGCAAAGCCCGTGTCCCCTGCCCGAATGTCCGCAGGATCGAATAAATAGATCATATTTTTATTCTGGGCCGTTACATATAAAAAGCCATCATTTCGTGCCGCTACCGCATAAGTACCCATTGCCTCTTGTAAATTTACGCTACGGCTATATATAGGTACCCGAGCAGCGGAACCGGGCTGTACATCTTGCTCCAAGACAACTACCAGTTTCCGTTTATCCCGGATAAAGACAGCCCCTTGACTAGCCGTCACATCAAACGCATGAACGGTCTGATAACCACCCTCACCCCAAGTACCCGTACCGATACAAGTAATGAACTCATACGTTTCCGCATCAAACACATCCGTACGGCTTCCCGTATTCGTGACATATATTTTCCCATACGAGCGAGTCACGCCGTTTGGCTCCCCCGCAAAGGTCTCTTTCTTATCTCCGTTCATCCACTCAACCATACTTTTCACATGACGCACATTACCGGAAGATACATCAAAGACCTCCAAACTATAATGTCCCGGAGCGTCATTTGCTACATATAGCGTATTCCCATAAAGATGGACCGCTTTCGGATGAAAAGTTTCCACAGTGGCACCGGGAATATCCAAGACAGAAAGTGTAAATGAGAGAGGAGAACCCTCATCACCAGCCCTATCCGTCTCCATCGGAGCAAGCCCAAGCCCGCCATCTATGGCATCCAATTCCGGATCATCGATAATGTATTTCGAGGAGGTATACACGTTTTTATTCTCTACCAGATTCTTATTCCTCCGGGTATGCAAGAAACGGCGGGAATAAACCGGTAATTTCTTGCTCACGGAAAGCTGTGAGTAAACCTTCATACAAATTGTAGGGAAGCCTCCTTCCGCCGGATAATACGTCATATTCCCACTATGCCCATATCCCAAGCAGTGCGCCAGCTCATGATACGGCACATCAGTCCCGTTGGCATCATCCGCATAATGGGTAAGATAGACATATTCACCTAATCCAAAGGTATTTCCCCCGCCCAGGCCGACAACATTCACCACACGCCCATAACACAATCCGCCATGATTCAAGATCTTTTTCTTCAATACATCTATATCCACGATTTGCTCGTTATTTATCAGCTTGCCGCGCCACTTCTCCAGTTCCTCATCAAAAAGCGAGGAAGAAAACATCGCAGCCATATTCAAGGAAAGGGCAACCGCCTCACGAGCCAGATGTGGCCTGAAGTTGCCCCAGTTTGAACCGGAATACTTACCAAACCAAATATTCCACTTTGGTTTCACGTTAATCATTCCTTGATATACCGGATCTCCACATTCAATCCGCAAACTTATATTCTCGGCCGCCATATCCGGATAGGCTTCTATGGTAACCTCCTCGCCGGAACGCGTATAATAAACCTTCGCCTGTTCCAGAAAAGGCAACTTCATTTTAAACTCCTGAAAAGGTAAAACCGTAGTAAACTCCGCAAACCGTACCTCGTCCTCATAGCCTTCAATCGTCGCCCATACGATCACGTTATGTATAGCCCTGGGTGAATAGAAACGAAGCATCAGCTCATTCTGCTCGGTAACCGACACCTGCAAAGGTTCATTCACCTTGAATTTTCGCTGCGACGAATCGAAAAGAACCTCGTCCGGTTCCTCATCCTGAAGGATATAAGAAGTATTCGACGAATCATAATCCTCCTCCGCCATCCGTATTAAACCATATTTACTCGTTCCTCCACTATTATCCACATCATCTTCATCCGAACATCCGAGAACAAGAAAGCCTCCCATTACAAACAGAATGACACGAATGATCGTGTATCTCAACATTTCATTCATAAATAATCTCTTACCAGTTTTGGACGCAAAAATAGTATTTTTATTTAACTCGCATAAAAGTCACCGTTTTTATGTAATTTTGTCCCGTAGACAGATGTAGATTCGATGATGAAATTTATAGATAAGTTCAATACAATTATCCATAAGCCATTTTTCAGCAAATATAGTACCTTAATGGGGCTATGGGCATTGCTGGGGGTTATCGCATGGATTACCAAGTATTTCCCCGGGAAATATAATAACTTCTCGATCTTCAGGCAATCCTTTTGGCATACGTTGAATGAGTTACCGCTCTATGCCGCCTATCCGGAAGAATACAACGATATTTTTCACTACGGGCCGGTATTTAGCTTGGTAGTGGCTCCGTTCGCCATTACACCGTTATGGTTAGGACTGCTTACTTGGTCGGTGGCACAGAGCCTTTTCTTATTCTGGGCGATCAAGATGCTGCCGGGGATCAAGCGGGAACGTATCTTTATCTATTGGTTCTGCGCCCATGAGTTGCTTACCTCGCTTTTCATGTCGCAATTCAATATCAGTATCGCCGCTATCATTGTCCTCGCTTACGTATTGATAGAGAAAGAGAAAGACGTATGGGCCGCTTTCGTGATCATGCTGGGTACCTTCACTAAATTGTATGGGATCACGGGATTGGCCTTTTTCTTTTTCTCCCGCCATAAGATGAAGTTCAGCCTATCTTGCATAGGGTGGGCGGTCATCATGGTCGTAGCCCCAATGATATTGTCCGGGCCGGATTATATAATGTCCCAATATACCGGTTGGTTCGAGGACTTATCCGGAAAAAATTCGGAGAACTTATTCGCGCTCATGCAGAACATTTCCTTCTTGGGAATGGTTCGTAAGATATCGGGATCGGTCAGTTACTCGGACATTTATCTGATAATAGGGGGATTAATATTATTCGGCCTGCCTTATCTACGCATCAGTCAATATAAATATGAGGCTTTCCGGAAAACGTTATTGGCCTCGGTGTTAATGTTTGTCGTACTGTTCAGCACGGGTAGCGAGTCCAGTACCTATATTATAGCGTTTATCGGAGTCGCTATTTGGTATACGGCTGTACCGTGGAAACGTTCGATATTGGATATTGTCTTGATGGTCTTCGCCTTTCTATTGACCAGCATGTCTCCGTCCGATCTTTTCCCGAAATATATACGAGTGCATTATGTATACCCGTATGCGTTAAAAGCGTTGCCTTGTATGCTGATCTGGCTAAAGCTGACATTTGAGATGTGTACGAGGAATTATAATCCGGTAAAGGTATAAATGGAATGAACGCACGAGCAGACATAGATTTGGTATTACCTTGTTACAACCCGCCTTCGGGCTGGGAGGAACGAGTAGCCACCCATTTCCGCGAAGTGGAGCGATTATTCAGCCCGGTACGTTTCCACCTTTTTATTGTCAGTGATGGTTCGAGACGGGGATACGAGCCGGAGACGATCGACCGCCTCCGGCAATTGATACCGGATGTCTGCGTCGTGGACTATAAGCCTAACCGGGGAAAAGGATATGCCTTGCGAGAGGCGGTAAAGCGATGTACCTCTCCTTACATTATTTATACGGACTACGATTTTCCTTATACAAACGACTCATTCGGCAGGATGGTCGAGGCGTTGCTAGGAGGAGCGGACGTAGTCGTGGCTACCCGCGGCAAAAGTTATCAGGATAATCTACCTCCTTTCCGGCAAATGTTATCCAAACTGTCCCACATATGCAATACATGGGTCTTGCGGATCAAGATCAAGGATACACAAGGGGGCATGAAGGGATTCAGCCAAGCGGGACAGGCGATATTCCTGACTACCCGTATCAATAGCTTCCTATTCGATACGGAATTTATCTATAAGGCAAGTCGCCGGAAAGAGATAAACTTACAGACAATCAATGCGAACATCAAAGAAGGACTGGCGGTATCCGATATGGGATTCAAGGTCCTGCGGCGGGAAGCGTTGAACTTCTTATCCATCTTATTTCATAGAGATTAATTGACATACATGATATTACTTAGTTTTGATATCGAGGAGTTTGACGCTCCATTGGAACACGGCGTGGAATTGCCGTTCGAGGAACAAATGCGTACTTCCGTAGAAGGAACCCGGAAGATACTGGCATGTCTGGCCCGTCACCGGGTAAAAGCGACTTTCTTTTGCACGGCGAACTTCGCCCTTCACGCAAAGGATTTGATCTTGGACATCCAAAAGGGTGGACACGAGATCGCTTCGCATGGTTTTTATCACTCGTCGTTCGAGACCGCCGATCTACGCAAGTCCAAAGAGGCATTGGAGGAACTGACCGGACAACCGGTGAACGGTTTCCGTATGGCCCGCATGATGCCCGTCGAAGAAGAAGAGATACATAAGGCCGGTTACTTATACAACTCGTCCTTGAACCCGACTTGTATTCCCGGCCGTTATAACCATCTGGGACAACCCCGCACCTATTTCATGAAAGATGGCGTATTGCAACTGCCCGCCTCGGTGACCCCGATCGTCCGTTTCCCCTTATTTTGGCTGGCTTACCATAACCTTCCGGCCACCTTGTATCGTAAGTTAGCGCTTTGGACTTGGAAAGAGGACGGTTATTTCCTAACCTATTTCCATCCGTGGGAGTTCACCTCCTTAAGTGATCGGAAAGAGCTAAAGTTACCGTTTATCATGACCAACCATTCCGGTTGCGGCATGGAAAGAAGGCTGGACGCCTTGATCCGTTTCTTCAAGGATAAAAGAGCGCCGTTCGGTACCTATACGCAATTCTCACAAGAAATCTTGAGTAAGAGTCATGGCCAAGAATAAGTTTTATGTCGTATGGAAAGGGTTGAACCCGGGAATCTATGATAACTGGGCGGAATGCAAGGCACAGGTAGACGGACAAGAGGGAGCCAAATATAAATCCTTCGAGAACCGGGAGGAAGCCGCCAAAGCCTTCGAGGCCGGCTATACCCATTACCTAAAGACCGCCTCTTCCCCGAAAGCCGTTGCCCGTCTCGCGCCGGAAGCCCCGATCGGGAACCCCATCAATGAGAGTCTTGCCGTAGACGCCGCCTGTAGCGGTAATCCCGGGGATATGGAGTACAGAGGCGTTTATACCGCTACCGGACAAGAGATCTTCCATATCGGCCCGCTGAAGGAGGGCACGAACAATGTCGGGGAATTCCTCGCCTTAGTACACGGCCTCGCCTTGCTACAGCAAAAGGGAAGCGACCTGCCGATCTATTCGGATAGCCGCAACGCCATCAGCTGGGTCAAGAAAAAGAAATGCAAAACCCTATTAGCACGTAAACCGATCAACGAACCTATCTTCGACCTCATCGAGCGGGCCGAGAAATGGTTGAACACCCATACCTATACCACCCAGATCCTCAAATGGGAAACATCCGTATGGGGGGAGATCCCGGCGGATTTCGGAAGGAAATGAGGTAAAGGTAATTAAAATTATATCGTATATTTGCCCAATATATCGAATTCAAGCCTATGAAGATCGCTTTCGACGCAAAACGGATTACGCATAACGCTACCGGACTGGGTAATTATAGCCGGTTCGTAGTGAATAGTTTGTCCGCATCTTTCCCGGAGCATACCTATCAACTCTATACGCCGAGCAAAGGCAAAGAGGCGTTACGGAAACGGATCGAGGAGCGTCCAAGTGTCTCATTCCATTATCCGGAAGGCAGGTTCGATAAACTATTTCCGTCTTTATGGCGTACCTCGGGTCTAACGGCTACGCTTCGAAAAAAGCACGTAGATCTGTTCCATGGCTTGAGTAATGAGATTCCTATGAATCTAAAACAGAACGGAATCCCAGCGGTCGTAACGATACATGACTTGATCTTCTTGCGTTACCCGCAGCTTTATAAACCGATCGATCGTTCCATCTATACCTACAAATTCAAGCAAGCTTGTTTACGATCGGACAAGATCATAGCGATCAGCAGGCAGACGATGCGAGACATCCGGGACTTCTTCCACATTCCGGAAAGCAAGATCGAGGTTGTTTACCAAGGTTGTGACCCGATATTCGGGCAAGCGGTTCAAGAAGACGTGAAATCGTCCGTACGCGAGAAATATCAGATAAACGGGCCTTATATATTATATGTAGGGAGCATCGAGGAACGGAAGAATTTATTGCTTCTGGTAAAAACCCTGAAAGCCCTGAAAGAAGATATCTCCGTGATCGCTATCGGTAAGCATACGCCTTATACGGATACGGTAGAAACCTATATCCGGGAAAACAACCTGTCCGGTCGCGTCCGTATCTTGACCCATATACCTTTTAACGAATTAGCCGCTTTCTATCAGATGGCGACCTTATTTGTCTATCCCTCGTTTTTCGAAGGATTCGGTATCCCGATCTTAGAAGCCCAACTTGCCGGTATTCCGGTGATAGCGGCTACCGGTTCTTGTCTGGAAGAGGCGGGCGGATCGTCCGCTCTATATACCGATCCGAGAAATGAGCAAGAGCTGCGCAGCTTGATAGAGTCCGTATTGAACGAGCCGAAGCTGGCCGAATCCATGCGTTCCGGCGGACGAGAGAATATACGGCGATTCATGCCCGACGTATTAGCGGCTCATTTCATGCGAGTATACGAGAATATCTCACGATCTTAGCAAATCCATTTTATCCATACACAATGAATATACTTTTAGTCTATAAAGAAGCCGACATAGCGACCTACAAAATGCTGGAAGGATTGTCCAAGCTTGAGGACTTCAACATCTATATCGCTTCTCCCCAATCGTATACCGACAAAAAGATCTATGGGAATTGTACACCCTTGGATCTGCCGGTCATTACCTCGAAGTTCAACTGGAACGTTATTCGTGCCCTGCGCCAAATCATCAAGACTTATCAGATCGACCTTATCTACTCACCGAGTAGTTCCGGTTTATCAAACGCTCTATTCGCCTCCATAGGCACACGGGCGAAGAATATCGCATACCGAGGTACGCAGGCTAAATTGAAGCGGTTCGATCCGACCTATTATCTAGGCATCTTAAATCCCGCCGTGGAGCATGTCGTATGCGAGACCAAAGATATCGAGGAATATCTCTCCCGATTCATCGCACGAAAAAGGCTAACGACCAGCACAAAACCATTTGATATCGATTGGATCAAGGAAGCAGTCCGTACGCCCAAACAAGCAGACGATATTCCGGACGACGCCTTTCGTTGCATCTATATCGGAGCGACGAAGAACAGGCCGTTCAAAGGCTTAACCGATTTGATTCATGCGTTTATCTTATTGGATGATCCACGGGTACATCTTACGATCGTGGGAGAATATGGGGAAAATGATTTCCAATTAGCCCAACAGTCGAAGGTAAGCGCACAAATTCATTTTCTGGGACAGCGTTCCGACGCCATCTCTTTTCTGGTCACGTCCCAGTTGTTTATACTTCCCTCGCACCGGGATGCCTCCCCAAGAGTCGTGCGGGAGGCTATGGCTTGTTCCGTTCCTTGTATCGTAACAGATATACCGGGAGCAAGAGACTTAATCATAGACGGAGTCACCGGATTGTTAGTGCCGCCTTCTTCTCCTCAACAAATGGCGGCGTCTATCCGCTCGCTTATCGATAACCCGGAGCGATTGGAAGCGTTCGCCAAGGCCTCACGTGAGCATATCATCCAAGATTTCAGCGTAAAGGCTTATACAGACGGCTTCGCCACGTTATTCAGGTCGATCAAGAAAGCATAGATTATTTACAGATTCAGAAACAACGGATATAAGCTAATGAATAGCTATCATAAAGATGGTCCTTCATTCCATGTTTATATTGGAAGGACAGGATATTTTTCTTAAGCTCATAATTTAGCTTTGTCCGTAGAATCATCGGCTTATCCCCATTATCCCGATATCCCCGGAAACCGGCATAATTACAATCCAACGAGAACCCCCGATAGGTTCCTAACACACCTGCCCCATAACAGAAAGCGTCGTTCTGACGATTAACGACATCGTTAGTCATCCAACAATAAAAACCCGCTAAAGCTTGCACACGGATCGAAGCGTTTACATCTTTCCGCTTCCACAACGTACGTCCCAGATTAGCGTCGAACCAATAAGAGGCCGCATCCGTATAACGAGCGTCGCACAAGCGTCCGCCACTGGCGGTTTTCAGGTTGGCGCTTACCACGATATCCATCCATTTCTCGCTCCGGAGGGCTTGGAAATAAAAATTAAAGATCACGTCGCCCCGGCAAACAATCGGGGATTTCAATTCTACCGCATAACGCTCATCCCGCACTTCCGGCGACATCTCGTACCATTCTTGGAATACCCAACTGACATTCACTCCTACACGCCCCTTTACGACAGGAATGTACAAACGGGTAAAGATATCTTTCGTCTGATCGCCTCGCGTCTTATGATATTCCCCCCGAAGCTCCACTTCCCAACGGCTGGACAGGCTTCCTCCTACCAGCTCGGGAATCGGAAAGGCATTTGGCCCGAAATAACGGGACGAGTAAGTCAGATACTCTACCTTTTCCCACCATTCTAACGCCTTAACCGGAGATACATAGGCCAAAAGACAACTAACAACTAAACAGAACCGGAGTATTTGTATTTTCATAAAAGTCTATAATTCAAATTCAATCTCATGCTTCAACGCATATTTCTTCCAGAAACGATTTCGATAGTATAATATCCAACGAAGGCATTCCGCTTTATCAAAATGCCGGCTCTCGGCATAGGTCTCAGCCATTAAATGAAAAGCGGCTTCCCGTCCCCACAAGCGGGAGAAATTCTCGCATCCTCGTTTTAGCGAGACAGGCCCGAAATACATCCGGTTTATATCGATCAAGGAGAACCTAACCCCTTCCTCCGTACGATCGTACAATACATTTCCGGGAGAGAAATCGGCATGATAGACCTCCGCCTCATGCAACTTTGCCATATAAGTACCTAACGCACGGAAAATATCCTCGTTCTCCTCTACCGGACGCTGTCCGACTTTATACAATGTCTTATAGCTGGATTGCAAACTGATAAAATAACTATATCCCAAAAGGCCTTTCTCCCGAAAAAGGACATAAGCGATCGGGGCAGGAGTCTCAAACCCCTTGGCAACCAATCGCAGAGCGTACTCATAGGCTCGCACAGCCTTAGGCTGACGGAAAAAACGATAAATAACACGGTTTATCAAGAGGGGGACTCTATATCGCTTGACATTCAGTTCCACACCATCTACCTCAAAAACCTTGATCTCATTCCTCGCCTTATAAATCGTTTTTCCCTCTTCTGAAAATATACGAGGTACACGCCTTACAAAATCCTCGAATCGCCCGTACGCCGGGTTAATGATCTCCTTCATCCGAAACCATTTCATTTAAAGAGGTTAATACCTTGTTTATGATTAGATCCGGATTGAGCTGTTTCATACACGCCCAATCCTTCCGCAGGCAGGGCTTTTGGCCGAATACGGAACAAGGACGGCAAGGTAAGTCCAACTGGATACAATCTTCCGGATCCTGATGATATCCGTAAAATCCGGCATAGGGATGGGTAGCGCCCCAAACGGAAAGCACCCGTGTACCGACCAAGGAAGCGAAATGCATATTGGCGGAATCCATGCAAATCAACAGATCCAACCGGCTGATCAAGGCCAGTTCCTGATCCAAGGAATACTTGCCCGCCACGCTTTTTACCCGGGGATACTCAAAAGCCCATTGATCCAAGAGCGCCTCCTCGTAGCCACGACCACCGAACAGGAAGATGGTAAAATCCTCTCGATCGGAAAGCTCGGCCATGACCAGCTCCATCTCCCCGGTCGGATAAATCTTTCCCCGGTGCTTGGCGAAGGGGGCGATACCGATCCATTTGCCCGTCTTCGTTCCCGCAAGGGGTTCCAAGGCGGATAAATCAGGGGTCGAGGTCTCATAAAGCGAGGTGAACGATTCCGTATAGTTAAGCCCGGCGTTGCGGAACACATCCGCATAACGTTCGATCACCGGGCGAAGTTGTTTAAATCGTTTATGCTTCGCGTCGGTCAACCGGGCACGATCTTTCCGGGCCTTATCCACGACAAACACCCGTCTGCCGTTCAAGCGGAACAGCGTACGGATAATCATGGTTCGCAACACATCGTGCAAATCCAGCACCATATCGAAATCGTATTTCACCAAGGCAGAGGCAAAACGAAGCAATCCCGCCAACGTTTTCTCCGTGCTCTTCGTATTGATACCGATCACGTTCACGTTCTTCGGGCGGTTGATAAAAACCGGGATCAAGAACGCTTGCGTCAACACGGTAAACGAGTCCGTAGGATTCGCCTTGGCTGCGGAATAGATAACGGGAACGGTCATCGCCACATCCCCGATAGCCGAAAGTCGTATTACTAATATATTTGCCATTATTTCTTACCGTACAACACAGGATTCAAGGCCGGGTCGTTGTACATCTTCATTTGCTTGTAGACCTTCATGTATTTCTTACCGTCACGGATATCGGATAGCAATTGATCCAAAGCCATCGACAAATCCTTCTTCTGTTCCAACAAGACGGCCAACTTCTGCTCACAACGAGCCTTATGCTCGGCAGTAGCGTCCGGACGGTTTGCCTCCTCACGCATATGATAGATCTTAAGCGTAAGGATCGACAGACGATCGATCGCCCAAGCCGGGCTTTCCGTATTGATCGTAGCGTCCGGCAATACTTTCACGTTCTTGTATTTATCCAGAAAGAAACTATCGATCAACTCTACCAAATCCGTACGATCTTGATTCGACTTGTCGATGCGGCGTTTGATAGCCAGCGCTTCCACCGGGTCGATCTCCGGATTCCGGATAATGTCCTCCAAATGCCATTGGACGGCATCGATCCAGTTCTTAAGATAAAGATAAAACTCGATGCTCTTTACCGCATAGGGATTATGCACTGTAGCATCTACATTGTCAGTTACATGATAAGCCTCCGTAGCTTGCTCAAAAATGCGGAAACATTGTTCGCTGAAGTTCATATATGATTCATTTTCTTTCTGTGAATACTTTGTGGGACAAAGATAATGCTTACGGATCAGAAACCCAATTCTACCGGATAAATTCTATCCTCTTAGCATATATCCTTTCTTCGGCAAGGATACGATGCCGGTAGACGGATCGTTATGAAGCGCTTTACGGAGATAGGTGACCTGCACATTCAAGGCCAGGGAGTTGGCGTATGAGCTAGTTCCCCAGACGGTTTCCAACAGAAGGTCACGATCCACCGCCAGATTCAGGTTTGTCGCCAGGATTCGCAGAAGATCCGCTTGGCGGGAAGTGATCAATACCTTGTTATTGCCCGTACGGATCTCATTCGTGGTATAGTTGAAGGTCGTGTTTCCGAAATGGAAGCTCTCCTCCTGCACGTTTTCATGGACACCGATCTCAAAACGGTCCTTGATACGGGCGATCAGCTCTTCCGGATAGAAGGGTTTCGCCAAGTAATCGTTTCCGCGCAAGCTAAAACCTTTCAAACGGTCGTTCTTATCGGAACGGTCGGAAAGGAAAAAGATCAAGACATGGCGGTCTTGCTCACGGATCTTTTCCGCTACCTCGAAACCGTTTAGGCCGGGCATGTTGATATCCAGCAAGACCAGGTCCGGTTTCACGACCGGGAATTGCTTCAAAGCCATGGTACCATTGCCGGTATAAGTCACCTCATACCCCTCCCGTTCCAAGAATCGCTTCAAGACGAGGGAATACTTAAGGTCATCGTCAGCGAAAAGTATTTTCAATGTCGATTTCATAAGGCTGTAGTCGGTAGATTTATAGTAATTCGAGTGCCTTCACCTAATTCACTTCGCAGGGATACTGAACCATGATGCGCCTCTACTATTTGGCGAACGTAGCTCAATCCCAACCCAATACCGGGAATTTGCTTATCAGGCAGATGAGACGAACGGTAAAACTTCTCGAATACCTTTCGCCGCTCATCCGGAGCGATACCGAAGCCATTATCCGAAACGGTCAATTCCACCCCTTGCTGATTCCAAAGCACTACGATATCGATATTCACTTCCTCTCCCGAATATTTGATCGCATTCTCTATCAAGTTAGACAAGACATTCGCCACATGTACCGGATCGGCCGTCAGATCCGGCATATCCGGGGGAAAGGCCGTCGAGAAAGAGACTTTTTTCCCGGCGGGGATATTGGTCAGGCGTACCACCTTCTCCACCAACTCACGGAGGTTAAAAGCGGAAGGTCTCAAGAGCGTCTCCCGCTCGTCCGCACAAACCATATCTTTCAATTTTCCCAGATAGGCGGAAAGATTATCCAACTCGAACATGGAGTCTTGAAGGACCCGTTCCGTCGTGGCCTCATCCATCCGCATCTCCCGGTCATTCAAGAAAGAGACGAATACCTTCAAGGTTTGTACCGGTCGCCTCAGCTCATGGATCATCGTATGCACGAATCCCTCACGCAACTCGTTCAAGCGCATTTGCTCCCAGATCGTACGGATCTGGAAACCCAAACAAGCCAGCAATAACAAGATAAGGAAAATACTTAGGAAAAGCTGCCATCCCATCCGGCCCAATAACGGATTCATGGGAAGATCCACATCCACCCACACCGCCTTTCGCTCGATCGGGGCGAACTCATAGCATATCGAGATAGAGGTTGAAAACAGGTTTTTCGATAACGGCAACCATAAGGCCGACGACTGCCCGGACAAGGTATCGCCCGCTACGAACGGACGTACCCGATAATCCAGACCGGGCAGACCGGCAGACAAGATGGAGTCCAAACGCTCCGCGGAGAAAGGCACAAAGAACTCCACGACCGAACGATCTACCCCAACCAATAAGCTATCTTCCGGCATATTCGGGTCCAGATGAAGCCGAAAACTATGGATCTTTGTCGTATCCTTGGGATAAAGCTGGAAACCGAACGAGTTTTTCAACCCATTTAACACGCTATCACCAGACTGGTATTTCGACTGGCGTTCTATGATATAAGTACCTTTCGTCATCTCCGCCTCTTCCTTCCGTATACGAAATTCCTCCTGCCCGGCATGAAATACCTCACCGGCGATCTCATCCGCATAAGTACACATCTCGTACCGGAACTGATTGAACAGCCAATAGCCTTGTACCCCGATCGCCGCCAAAGCCGCCGCCAACGAGATTACCCATATCCATCGAATCCTCTTTCCCATATCTTATTCCTTTCCGGCAAAGATAGATAGCTACTCCATGATTACAACGTACATGTAGCCATTTTTATAAGCGGAGTAATATTTCAGTAATAAAAATCTTCCTTACGGCAAACGTTCCTCTCTTACATTCGCGACAAATAACTTCTAAAACCAACAGATCATGAAACGAATCATAGCGACAATCGGCCTGCTTTGCGTAGGTCTGTCAGGGGCGGGACACGAGACGAACGCCCAAGTGACAATCAACATCTTCAACCTAAACGACGTACTAAGAGCCAAGCCCATCGACGAGACACGTTTCACGGTACAATACCAAACCACGTCCATGCCGGACACGCTCCAACCCGACAAGAAAGAGGAAGAGACCCTCATGCTGAAGGTCGGGAATAAATGCTCCGTTTACTATAGTTACGCCAAATTCCTCACCGATTCCGTACTAGAGGCCGACAAAGCCGCCGGAGCCTCACAAGAAGTCATCAATGAACACCTGCAACAATATTCATCCAAGACCAACGCGCAGGTCTACAAGAATTATCCGGCGGGAAAGACCACGACCTTGGATGCCCTTGCCGCCAGTCGCTTTCGCTGCGAGGAAAAGGAGGAGCGCCCGGAATGGACCTTACTGCCCGATACGATGACCATCCTGTCCTATCCTTGCCGGAAAGCGACCTGTCATTTCAAGGGCAGGCATTATGAGGCTTGGTACACGCCGGAGATACCGAAAAGCGAGGGTCCTTGGAAATTATGCGGATTACCGGGCCTGATCCTAAAAGCCCAAGACAGCCAAGGACATTACACTTTCATCTGCACGGGTATCGAACTGAGCCGGGATAAGAACCCGATCCTTTTCGGGGGAAACGATTTCGAGCCGATCAGCCGCAAGAACCTGCAAAAGGTTTACGAACGATATGCCGTCGATCCTATCGGATACATCGCCTTGACCTCGCCACAGGTGAAAGTGACTGTCACCGACGATAACGGGAAACCTTACCAACCCAAGAACATGCCGTATAACCCTATAGAAAGGGAAGAAAGATGAAACGGATCATACTGCATATACACACTTTTTGTTTACTTACGCTGCTCTGCCCGGCAGGATTGGCCGCCCAATCCGTCATCCGAGGGATCGTGATCAACAGGGAAAGTCAACTGCCGGTAGAAGCGGCCACCGTGCAATTAACTAGAGGCAACGTCTCCCTTCCGATCAACTATACGTTAAGTAATAATGAAGGGACCTTTACCCTCACCCAACCGAAGCGGACGGACTCACTTCTCGTCTCCGTCTCGCTCTTAGGGTACCAAACCCAGCAACAAGCCGTACATGCCGGACAAACGCTTCGTTTTGAGATGGAGCCGCAGGTATTCAGCCTAAAGGAGGTGGAAATCCGTCCGGGACGTGTCTGGGGGCAGCAAGATACGATCAATTATGATGTCACCCGCTTTCTCTCCCCAAAGGATCAATCCATCAAGGACGTATTACGGAAACTTCCGGGTATCGATATCGATGATCTGGGGAAGATCTCTTACAACGGGAAAGAGATCCGTAATTTCTATGTGGAGGGACTGGATCTCACCAACGGGAAATACAAGCAAATCAGCGAGAACCTGCGAGCCGACGCCGTACAGAACATACAAGTGATGGAGAACCACCAACCGATCCGTGTGTTACAGAGAAAGATCAAGACCGAAGACGTAGCGTTGAACCTCAAACTGAGACCGGAATTCCGGGATCGCTGGCTGATCAATGCCGAAGGCGGTCTCGGCGCATCCCCGTTCTTATGGAAAGGAGCCGCTGACGCCTTGCAGATCAGCCGCAGCAGCCAATCCGCTTATCTATATAAAGGGAATAATACCGGGCAGGATGTATCGGGCGAGCAAAATACGCTTACCGAATCACCCGAATCCCGTTTATCCGAGCCCAAGGTTCCCCAATTTCTGCTACAGCCCTCATTCTCCGCCCCGCTAAAGAAAGAGCGCTGGCTGTTCAACCATATACACAGCCTATCCGCAAATCGCCTATATAAACTGAACGAGAACACCCAACTCCGTATAAACGCCGGTTATATCCACGACCTGCGAACACAGGAAAGGGGGAGTGAGACGACTTATTACCAATCCGAGGACACGATTCATCTAACGGAGCAAAGCGATAGCCGCATTCGCTCGGATCAAGCCAACCTCAATATCGGAGTGGAAAACAACTCGCAGGAAAGGTATCTCAAGAACCAGTTCTCAGCCACCGGAGATTGGCAATCCAGCCTTTCCCATATAACCGGAAACACAATTTCTACTGGCCTTAGAACATTGGACCAACGCATCAAAACCCCGAACCTCGACTTGCGTAATAATTTACGGACCCTGTGGAGCTTGGACAAATACACGTTAGAAGCCCAGTCTTCGCTCCGTTACCACAGCAACGCGGCCGATCTTCGCTTGGATAACCACCCTTATCCAATGAGCTTACGCGACTTTTATACCGATAATTCCTTCTCATTCCTGAAAAAGAGCGGTTCCCTCACCCAGCGATATACGGTGGGCATAAACGGGGAGATCAGCAATATCGAGAAAAGCCTGCAAACTTATCTTTCACCCGATTACCAATGGAATACCTATAAATGGACCCTATCCCTCAGCGTTCCTCTCAGATGGACCGGATATACAGGGGTCGGTTTCTCCCGCATCTCGGTTAATCCGTCCCTGTCCATTATCTACAAACTGAATTACGCATGGCGTTTCACGGCGCACGCCTCCTATAAGGAAAGATACGGAGAGATGACCGACTTATACGACCGGCCTTATCAAACGGATTACCGGAATAGCGTCTGGAATTGCGGAATCCTCCCGGTTTACAGACAACAGCTTTATTCCGTTTATGGGGAATACAAGAATACGGCACGGGAATTCTTCGCCACGGTAAACCTAACACACAACCGGGAGTGGTACAATCGTATATACGAGCAACGTATAGAGAACGGACAGGTACAACGAGTCTCCTTACCACTGTCCAACCACGGTTCCGGATATACCGTCAAAAGCACGCTATCCAAAGGCTTTTACGATCTAGGGCTAAAGACCTCGTTCCTGGCGCTCCTTAATATCAGCAAGGCCGAGCAAAGCAGCGGGGGACAAAGGCTTCCCTATCAATATCGTCTCATGCGCCTAGAACCCAAAGTGATCTGGACTCCCAACCGCCATTGGGAGACCAGCTACCAAACCGATATCCGGTACGGAGGAAATAAAATAGGAGAACGTACCCGTTTGGCGCCCTTATGGAACGTCACCCAACAAGTACAACTCTCCTACATTTTCTCACCCATAGAGGCAAGCCTTTCCGTAGATCATTATCACAATGACGTGAATGAAGACCAATCCGTCAACGCCGTTTTCGCAGACTTCTCGGTCTTATGGAAATCCCGGCGTTGGCAAATCACCGCCACGGCGACAAACCTGTTCGACAAACGTACCTACGCATACACACGATACGCATCGTTGGAAAGCTATACCTCATGGGTACGTATCCGTCCCCGGGAGTTTCTGGTAGCGATCCGCTACCGTTTATAATTATTAGGTCGTTTAGGGGATACTATTGTGAAAAATCAACTAATTTTGCGTCTTGATAAATAAGCGGCTTTATGAATAATGATAAGATCGTCACACCCAGCTTTTGCTATATACTAGCGGCGAATTTCCTGCTTTTTTTCGCTTTCTATCTAATCCTGCCGATCTTGCCTTTTTATCTGAAGGAAGAATTCATGATCGGGAAGTCTATGATCGGGTTTATCTTGTCGTGCTATACGCTAGCGGCGCTCTGTATCCGTCCGTTCGCCGGATATTTACTGGATACTTTCGCCCGCCGTCCCTTATATCTGGTGGCTTATTTCATTTTCACCGCCATATTTGGCGGATACATGGTAGCCACGGCGCTTACCCTCTTTATCGCCTTACGCGTCGTACACGGTTTCGCCTTCGGCATGGTGACGGTGGCCGGAAATACGATACTGATCGACATCTTGCCCTCCTCCCGCCGTGGGGAAGGTATTGGCTATTACGGCCTAGCCAATAACATCGCCATGAGTTTCGGGCCGATGATCGGTCTGTTCATGCAAGGGAACTTCACATACGACGTGATCTTTTCCTGCTCGTTGCTATCCGGAAGCCTTGGTTTTATCATGGCCTATATGGTCAAGACTCCTTATAAGCAACCGGTCAAACGAGAACCGATCTCCCTAGACCGCTTTTTCTTGGTGAAGGGAACTTGGGCGGGTATCTCCCTATTATTGCTCTCCATTCCTTATGGTATGACTACCACTTATGTAGCGATGTACGCCGCTGAGATCGGGATCAGTGTAAACTCCGGACTTTATTTCACCTTTATGGCCGTGGGACTCGCCGTCTCCCGCCTGTTCTCCGGACGGCAAGTGGATAAAGGACGGATCACGCTTGTTATCTCCCTCGGGATGTATTTGGCGGCGGCCACATTCTTTCTTCTTGCGGCGCTCAAGGAGTTGATGCATTGGAATCCGGTATTTTCCTCTTATCTCTACATAGGTATAGCCCTCTCGCAAGGCGTGGCGTTCGGAACCATGTTCCCTGCTTTCAACACGCTTTTCGTGAATCTGGCACCCAATAACCAGCGGGGTACGGCCACGTCTACATATCTAACTAGTTGGGATGTAGGTATCGGTATCGGGTTGATGGCCGGGGGCAGCATCGCACAAGAGCTGGGTGGCTTCAACTACGCCTACTTGTCTGGCGCTTGCCTTACGGTATTGTCTACGTTTTTCTTCTTGTTCAAGGCAGGGCCTCATTTCAATCGGTACAAGCTGAGATAAGTACTGCACGGCTCTTCCATTAATCTATCCGTTTTAGTTAAGCCGAGAAGCTTTAATTCTATACAATAAGCCTACTCATGAGCTGCGCACGTAAGAAGCTAAGAATCAGCGTCAAAAAACACGAGAATCTTTCCGTCAAAACACGTACATGTTTTTTCAAAAAGTCGTACGTGTTTTGGATGAAACTCGTACGTGTTTT
The DNA here is from genome assembly GCF_023656665.1 of Parabacteroides sp. B2-S-102. Lineage (NCBI taxonomy): Bacteria > Pseudomonadati > Bacteroidota > Bacteroidia > Bacteroidales > Tannerellaceae > Parabacteroides > Parabacteroides sp. B2-S-102. The sequence goes on along the minus strand of NZ_JAMOKM010000011.1, from coordinate 39,970 downwards.
CCCGAATCTTTCGGCTGAGAACAAAAGCACAAATAGAAATCGACAAGAAGCCATCATCACTTGTATATCCCCTGTTTTTTACTTAATATCGCGTAACGATAATCAAGCTGATAAGATGAAAATAATAGCAGATAACACGGTTCCTTACCTAAAAGGGATCTTGGAGCCGATAGCGGACGTATCCTACCTTGACTCCAAAGAGTTTACGCCCACGAACATAAAAGATGCGGATGCCTTGATCGTACGTAGCATAGATAAATGTACACGCGAGCTATTGGAAGGTAGCCGGGTTCGCCTCATCACGACAGCCACGATCGGGTACGACCATATCGATATCCATTATTGCGAGAAGGCAGGGATCACGTGGAAGAACGCCCCGGGTTGCAACGCCGCTTCCGTGGGGCAATATGTATTATCCTCTTTGGTAGCCGTCGCCCTCCGCAAAGGAGAGAGACTAGCAGGGAAGACTATCGGTATCGTTGGCGTAGGCCATGTAGGGAGTATCGTGGAGATGCTATGCGAGGCCATGGGGATGCGTGTGCTTCGCAATGACCCGCCCCGTGCCGAGCTGGAAGGTGAGGATGGATTCGTATCCTTGGACACGATCGCGAAAGAGGCGGATATCATAACCTTGCATGTGCCGTTGACCAAAGAGGGACGTTTCGCCACCCGCCATCTCGCCGATCATGCTTTTTTCGACAAATTGGAACGAAAACCATGGTTTATCAACAGTTGCCGGGGCGCCGTACATGATACGCAGGCCTTATTGCAGGCCAAACGAACCGGCAAGGTCAGCGAACTGATCATCGATTGCTGGGAGAACGAACCGGATATCGACCGGAAATTACTGTCGGAAGCCACGATCGCGACTCCTCATATAGCCGGTTTCTCCGCCGACGGGAAGGCGAACGGGACACGAATGTGCCTAGAGAATATAGGATGCTTTTTCGGTATCCGTATCGAAAAGATCAAGGAAGTCATTCCACCTGCCCCAACCAACCCATTCATCGACTTGGGACAATTCAAGGAGCACCGGGTGGAAGAAGCCATCTTGAGAAGTTTCAACCCAGAAGTAATCGACCAAGCACTAAGAGCAAATCCTCATCATTTCGAGCGATTTAGGGCAGCGTATGACCATCCCCGTGAGTTCCATGCTTACCAAGCGATCAAAGCTGACCCGGAAGAATTCGCCGTACTCCAGAAACTAGGTTTTCAAGTAGGCTAATGACAAAAAAGCCTTACAGTAAACTTTCGATCACATGAGGATAATGCGCATACTCCAAGGCATGCACTTTCGCAGCTACCTCATCTGGCGTATCCGAAGGTAATACCGGGCAAGAAGCCTGGAAGATGATAGCGCCCTCATCATAATGCTCATTAATATAATGTATAGTAATACCCGACTCCCGCTCACCAGCCTTTACGACCGCCTCATGCACATGCATGCCATACATCCCCTTGCCGCCATATTTAGGGAGTAACGCAGGATGGATGTTCACGATCTTTCCGGGAAAAGCCTGAAGAATAACGTCTGAGATCTTATTCATAAAACCGGCCAACACGATAAGGCAGACATCATATTCCGCCAACTTTTTCAAGATCGGCACACCGGCAATAAATTCCTCCCGTGAAAACACGAAAGAAGGAACGCCCAACTTGTTTACCCGCCCATGCACGCCAACATTGCGGTTATTTGATAAAACAACCGCAACATTAACGTTTTCACTGTTAGCAAAATATCGGGTGATGTTCTCGGCATTCGTACCAGATCCGGAAGCAAAAATCGCTATGTTTTTCATATTTTCAGATGTTTAAATGCACAAGAAAAGAAAAAATGTGCAGTTTTCCGCATTTTTAGCTTATTAAATTTGCTTTGTAACATAAAAAATTCTTTTCTTTGCACTGCAAATTTAAAAAGTATATTCGTATTTATTAATCTAAATTGAAAAAGTTATGTCTGAAGTTGCTGAAAGAGTAAAAGCTATCATCGTTGACAAGTTAAGTGTTGAAGAAACAGAAGTTACAAACGAAGCAAGCTTTACTAACGATTTAGGAGCAGACTCTCTTGACACTGTAGAATTGATTATGGAATTCGAAAAAGAATTCGGTATCTCAATTCCTGACGATCAAGCAGAAAAGATTACAACTGTAGGTGACGCTATCGCTTACATCGAGGCTAACGCGAAGTAATCAATCCTTTTAACTAAAGGTATGGAATTAAAAAGAGTTGTAGTAACAGGTCTTGGAGCTATTACTCCTCTTGGTAATACCCTCCCCGAAACATGGGAAGGTATTATCAACGGAAAAAGTGGCGCTGGACCTATTACTCAGTTTGATGCATCCAAATTCAAGACACAATTTGCATGCGAAGTTAAAGGCTTCGATCCGTTGAAAGTTATGGATCGTAAGGAAGCCCGCAAGTGTGATCGTTATAGCTTATTCGCGATCGATGCGGCGAAACAAGCGATCGAGGACGCGGCAATGGACTTGGATAAAGAAGATAAGAACCGTATCGGCGTTATTTTCGCTTCAGGTATCGGTGGTATCAAGACATTTGACGAGGAAGTATTGAGTTATGCGAAGATCAAGGATACGATCGGTCCGAAGTTTAACCCGTTCTTCATCCCGAAAATGATCTCGGATATCGCGGCCGGACATATTTCCATGCTTTATGGATTCCACGGCCCGAACTTTGCGACCGTCTCAGCTTGTGCATCTTCTACAAACGCTATCAGTGACGCATTCAATTATATCCGTTTAGGCAAGGCTAACGTCATCATCACCGGTGGAGCGGAAGCTGCTGTTTCTGAATCGGGTGTAGGTGGATTCAACTCCATGAACGCGTTATCGACACGTAATGATTCTCCCGAGACCGCATCTCGCCCGTTCAGCGCTAGCCGTGACGGATTCGTGATGGGTGAAGGTGGAGCTTGCTTGGTATTGGAAGAAATGGAGCACGCATTGGCTCGTGGCGCTAAAATATATTGCGAGATCGCAGGAACCGGAATGTCTGCCGATGCCTATCACTTGACCGCTTCTCATCCGGATGGTTTAGGAGCGAAGCTGGTTATGCGCAACGCATTGGAAGACGCTGGAATGGCTCCGGAAGATATTGATTACATCAATGTTCATGGAACATCGACTCCCGTAGGCGATATCTCAGAGGTTAAGGCGATCAAAGATGTGTTCGGAGAACATGCTTATCAACTGAATATCAGTTCCACAAAGTCAATGACCGGTCACTTGCTTGGTGCTGCCGGAGCGGTAGAGGCGATCCTGTGTATTATGGCGATAAACGATGGTATTATCCCGCCGACCATTAACCATGCGGAAGGCGACGATGATCCTGAAATAGATTATAAACTGAATTTCACATTCAATAAGGCTCAAAAGAGAGAAGTGAAAGCCGCTTTATCGAATACGTTTGGTTTCGGTGGACACAACGCTTGCGCCATTGTTAAAAAATTCGTGAAATAACGTGTTTAGAAAGCTATACAAACAGCTACATAAAAGAATAAGGCTCCTGCATAATAAAGGTAGGGAGCCTTATTTGTCTTTATCAAAGATTCTAGGTTTTTATCCGGATAATCTCCAGATTTACGAGCAGGCCTTGTTGCATAAATCATCATCGGTAGAGACGGGTGATGGTAAATGGCTTAACAATGAGCGTCTTGAATTTTTAGGAGATGGCATTTTGGATGCGGCGGTCGCCGATATTGTCTATAAGCGCTACCCAAATAAGCGGGAAGGCTTTTTGACAAACACACGCTCCAAGATCGTACAACGGGAAACGATGAATAAGGTCGCCGTACAACTCGGCCTCGATCAAATGGTAGTCTATTCAACCAAGATAAACTCTCATAACAATCATATGTATGGTAATGCGCTCGAGGCTTTGATCGGCGCTATTTATCTGGATCAAGGTTATGACGTTTGTTATAAGTTTATCCGTGACGTGATGATAGAAAAGTATATCGATGTAGATATGCTCGTCCGGAAAGAGATAAATTTCAAGTCAAACTTGATTGAATGGAGCCAAAAGAACAAAATATCGATCTCGTTCGATCTAATAGAGTCTTTTACGGATCATGATGGAAATCCTGTATTCCAAAGCGCGATTAAATTGCTGGGCGAGCAAATTGGCATAGGTATCGGTTACTCCAAAAAAGAATCCCAGCAAGCGGCTTCTAAAATGGCGGTCAAAAGATTGCGGACAGACAAAGAACTCCAGCAACGTATCTCTGCCACAAAGAAAAAGAAGACTGGTGAACTAACCGATGAAAAAGAGTTTTCTGACCTCCCAGAGGAAGAAACTGTATGATAAATAGCAGAACTTGGGTATATCGTTTGATATACCCAAGTTCTTAGTTATATAAGAATAAGCTCATATAAAGTTGTATGTATGAAAAAACAGTACAGTAAATTTCTCCGAATATTAATAACCAGCATATTATATATCGGCTATTTCTCGATTTCAAGTTCGTTGGCGCAGATCAGCGAAGGAGGACTCCCCCCCAGCTTTCAATTCGCAGGTTCACTTCGAAGTGAAAAGCTAGCAGAACAAGTTCCAGTGAATTTCAGTGTGGAAGACCTCAAGACGGTCGATGCGTGGAGGGTCAGCCAAGGCGCTCCGTTGCGTGTAGCCAAGTCGATACCAACCAGCTTCGACATCGCCGATAGTGGCGATTGGATTTCACTACCCGACGGCAGCCAAGTATGGCAACTTCACCTTCAAGCGAAAGGAGCGATCGCCTTGATCCTGTATTACTCCGATTTTTATATACCCAAAGGTGCCCGGTTATACCTGTATAACGCAGCGAAAACCCAAGTATTGGGTGCCTATACGCATCGTACGCATCCTGAAAACGGACCGTTCGCAACCCAAGCCGTAGCAGGCGATGAGGTGATCCTCGAATATGTACCGGCACCATCCGGCGAGACACCTCGACTACGCATCCGGGAGGTCGGTTACGGGTATAATCATCTTGAAGCGATCATGCCAGAAGTACAGGAAGCGCCGGGAGCCGGCTTTTCAGAAGCTTGCGAAGTGAATATCAATTGCGAGGAGGGAGCCGATTGGCAGGAGCAAAAGAAGGGGGTGATACAAATGATTCAATACATCCGTAATAAAGAGGGAGAAGGAGGAAGCTATATTTGTACGGCTTCTCTGGTAAATAATACGGCCCGTGACAAAAAGCCTTATGTATTATCCGCCTTCCATTGTTCGCAAGATATGCTGGGCGAACAGACGGTTACTCCCGAGGAATTAGCAGTCTGGTTGTTTTATTTCCACCAAGAACATGTGGGCTGCGATAATGAGTCACCCATTTATCCGATAAAAACCATGGTAGGATGTACACGGAAAGCCTCTACCCCTGTCGAAAACGGTTCCGACGGACTGTTGCTGTTGCTTAACGACGAGATCCCCGACGATTATAATGTATTCTTTAACGGATGGGATCGTTCAAATATGCTTTCACTCTCGGGCGTAGGCATCCATCATCCTTCCGGCGATTATATGAAAATCTCCACCTATGGAAATTATCCGACAGAATCGATTACATGGCGTAATAGTGATGTTGGGAAAACCGGGGCCACGAACGCTCATTGGAACGCGACTTTCGATGCCACGCTAAACGGACACGGGGTGACCGAGGGAGGTTCTTCCGGCTCGCCTTTATTTAATAGCAAAGGTTTGATTATAGGTACGCTGAGCGGTGGAAGCTCCAGTTGCGAACTGCCCGAAGGATTGAATTTATACGGTAAATTGTATTATCACTGGAATAAATACAGTGATAATGATACAGCCCGGATGGATGTCTGGCTAGATCCACTCGGAACGGGCGTCACCTCGTTGCAGGGAATGACGCAGGATGGGAAAACGATCGGAAACGAGTATGAAAGTCCGACTGATTTGAAATACAAACAGATCTCCACGGGTGAGATTCAACTGACATGGAATGCCCCAGTCCTCGAAAAAATAGCTGGTTGGGGATCACAAGATCGTTATCAACAGTTCGGTCTCGGAGGAGATCCATTCTATTTCGCTCAGAAATGGGATACGAAAGATCTACAACCGGTGCATAAAAAAACGATCCGGAAGGTTAATTTCTATCCGCAGGAAGGAGTCACCTATGGAGTCTATATCAAACAGGGAAACCGGGAGTATGAAGAGAGTTTCACTCAACTGAAATCAGGTAAAATAAATTCGGTCACACTTAAAACACCATTCGTAATCGACGCGAAGCAGGATTTACTGGTAGCCATTCATGTGATAAGCTATGCCAATAACACATACCCGGCATGTTCCGATGAAGGCCCCGCAGTCGATGGAAAAGGGAATTTATATTCTTTGGACGGAAAAAAATGGGAAACATTCTCAGATGATGAGCTAGATGCCAATGTTGTGTTATCGATCGTAATAAGCGCGGAAGAAGGTGAGTTCCCCTCAAGTTCCGTATTCTCCACGAGCACTTTCTCGGAGAAACCGCAACCCATGAGAACGGGCCGATTATCATTCCGGAAACTGGCTATCGCCTCCGATGCGCAAGAAGCAGAGTTGATTACGGCTTTTCCGGAGCTGACCGGTTATAAGGTATATCAAGATACTCGGGAACTGACGACATTACCTGTTTCTCAACGGAATTATACGGTGAAAAATCTGGCAACAAGTACCCCTCTGCTCCAAGTAACGGCACTTTATGGTACCGACGAGAGCGCCCCGGCTACGGTAATTCCGGAAACGAGCGTAGGTAACGAACTGAAGCCAACAGACGAAGAAGTAGATATTCAACCACGTATCTTCTCGAATGAAGTACAGATCCAGAATTATCAACAACTGAAATCGCTTGAGATCTACAGGGCCGATGGAAAGTTGATACGTAGCGTCCCGCAACCGGGAAGCAGTCTCAGCACGGGTGATTTTGCCACTGGAATGTATATCTTCCGCTTGACTACCGAAAAGGGAAGCCAAACCGTTCAAGGTATTAAAAAATAAACGGCCGCCTACTAGTATAAAGTAAAAAAGGTTGTGCGTTCTCTGACACACAACCTTTTTTATTTTATTTCCCGAATGTTACCCCCATCCGTTTTCCTTGTACGATCAAATCATGATCCGGTGTCACTAATTTTAGTTTTCCCGCTACTTCTAACAAGGGAATGGATTCTACCCTATCTCCTTTCATACAAACCATACGTCCGAATTCACCATTAGCGATCAGTTCCGTGGCATGGCCTCCCAAGCGAGTCGCAAGGTTACGGTCGAACGGAGAGGGGTTTCCACCCCGTTGGGTGTATCCCAATACGGTATCCCGGGTCTCGATACCCGTTCCCGCCTCGATAGCCCGGGTAATATAATCAGAAGGACGCTTTTTATCCGGAGTCTCGATACCCTCGGCTACTACAACGATGGAATAAGGTTTGCCCCTGCGAGCCCGATCCAAGATCGCCTCGTTCACCTTATCGATATCGTATCCCAATTCCGGAAGTAAGATCACGTCGGCACCTCCAGCCATCCCGGCATACAAGGCGATCCATCCGGCATGATGGCCCATCACCTCCACGACCATCACCCGCTTATGTGAACTAGCCGTAGAATGAAGACGGTCTATAGATTCCGTGGCGATATTCACGGCGGTATTAAAACCGAACGTAATATCCGTACCCCATATGTCATTATCGATTGTCTTGGGAACGCCTATCACGTTCAATCCGATCTGAGATAACAGATTGGCCGTCTTCTGCGTACCGTTTCCTCCGATACAAACCAAGCAGTCCAGCCCCAGCTCCTCATAATTTTTCTTAATGATCTCCGGCTTTTCCGAATCTCCCGAGGCCAAGAGCTTACGGAAAGGCTTCTCTCTGGACGTTCCTAAAATGGTTCCCCCTAAATTTAATATGCCGGATAAGCTCCGTTCATCGAAAACTTGGACGTCTTTATTCAAAAGACCTATAAAACCGCTATGAATACCTATCACTTCCATGCCGTAATGCATGATAGCGGTCTTGCCAACACCACGGATCGTAGCGTTGATACCGGGGCAATCGCCACCCGATGAGAGAATCCCTATTTTCATCGTAACGTTAATTTAGTACCTAGCAAAGATATAAATAAAAAGAGAATGCCTACATTTGCACTCGAACAAATAAAAAGAGCATGGATATTTTAACACAGACGATTTCGCTCCTTTTCCGCCATCGACAAACGGAGATCGGACGATTTGGGCAGGATATAGACCATATCCAGCGCAAACAGCTGCATGCTCTGCTTTCGACGGCACGCAAGACGGAATGGGGACTCAAATATGATTATAAAAGCATTCGCTCTTATTCTGACTTCTGCCAACGTCTTCCCTTACAGACTTATGACGAGATAAAGCCGTATGTCACCCGAATGATAAACGGAGAAAGGAATATTCTCTGGCCTTCGGTGGTGCGGTGGTACGCTAAGAGTAGCGGGACCACGAACGACAAAAGTAAATTCCTGCCCGTCACCCCCGAGATATTAAAGGGTTGCCACTATAAAGGCGGCTTTGATTGCGTAGCCATCTATCTGCGGAACAACCCGGAAAGCCGTTTCTTCTCCAAGAAAGGCTTGATATTGGGCGGTAGCCATAGCCCTTCCCCGCTAAACTCCGAGGCTCATCAAGGCGACTTATCCGCCGTATTACTTCAAAATCTCAATCCGCTCGTCAATTTAATACGCGTCCCCAAGAAACCCATTATCCTAATGGATGAATGGGAAAGCAAGATCAAGGCGATCGTGGAGAACACTTGGAATAAGGATGTAAACAGCCTATCCGGTGTTCCTTCTTGGATGTTGGTATTGATCAAGGCCGTATTGAAAAAAACGGGTAGGGAATATCTTACGGACGTATGGCCAAATCTGGAGGTCTTCTTCCATGGGGGAATCAGTTTCGAGCCTTACCGGGAGCAATATAAAACCTTGATTCCATCGAATAAGATGCATTATATGGAGACCTATAACGCATCCGAGGGCTTCTTCGGGCTGCAAGACGATCCGACAGACCCCAGTTTGCTTATGATGCCGGATTACGGTATTTTCTATGAGTTCATCCCGATGAACGAGGTGGGTAGCGCCCATCCGACCGTGTTACCGCTGGAATCGGTAGAGACCGGGAAAAACTACGCGATGGTGATCACGACCTCAGGAGGATTATGGCGCTATCAGATCGGGGATACGGTACGTTTCACCTCGTTATTCCCTCATAAATTCGTTATCTCCGGACGTACCAAGCACTTTATCAACGCCTTCGGCGAGGAGCTAATGGTGGATAACGCCGATAAGGCGATCGCCATGACTTGCCTACGAACCGGGGCGAAAGTAAAAGAATATACCGCCGCCCCACTTTTTATGCTGGATAAGGCGAAAGGACGGCACCAATGGTTTATCGAGTTTGACAAGAAACCGGAATCTCTCGATGAATTCGCCACTTTATTAGATCAGAACTTACAAAAGCTGAACTCGGACTATGAGGCGAAGCGGTATAAAGAGATCTCCCTCCAACCGCTGGAAATCGTTATCGCCCACGACGGCGCTTTCTATGAATGGCTCAAGCAGAAAGGCAAATTAGGCGGCCAACACAAGATCCCACGCCTCAGCAACGACCGCACGCATATAGAGGAGCTTTTGCGCATCAACCAGTCTCTATAAGCCGACATGCGCTTGATCCATAAGACGCATTAAAATTGATAAGTCAGATAGAATCCCGCCATATTCGAACTGAATACCGGAGCGGCCACGATCGGGCAGTTCTTCACATTTCGATTGATCCGCCGGGCGATAGCGTTACGAATCGGGAAATAGATCAGATACGATAACTCAACCGACAAGATACCGAAGCCGGCACCAGCCACTACATCCGCCACCCAATGCCTGTTATTGTATAAGCGGGAACCCGCCACGAACGCCGCTATCGCATAACCCGAGTAAGCGAGTATAGGTGAGCTATCCTTAAATTCCTTATAAGCCATATGCGCCCCTAAGAAAGCATTCGAGGTATGTCCGGAAGGAAACGAATAAGGCGCCCCATCCGGGCGAGGCTCATTTACCCAGTTCTTCAGTCCATGCACCATCAATCCGTTCATCCCCTCCGCTAAAGCGACCAAGCAAAGTTGGTCCACCCAGTTATGCTTCTCTTTTCCCATAAGGTCGCAGACAAATACCCAACCGAGCATTCCCCACTCCAAGTAATTGTCGATATGGATTTGCTTCACGGAATCTTTCCGGGAAAACAGGTGAAAGTCATTCATCCCGTCAATCGCCGTGCCTACGGCTCCCACCGTTATCAATGAGGCCGGAAGAATCAAGCTTTTCGGGTTAAACTTATAGGCAACGACAGGCATTCTCTCCTTGACAGGGGCTTGAGAACGTACGTTTAACGTATCGAGATCACCAACGCCGGCGAACGCAATGTTTACGAAGCCTATCAAAAGGCTTACCAAGACGATTAATTTCCTATATATCATATCCGTTATTTTCCTCTAAGACATCCCTCTCCCGGATAAACCCTTCATCAAAATAGTTGTTCTCTATTTTCGAGTGGATCACCCGCTGGAAATAGAAACGATAGTTATTCCAATGGAAAGCCGGATATTCCTTATTTTGTTTGACAATATTATTCGTGAACACCAACCCGTCCACGGACTTGGCGTATACCAAAGGTCTGTCGAACGTGATAAACTCATTCGCGTCGATCACGATATCACTATGGAAATATTTCCTTTGCGACGCTAAATCCGGGATTTCGGGATAAATAGAGATAATAGCGTTCGTAAATTGGAACATATTCGTCAAGGAGTTGATGAACTTATTCTTACGGATCAACACGTTCCGGCAAGCGCCGGTCTCGAACCAGCCGTTGCAATCACCGCACAGCAGGATCGCCGTCCCCGAGGTATGATCGAAAACATTATTCTCTACGACCGTTTGCCGAGGCGTGCTGAACAAGGAACCGCGGGCACGGTTATTACGGATTAAGTTATCCGAGAATAGGACCGTCGGTGTCCACTCCAGATTCTCTATGCCGAAACCGCTTCCCTCATGGATCGAAGGATTCACCGTATTCTCAAACCGGATCTCGAACTCCTTCGCCCCTCGGTAATCCGGTTGATCTACCGCCTTGATAGCGGTAATCCGGTTTCTCGCCCCTATCAATTCCATGGTGCTCGAATGGATGAACTGCACGGAATCCCCTACCCTTCCCCATTCGAAACCATACGATTGCGGGTGCATATACCGGCCTACCAAGGTAGAGTCATTCACTCGTCTCACCACTTTCAGGTAAGTTCCATGCACATTGATAGCGTCGTCCATCATCCCTTCGTACAAACCATTCTTGGAGATGATCGCTCCCTTGCAGGCCGAGAAATGGGTAGCGTCCGCCTGTGTCGTGAAATACCGCGGATCGTCCGCCCCTTTCAAGCAAACGGAGAAACCATCCAGCGTGATATTCTCGCTCATTTGCGCCAAGAGGCCCATTCCCTCGGCATAATGAACCTTGATATTCTCCAGAGTCGTATTCACGTCATGATACAGGAAGACACCGGGAGCCGGGCGTTCCCAAGAACGCATGGCGATCACCGTACCGGGCACCAAACGGTTGTCTTTCCAACGGGGAGACTTTATCAGCCTTGGAGAAACCTCGATCAAGCCCCGCACGCCTACCGGGATATCGCTTGTATTATACACCAAATGACGTGTATCTCCCTCGAAGGCGATACCGGAACCGGGAGTCAACTCCCAGCCTTCTCCCTTCGCTACAAACACGCTATCCCGTATCTCATAGTGTACCCACGGAGCCACCTCGAAAGTGATCCCACCATTCACCGTATCGTTCTCCACCACTTTTACCTGTGAAATCTGAGGGTGCTTGAAGTCTATACTAAAGTTTTTCAAGACACAATTCCTCGAATCCAGCAAAGAGACCGGCAACATCCTGCCGTGGAAGATTAACTCCGAACCTTGCCCGTCGAACACCATATTCTTCATCCCCTCGAAAGGCAAGCCTACTTTCTTCGGATTCATTTGATCATGATTCGAGATGAAATAGACACGCTCCGCCGCGCTATCGGGATAAAACTCATAGCGGCCCTTAGGCAAGGTCACCACAATTGTCTGGTTTTCCTCGCATTTCTCCCGTATCTGCTCCAATGCCCTCGCCATAGCGGGCGCATTATCCACATTCTCGACCGGGGATAAACCATAAGCCGACAAATCATACCTCCCTTCCGTAGAACAAGCGCTTCCAAACAGGGAATAAAGCAGGACAACTGCCCCCCATAGATACCATTTCATAGAAAATCAATTAAATATATCCGCGAAGGTATGTATTTTACAGGGTAAGCGCACTAAAAACAGACAACAACTTTCCGTCTCATGAATCCTATCACGAATCTCCTATAATAGCAGCCTGAGTTTTCTCCTAATAAAACAAAAGTTTCCTCAGTAAGAAACTTTTATTTCCCTATATAGAAACGAAAGTTTTTCCTTGAAGAAACTAAAGTTTTCCGTATAAGAAATTTAGAAAAACTGCAATAGACTGATAATCAATTAAAGTACAAAAAGAAACAGCTACCCTTTCCATTCTCGGATTCTACCGAGATATGGCCGCCATGCAAGGTGATTATTTGCTTACAGATGCTTAAACCGATACCCGAGCCGGAGGGCTTGGTGGTGAAGAAAGGTACAAAAACCCGGTCGATCACCTCGGGTAAGACACCGATACCGTTGTCTCGCACGGTAAAGACGAGTTCGTTTCCCTCCTGCTGAGCCGCCACGATAATCTCGGGGTTTGACTTTTCCGCACAAGCCTCACAAGCATTCTTCAGTAAGTTCAAGAAGACCTGCTCCATCTGCGCCCGATCCGCAAACCATTCCAGAGGCTCGTCCGGCAAGCGGAAACGGATAGAAGGCTCAGGGCACAAACGCCCTAAATCCGAAAAGAAATCTTTCACTAAGATACGGGTCTTTACCGGAGAGGCGATCCGGGTCAATCTCCGGTAATTCTCAACGAAATCCAGCAACCCTTTACTCCGGCGATGGATGACATTTACCCCATGCTGGATATACGAACGATTCCGGACATCATCCGGATCTGCTTTGCAACGCTTGCTCAAGGTCTCGGACAACGAGATAACGGGTGTGATGGAGTTCATGATCTCGTGCGTCAAGACACGGATCAATTTCTGCCAAGCCTCCATCTCATTCCGCTCCAAGGTAGAATGGATGTTCTTCAAGCTGACGATCCAACGCTCGCAACCTCGCAAGTCGATACGAGTGGCATCGATCGCCCAATCTTGCGGAACGGATGGTTTTCCGTAACGCACCACCGTCTTCCCCGCCTTGATAGCCTCCAAAAACTCATTGGGTAACCGACACCTCGTATCCAGCAACGCGTCGGCGGTCCGGTTCTTCCATTCAATAGCCCCTTCCTTGTCGGTAACAAGTACGGCTGTATCCACCTTATTCAACAGGCTCTCAAAATACTGCCGCCTCACCTCCTCGTCCATCAATCGGCCACGCAAGGATCGCAGGGCTGCGGACAAATCGTCCGCCAACTCCCGCATCACCTTATCCTCGTAAGGTGAACGAACGATCTGGATCAAGTCTTGCTGCCGCAAGCAATCCACCACATAACGCCAATACTTCACCTGCCGCATCTGTATGAAATAAAGATGAATCGAGAAATACAAGATCGCGATCCCGCAAAAAGTAGGACAAAAGATAATCTCCTCATGCACGCAATAGAACAGGAGTCCCGTAGACAAGACGATGCCTACGATGTGCGAGATGACCGTGAACGCATACGATCTCATAAGCCGAACTTCTCTATTTTACGATACAAGGAAAAACGGGTGATACCCAATAGCTCGGCGGCATAGCTCATATTACCATTGCTTTGCCGCAAGGCTCGCTCGATGATTTTCCGCTCGGCTTGCTCTAGATTCAAATCAGGGTCCAGCTCCTTCTTCCGCTCGTAAGAGGCTGTATAGAGAGGGAAATCATCCGGTCTCAGCACCGTACCCTCGTTCAAGATCACGGCTCGCTCCAAAACATGCTGCAACTCCCGGACATTACCGGGCCAAGGGTATTTCATCAGCTTACTCCCCGCCTCCCGGCTCAACCCTTTGATCGTTTTCTTGTATTTCCGGCTATACAGCCTCTGGAAATGATCGGCCAGCATCAAGATATCCTCTCCCCGCTCACGCAGCGGTGGTATGGCTATCTCTATGGTATTGATCCGATAGAGCAAGTCTTGCCGGAAACTCCCCTCGCCCACCAGCTGACGCAGATTGGCGTTGGTGGCGCAGATCAAACGAACATCGATCGAGATCGGTTCCACCGCTCCCAAACGGGTGATATGACGTTTCTCTATAGCTGTCAGCAATTTAGATTGCATCGGCAAGGACAGGTTACCGATCTCGTCCAGAAAGAGCGTACCGCCGGAAGCCATCTCCATACGTCCCGGCTTGGATCTTCGGGCATCCGTGAAGGCACCTTTCTCATAGCCGAACAACTCACTCTCAAATAATTGTTCCGGGATACTTCCCAAGTCGATCGTCACGAAAGCATCGTCACGCCGGGGCGAGTAATGCCTCAACAAACGGGCAACCAGATCTTTTCCGGTACCGCTCTCACCGGTAATCAATATATTCGCGTCGGTCTCCACAAGTTTGTAGATCGTGTCTTTTACCTTCAGCATAGCCGGCGACTCACCGATCAATTCCGGCAATGTGTCGTCCTCCTTCATGGCTTTCATTTGCTCTCGCAAACGTCCTACCTCCTTACGGGAATGGCTCAATCGAATGCCCGACGAGAGGGTAGCCAGCAACTTCTCCGTTTCCCACGGCTTGGAGATGAAATCGGTAGCTCCTACCTTAATGGCCTTGACCGCCTTCTCTATATCCGAATAGGCCGTCATGAAGATCACGACCGCCTGCGGATCGATCTCCAAGATTTGTCCCAAATACTCAAAACCCTCCTGCCCGCTCACGGCATCCCGATGGAAATTCATATCCAGCAAGACCACGTCCGGTTGAAACGTCCGCATGAAATACTCGATGCGTGCCGGTTGTGTCGTTACCTTCACCTTTTGCATGTACGGCTCCAACAGTAAGTTCAATGCGAACAACACATCCTTATTATCGTCGATGATCAATATCTTTCCTTTTTCTTCCATACGGACAAAGATAAAGGGAATAAAGACAGCTTGTACGTGCATTATCGCACAAAAAATGTACGCTATCGCACTACATGAAGAAATACAGATTTTTCTATGATTCTATTTTCTAATACGTTACATTTATGGCATGATATTTGAATCGGATTCAGCGAAATTGAGTCATCAGCGATATTATCAAAAAACGGAATTGCCATGTTAATACATTACTGTGTCATTGCCTTCAAAAACATCTGGAAGTATAAAGTCAGCGCCTCCATCAGTATCCTAGGGTTGGCTTTCGCCCTCGTCTGTTTCGTGCCCATACTCTATTGGATGGATCATGAGACCGCTTACGATTCTTTCTACAAGGATTCCGAATCCATCTACCGTGTCTATAGCGTAGAGAAACAATCCGGGAAAGTAAACAAAGGAGCCTCGAAAGGTATCGAGAATAGCCTACGAGAGCAAGTCCCAGCTATCGAAGCCTCCACCACGCTTATGCTTTCAACCGAAAACTGCCGTACCCAAGCGACTCCTTATATCCAAATGAATATGCTTTATACGGACAGCACGTTCCTAGAGGTATTCCCGCAATCTTTCGTTTGTGGAGAAATGAGTCATCCGCTACAAATCGTAAACAACATGATCTTGAGCGAAAGCATGGCGGTCCGTCTATTTGGCGACGCGGAAAAGGCGATCGGACAACCGATACACACCTTGATGAGAGCCTCCTTGCCTCCCTACATCGTCACGGCGGTGGTAAAAGATCCACCGGCTCATACCAATCTACTGTTCGACGCGATCATCAACCATAACATGATACAGCATTTCTCCCAGTTACCTCCAGAGGCACAATGGAGCTTCTTCGTGATGGACTTATACGTGAAACTCCATCCAAGCGCAGACCCAAAAGCCTTCGCCAATCAACTAAAAGAGCTACCCGAACGTATCGGGGTGAACAAGGAGATCGAGTTGCGAACACTCCCCATCCGTGAGATCCGGCATCATCTGAATGAAGATACACCTTTTACCTTAAATTTCATCGGCTTGTTTGTCGTATCTGGTGCCCTATTATTGTTTGCCGCCCTCTTCAATTTCTTGAATTCCTATATGGATCTCTTTCGGCAACGTGTGCGGGAATGGCGTTTACGGACGGTCAACGGCGCAACGAGAAAGCAATTGATCGAACAAATGTCTGTCGAACTAGGCTGTTCCGTACTTGCATCCTTGTTGGTAGCCTTGATCTTCATAGTCCAAGTCAAGCCGCTTTTCGCCCGATGGCTGGAGATTGATTTGGAGATGGGCCGGTTCCTGTTTCTTTTCGCAGGGGTAGGTATAGGTACATTCCTCATCCTCCAATGTACAGGATTAGTATTCTTCGGGCAGTTCAGCCATACGGCAACCACCTCGCTCGTTCCCAAAGAGACAGTCAAACCCCTTTTGTTACGCCGCATGGCCGTGACCTTACAATTGATGATCAGTATCCTGTTCATCGTAGCATCGCTGGTTGTCATGGAGCAAATGCGATTCGTAAATCAAAAAGATTTAGGTTTCGATCCAAAAGGCCTTATCCAACTATCCGGCTTCGTAGACGTATCCGGGAAAATAGAATCCACGTTGATGCAAGAGTTAAGTGCCCTGCCGCAGGTCAAAAGTTTCACCGACACGAACTTTAAGCCTCAACATCATGTCGATCCCATGGCGATCTTCACGAATGTGGAATGGGAGGGAAAACCGCTGGACACAAAGGTGGACTTCCACCTCTATGGAACCGATCACCGATTTGGTGAGACCTTCGACCTAAAGATGTTAATGGGCCGATGGTGGACAGAAGGCAACGAACTTAGTGTCGTGCTCAACGAGTCGGCGGTTCGTGCCATGGGCTTACAAGACCCAGTCGGCAGCATCATCCGTATGCCGTGGTGGTCAGATTTCAGCGTGATCAAAGAATACGAGATCGTCGGTGTCGTCAACGATTTCCATGCGCTATCTTTCCGGGAAAGTATCCATCCGATGCTATTCATTCCTTCGGGTGGACTGGTGAATAATCTGTATATCCGGGTCATACCGGGTGAGGAAGGAAACGTCACCCACCGTATCACGGAGCTACTGCCCAAGATTGACCCGACATTAGCGGACACCCAACTCACCCCGATCGGAACGCTTTACGATCAACTGAACCAATCCGAGATCGTCGGGCTGAAGATCTTCTCGTTCCTCGCTTTCGCTTGTTTGCTAATCTCCTTGTTCGGCATCTACGCCGTCGCTACAGCCTCCACGAAACGGCGGCGTAAAGAGATCGCTATCCGGAAAGTAGTAGGCTCGAAAGCCTCCGAGATCATTTTCTTGTTCTTCAAGGAATACATGCGATTAATTGTCATCGCCGGAATCATCGCTTTCCCGATCAGCTATCTCGTCATGAACTACTGGTTGCAAGGCTACGCCTATCGCATCCAAATCCAGATCTGGTGGTTGGTGGGAATATTCATCACCATTACCAGCATGGTTCTAGGTACGATACGTGAACAGGTATGTAAGGCAGCCAATGAGAATCCGTCGGAAGTCATCAAGAGTCAATGAATGCCTATGAAAACTACAGACTATTCACGATCAGCTTGATAATACCAAGGATTTTATGTAAGTTCGCGATTCCTAAATATATAATAGAATATGGAACATCCATTGAATATTTACAACACGCTTACGAGAAAGAAGGAGCAATTCATACCCCTGCACGAGCCGCATGTAGGTATGTACGTATGTGGCCCCACGGTTTATGGTGACGCCCACTTGGGACACGCACGTCCGGCGATCACGTTCGACTTGCTATTCCGTTACCTTACCCACCTAGGATATAAAGTGCGTTATGTACGTAATATAACGGATGTAGGGCATCTGGAGCACGACGCCGATGATGGGGAGGATAAGATCGCCAAGAAGGCACGGCTAGAACAGTTGGAGCCGATGGAAGTGGTTCAATATTACCTCAATCGTTATCATCAAGCGATGGATGCGCTGAACGTACTTCCTCCCAGCATCGAGCCGCACGCTTCCGGACATATTATCGAACAAATCGAGTTAGTCAAGAAGATTCTGGATAACGGCTACGCTTACGAAAGTCAAGGCTCCGTCTATTTCGACGTAGAGAAATATAATAAAGATCATAAATACGGCATCCTCTCGGGTCGCAATATCGAGGATATGTTGAATACGACCCGTGCGTTGGACGGGCAGGACGAAAAGCATAACGCCATCGACTTCGCCCTTTGGAAATGCGCCCAGCCGGAGCATATCATGCGTTGGCCGTCTCCGTGGAGCGACGGCTTCCCCGGTTGGCACTGCGAATGTACCGCTATGGGCAAGAAATACCTCGGGGAGCATTTCGACATCCACGGAGGTGGCATGGACTTGATCTTCCCGCACCATGAATGCGAGATCGCACAAGCCGTGGCTTCCCAAGGAGATGATATGGTTCATTATTGGATGCACAACAATATGATCACCATCAACGGCCAGAAGATGGGTAAATCATTAGGTAATTTCATCACGCTGGAGCAATTCTTCACGGGTGATCATCCCTCCTTGCAACAAGCGTATTCCGCCATGACCATCCGTTTCTTCATCCTGCAAGCGCATTACCGTAGCACGGTCGATTTCAGCAACGAGGCTTTACAGGCTGCCGAGAAGGGCTTGTCACGCTTGATGGAGGCATACGGACATTTGATGAAGTTGCAGCCGTCCGCTACCTCTACCGTAGACACGAAAGGTCTTCGTGAGAAATGTTTCGAGGCCATGAATGACGATTTGAACTCACCAATCGTGATTTCTCATCTATTCGACGCTACCCGTGCGATCAATTCCGTAAAAGACGGTAAGGCTACTCTGTCCGAGGAAGACTTGAAAGAGTTACAAGAGGTATTCCATTTATTCTTGTTCGATATCCTTGGCATGAAAGACGAGGCTTCCGCCAGCGGCAGTAATTACGAGACTTTCAGCAAGGCCGTAGACTTATTATTATCCATCCGCCAACAAGCGAAGGCAAACAAAGACTGGGCGACTTCCGATAAAATCCGTAACGAATTAACCGCGATGGGATTCGAGATAAAGGATACCAAGGATGGTGCGGAATGGAAACTAAGCAAATAATCCACCAAGCGAATAGTAAGAGGTTATGACAATCCATGAATTTCTTCAAGGCGATAAATTCGCCTTGCTTGCGGGCGTTGAATTATTAGAAACGGGCAACGGTTACGCCAAGGCGCGTATGCTCATCAAGCCCGAACATTTAAATGGTGGAGGCGTATGTCAAGGTGGGGCGATCTTCACGTTGGCGGATCTGGCTTTCGCCGCGGCGACTAATAGCCACGCACGCCTGACATTATCCATTACCTCAAACATCAATTTCTTTAAGGCGGAGAGTAAGGGATACTTATATGCGGAAGCGAAAGAAGCGTTCAGCCATAAGAGACTGGCGAATTGCGAAGTCCGTATCACCAATGAAGCCGAAGAATTAATCGCGACTTTTAATGGTACAGGTTACCGCAAAGACACGGAATTACCCTTCACTCCGTTGGTTTAAAAAAGAAATTCTATAAAAAGCTCTCGCCCCAGCTCCGTGATGAGCTGGGTGCGAGAAACACAAGCCTATCTAAAAAGCTTTCATTTCTTCTGCACCACGATACGGCAAGTAAGCGGGGCACGCAGGTTATAGGAGTCTTTATAATAAACCTCCGCTGCCCCGATCTTCAGTTTCGCCCGGATCTTTACCGGGATATGGTTCTCGTCATCCCCGATCCAGACCTCCGCCGCTTCCTTGGCTTGGGAAAATGCCTCATCGTAGATATCGATATAGAAATGGCGGGTACGGAATTTCGCCTCCTTATGCTCGACGATCTGTTGTCCCGTATAGCGGAAACGAGCGTTCACGAGCTCCCGGCCGATAGCGATCATGAAAGGGAACTCCGCACCATAACTCATCGTCCGCCAATCCAGCGAACGGAGATACATCGTAGCTCCCAGCATATCGAATACACGTCCTTTCGCCATTAGCATCGTGTCGATCTTCGTCTCCTTTAATGTATGGCGATGCGAGTGGATATTGATCCTACCGCTTCCTTGATACTCAAACTGGAGATTATCCACCAGATAGTAGTCTCCCTCGTTCGTGCGCTTCGAGCTGAACAAGAGCCGAGGCTCCTTTGAGTAATGGCAATCCATCGTATCACGCATCCTGAAGACTTTCTCGATCACGCCGGCAGAGCGGAACAACAGGTTATAATGCCATGACGGCGCTCCTTGGTATTCCGATTCTTTCACGGAAAGGGTAGCCAATCCGGCCTTCGACATGATCAGGCCCCATTTAAAATAAAGATCGTAATCCACCCGTTCCCCATGGGATAACGGCAACGTTTGTGCCCGCAAAGACGTAAGACTCGCTACACACAAAAAGAAAACGCATATATACAGTTTAGAAGCGCAAGCCGCCCACACCGCTGTTCCTATTGGACGAAGACTGTGTTCCCTCATTTTTGTAATCTCTTTTCTTTTTCGTTAGCTCTTTCGGTTTATTCTTCGTGATATCGATCGGTTTCTGCCGTTTCATCGGTGTAGCCTTGATATTCCAAGTCTCCTCCACTTGCCAATTCTGCATGATATTGAATATCTTCGGGCAATAGAAGACAAGTTCCGGCTGCCGTTTATCGGCGTAATTACCGGTATCCCAGACACCGTTATCATTCACGTCTAATACTAAACGGGCATAATATTTATCCGGTTTCAAGTCCATGAAAAGCACGCCGCCATCTTTTACCTTCACCTTACGGATCGGCTGGTCGCTGCTATTCAATAATTCCACGAAAGCGGTGGTATCCGCTCCCTCAATATTGATATATAAATGCCCGTACTCATCTTCCTTCTTGATCTTGAATTCCCCGCTATACACATCGTTCCATTTACCATAGGCACTGAATATCGTGGCGGAGTCTACTTCCAAACGGTATTCCTCTCCATACTTCCACGGGCGCTTGATGAAGAAGTTCAAAGAGTTCGTCGTATCCGGAAAGAAATCGAAGTCTACGGCTTCCCAAAGCGTATCCACTTTCTGATCCAGATAGAAATGATCTTTCGTTAACCCCGCTACCGGTTCGCTAAACGTAACAGCGACCGTATCATACAGGTTGATCGAACCGGAAGCGTTTACGTTCATTCCCAGAAACTCGATGGGTTCCGGCTCATCGTCTTTTTTCTTTTTCTTCTTCTCCACAGGACGGCGACGCATGGTAAATTGTACCGTATCGGTCTGCGGACGAAGTATATTCATGGAATCGCTTTTCAGGTAATTCACCTCCACTTGCAGCGTATCTTGCTTCCAGATCAAAGAATCGGTCAACCAGTAATGCACGGCTTTTCCTTCCTCCGCTGTCTGCAAGAAATACCAATTGCTATCCGCCGGGGTGAAATTCAAAGGAACCGGTACCGGAATAGTATCCAAGGAGGTATTGAAACGCAAGGTTAGTATTTTCTCATCCGTACGCTCCGGCTTCAACATATATTGACGCTCTACTTTCTCCTTAAACAGGCGTAACTCGATATTGTCCGGCATAAAATGGGTATAACCGACTGTCATCACCGTATCGATCGTCAAGCTATCTTTCCAAATCGTATCCTGACGGGTCGTCAACTCGAACGCGGGGACGATCAAGGAATCGTAAAAAGCGATCTGCTGCCCGGGCTGGCTGTACTTGTAGGAGCGCATCACATCCTCCAAGGCATAGATCCGATAGGTTCCGGGGGCCATATTACGAATCGTAAACTCTCCCTTGTCGTTCGTACGGGAAGTACGGACAAATGGGATCGTCGTAAAGGCGGAATCCTCCAGATTCGTATGCACGCCGATCGTAATACCCGGCATAGGCTCCAGATTCTCGGCGTTCAGCAAGACTCCGGACACCTCCATACTGTCGATGGATTCGCCGGTAGAGAACGCAAAGGAATAATTCTCCAATACATTCTTCTCATTATTATCGGAGATCGAATTGGTAAAGTCTATCGTATAGGTCGTATTCTCCTTCAACGTATCCATCAGCTCGATGACCGCCTTCCGGCCGTTCGCCCGGATAACGGGTTGCTCCATTTGGGGTGGAGTGATGATCACGTTCTCGGTAGGCTTATCGATCTGGATCAACTCATCAAAAATAATCTCCACCTTCTTTCCCTTATAGTTTATCTGGCCGGGCAACGGCGTACTGCTTACGAACTTAGGCGGAGCCTCATCATAAGGCCCTCCGTTCGGCGAGGCTATATTCGCGCACGAATACAGCACGACCAGCAGAAGTACCCCTATAAAGAACCGTAAACTATTTCTCACATATTTATCTTCCATTCAATACTCTCATTTCAATTGAGGGACAAAAATAGGGAAAAATCCCGTGAACGATAAGGATATATACGCTAATTAATCTATCTTAAAATGAAAAAGCCCCTATCTCCTATTAAATAAAAGAGATAGGGGCTCTACAAGTATCTCAATTATTTGAACGCTACTCTATGAACCTCAAAAATCGCATCGCTTACTTGTATCCTTAAAATATATATGCCGGAATTCACTTGATTAAAATCAAGCGTACCCCCGCTTCGTTCCATTTTCCCCTCAGCGACTAATAGGCCTGTCGCTTGATTATATAGCTGATAAGAGACTTGATTTGAAACAACCACATCAGACAAAATAGATGACTCGTCATTCTCTAATTGATTTTCTATGACATCCACAATTTTACTGGATCCATCAGAATAAACCATATAAGAGCTTTGCACGGATACAGTTGTTGATGCCGCAGAGCCCGCCGCCCCACACTGAGTAGTATAAGCACGACACGCTATATAATAACTGCCCGGAATCGAGAATGTTATATAATTTGTATTACGAGAAGGAGATTGGCTCGCTCCCTGACTTGGTGATACGGTCCATTTATACTCACAAACACTATTATCATAAAGAGGATTCGCTATAAAACTCCCCCCTTGATTTAGGCGTACACTCGGAAGGTCCGGTAACTTTAGTTACTGTTGGATATCCTGCATAAATCGCTTTAGATACCGCAGCACTTTGTCCTCCTAAACTAGCGGTCAAGCGTATCCACTCATCTCCAAACTTACCCGGAGCTATCCCTACAGATACTGTTTTCGTACTCTGTCCTCCCTGTATCTCTAGCTTGCCATTAGTATAGCTCCAAGTCAATTGTACCTCAGAAGGAACAGTTACATTACTAATCGTATAATTACCATTATAGCAAATCACGGATTCTCCAGAAATCAGATAACGGAAAGGTGATACGGTAAATGTCTTAGAGATAGTTCGCACACCGGAACAACCCGACAAGCTAACAACAGCTTGCACCGTAACAGATCCGGACTTCGTAAATATCACTTTAGGGGCAGCTGTTCCTTGCCCTGATGCCACATATATACCCGTTCCGGACCATGTAGCCTTGCTTAACGAAGAAGAAGCGACATCCAACGCTAACGTACTATATTCAAATTGGTAAGCAGCTGTAGAAGTTATCGCTGGATCTGAAATTCCTTTATAAGGACAATTATACCATTGAGATACTTCACCATTTTTCTTCAACCGGACCTTAACTATTCCATCTGTAGGGCACACACTTGAGGTGATACTTACGCTATTCAATTCCAACCCTTCCTTCGTATTTCCTCCATTATTGATTTTCCATCCGGAGGGCGTACTCCATTCATAAGTCATTCCTTTCACTAATTGAGTGGTAAATGTATTAGTCTGAGTTTTTCCAAAAGGAACAGAAGTTGGATAAGCCGTAAAGCCAAATTTACGAGTGAAAGATATAGAGGAATACCCACTTTTATCAAATTCAGCACCTTGATTTACACCACGTACCTTGACTGTTCCTGTACCGACATTATTTGTCGTAATATTGATGGATTCAGAAGAAGTAGTAAATACACCTGTTTGAGTACCACTTTTCCATCCTTCAGGTAAAGTCCACTCATATTTAGTAACCAGATTTTTATCTCCAGTTGTTGTTTGTCCCGGGTAATAAAATTTTTGACCAAGCAAAACTGTTATATTCTGAACTCCATAGTCTAAATTAGTAGAAGTTTTTGAAGTAAGAGAAGGCGGAGTTACTCCATTCAAACTTTTTATTTTTTGAGTGTAAGAGGCTGACTGCACTCCGCTAACTCCCGAACTATAATAAACTTCAGCCGTTAATTTCCCTTGAGGAGTACTACCATTTGTAGACTTCACATTATCCCAATATACGGTTATACCATAGAAATTCCCACCGGGGATTGAGGTTTGGGATGAACCAAGGGAAAAAGACCCACCCGAGACAGTCCAATTTACTCGGGCAATATTACTCCCTGCATCCAATACATAATAATATCCCATTTTTGGAGTAACGAACTCTGGTACGTCTTTGTCTGGTTTTAACACTGGATGCTGTGCCATCGCACTAACTATACTGAAAAAAACATACCAAAACGGATAACAACAATTTCATTCGTTTCATAATAAATCAATTTAAAGGTTTAAAACAAAAAATACACTCCACATCGAAAAGCATGATCGATATGTGTATCATAATCCACTTCACGAGGAAGTTCTGAGAATTGTTCGGAATAATTATCCAACCCTCTCACGGAGAAATAGCATCTATAATCAAACTCAACACCTACAAATTTCCACGTATATCTCAATCCCACTTTGGGATATAAAGAATAATCATTGAATCTATCACGTTGAAAAGGGAAAGGCTCTCCTTCTTGAACCTCCTGATATCGATTATAAAATCTCTGGTATTCCAACCCTCCACCCGCAAACAGATCTAAGTTCTTGTACGACACAATGGAATAATCATATCCAATGCCCAAACCATACAATCGCATTTTATGAGTATAGTAACCCCGTATGACGGGATCTACAGAAGCATAATCGTCTCTCCAACTTTTCCATCCCAACGGCACATTCACATAAAATGAATGCTTTTCTGAAAGATTATACCGTACCGTAAGCTCTATCGGATGTATTAGCTCCTTCACCCGATCTTTAAAACCATAGGCGATACCAATACCAAACCGAGCCGGTTCCTTTTCCTTTGTAATCTCCTGCGCATTGGATGTCGCAAATAGCAAAAGAAAACATACCAAAATGGATAAAAACAACTTTGTTCGTTTCATAATAAATCAATTTAAAGGTTTAAAACAAAAAATACACTCCACATCGAAAAGCATGATCGATATGTGTATCATAATCCACTTCACGAGGAAGTTCTGAGAATTGTTCGGAATAATGATCCAACCCTCTCACGGAGAAATAGCATCTATAATCAAACTCAACACCTACAAATCGCCACGTATATCTCAATCCCACTTTGGGATATAAAGAATAATCATTGAATCTATCTCGCAGAAAAGGGTAAGGCTCTCCTTCTTGAACCTCCTGATATCGAAAATAGAATCTTTGGTATTCCAATCCTCCACCCGCAAACAGATCTAAGTTCTTATACGACACAATGGAATAATCATATCCAATACCCAAGCCATACAATCGCATTTTATGAGTATAGTAACCCCGTATGACGGGATCTACGTAACCATAATCGTCTCTCCAACTTTTCCATCCCAACGGCACATTCACATAAAATGAATGCTTTTCTGAAAGATTATACCGTACCGTAAGCTCTATCGGATGTATTAGCTCCTTCACCCGATCTTTAAAACCATAGGCGATACCAATACCAAACCGAGCCGGTTCCTTTTCCTTTGTAATCTCCTGCGCATTGGATGTCGCAAATAATAAAAGAACAGCCATAGACAAAAACCATTTACTCCTCAGTATATACTTCTTACTCATACTCCATCCCATATTGCACGTTCATAAATATTCGATATAAAAACTATCTTTCAATAACTCCATAAAGATAGCCTCCCAAAGCCCTTACCAGTTAACTGATAACTTCCCGATCCAACCTCAGAGATATCAAGCATATATAGTACTCCGTATCCCCGAATATTCGTCAGTATATGACTAAGGCATAAATATGCCAATAACATGATAAAATTTTTGTTTACTTCCACCGTCCTTTCTTTATTAACAATAGGTTAAATCCTATCAACAAATATAGGTCTTATATTTAACTATTCCAAGATATTTGAGTAGATAAAGAGAGATTTTCTTAATCATATCATGTTATAAATAAAGCATTGTCCGGATATTCCCACATCACAGATTCCGCACCAACTAATTTTTGTAACACAGAAGAGAAAAGCCCTTATTGTCATTTTTCTCTCCTAAAGAATATCATCGCGGCTCATCCGGGAAAAAACATCAGCTTGTTTTCCCGAAAACACGTACATGTTTTTCGGAAAACACGTACGACTTTTCCAAAAAACATGTACGTGTTTTTTCGAGTCCGGTTATCAATCTCTTACAAAACAGTAATTCACATCGAACTTATTGTAAAATAAAACACCCGAAATAAGGCAGATACCTAATTAAAAACAGTATCTTCGCAATAGATGGAAGTATAACCAAATAAATAGAGCAACTATGTCAGAAGTATCAGGTATCGAATTGGAGAAAGATGCGGCAGGGAACAACAGCTACGTTCGCATCGACTTAAAGAAATATGGGGATATGATCAATCCTATATTGAAACGATTGGGAGTAAACCTATCGGATAGTAACCTTGATGAATTTGAACGAGATTGGAACAAAGGATTGAGCATCGAGGAATTCAGACAATACGCAAAACAAGAACTAAGAAAACATTTCTATGAAAAAAACGCACAAAGAAAATAACACAAAAGTTATTATCCCTAAAGAAATAATCACTTATCTGATGGATTTAGCCGACACCTTATTTGAGAAAGATTATTATTCATACATTGAGTACGCAAACATACTTATCGATGATATCCTCGATTTCATCCACACTTTACCTCATGCACCACATTATAATCTCTCCCATACAGCTGAAATGAGGTTCAACCGATACGGGAGAGATTTGCAATACGCTTTTTTCAAACGAAAAAGCAGCAAGCATACCACATGGTATGTTTTTTTCAACCGGAAAGGTGATCGATATATTACGTTATATCACCAATAATCATAAAGACGGCAAGTATATAAGAGCTCCTTTTACCGAGGAGGATTAACACTTCGTTTTAGCAACCTGAACCCAATCCGGCAATACAAACACTTTCGCTTCTCGCAATATTCTCGTTTTAACTGGATGAGTGATTGCGTATCACCAGCGTTATGGACTTCGATAC
The DNA here is from genome assembly GCF_023656665.1 of Parabacteroides sp. B2-S-102. Taxonomy (NCBI): domain Bacteria; kingdom Pseudomonadati; phylum Bacteroidota; class Bacteroidia; order Bacteroidales; family Tannerellaceae; genus Parabacteroides; species Parabacteroides sp. B2-S-102. Next base: position 12,482 of record NZ_JAMOKM010000011.1, on the reverse strand, counting down.
CGGATCGAGCGAAAGCGGTTACGATATGATTGCGTTCCGGCGGGATACTCTCCAAGAGGCGGGTCGCACGCAGGCAATACTCAGGAAGTTTATTTCGACCGCCGTAAGCGAATAGCAGAGGGACTACCGTATTTATTAACAGGATATTCAAGGCATTCTCCCCGATCATTTTATCTTTTTCCACCGAGGCGTATTGGAAATGATAATGATTCTTCCAATAATCCGAGGGTTGGATACGGAAATAATCCTTGATCTCTTTAGGAGAAGAAGCGGACAGGATCATCGAGAATAACGTATCGTACCGATGCCAGATAGCGGCCAGTTGCGCCAACTTCACATGCGGGAAGTTGGTCGGACGGATACGGAGGCTTTTGAACAAGGAGTCATCCAAAGGCTTGAGCCCGAACTTATGGCGGAGAAACTCATATTCCCGCCTCAGCAGACGGTAGTAATGGCAGGAGCCCTCTTCCGAGAGCATACCCGCTTGTCCGAAAAGCATCGCCTCTACTTGCGACTCGCTAGCCCTTTGCTTTTGGATATATCGCAGGGGGAGGCTTTTCGCCAACCACTCGAAAGCGTCGCTATTCACGCCAAAGCCGAAACTACGGGTTAATAGGATATAGAACACCTCGTTCCAATCCTCTTGATACTGATCCAACAGACGGTATATATCCTCTGTCTTTCGTTCCAGCCGCTCACCGAGCAAGGCATCCATCCATGAGGCCAGATGTACGGAGTCCACATCTTGAATCCGCTCGAGGCAGGGGACGGGCACCTCTCTTACCAATAACCAATCGATATTTTTCCGGACAGGTTCCGGAACGGATAATATCAATTGAGGAATAGGCTCACCGTTCATCCGGCAGATAGATGCGTCATTCACACCCGTTACATGCAAGATAACGGAGTCATATGCCTTATCTGAATCATGATGATGCAGCAACCAATCGGAAGCTTTTTCGTGGATCTCCACGCTTCCCGCCCATACCGTGCCGTCGATTTTTACCTTGGCGTTGAAGAAGTCGGGACCGGCGTCGGTGTTTTGTATTCCGGGATCGATAACAGCGATAGGAAGCCCCTCGGTGGTAGTCAATGGAGTACTCGCGTAGAGTTTGTATTTCCAAACATAGTGTAATAAACGTTCCATATTCTTTCAGAGTTAAGATTTTGGATTCAAATGTAATTCATTTTCTGTATATTTGCGACATTAATTGAATTAAAGTATGAAAATTGCACTTATAGGTTACGGGAAAATGGGCAAAACGATCGAGCAGATCGCCATCCAGAGAGGACATCAAATTGTTTCCATCATAGATATCAATAACGCTGAGGATATATATTCAGAAGCGTTCAAGAGCGCCGACGCGGCGATTGAGTTTACTACCCCGGCTACCGCTTTCAATAACTATATGAAATGTTTCGAGGTAGGGGTGCCGGTCGTATCGGGTACTACCGGATGGCTGGACCGTATCGGCGAGATCAAGGAGAAATGCGAGAAAGAGGGCAAAACCTTCTTCTACGCCTCCAACTTCAGCATCGGCGTAAATATCTTCTTCGCCATGAACAAGTATCTGGCGAAAATCATGAACAACTTCCCCTCCTACGACGTTAAAATGACGGAAGTCCACCATATCCACAAGCTGGATGCGCCCAGTGGAACGGCTATCACGTTGGCCGAAGGTATCTTGGAAAACATCGATCGTAAAGACCGCTGGACCTTAGAGAACGCCGAGAGCGCAACCGACCTACCAATCCACGCCATCCGTGAGGGTGAGGTTCCGGGTATCCACGAGATCACGTATGAGTCGGACGTAGATATGATCAGTATCAAGCATGATGCCAAGAGCCGTGCCGGATTTGCGCTAGGCGCCGTAATAGCGGCAGAGTTTACCGCCGGAAAGAAAGGTTTCCTAGGCATGAATGACTTATTCAAATTCTAAACGTATTAGCTAAAAGATGAAGAAGTTCACGAAAAAACAATGGATCAAGTTTAGTATAGCGGCCGTATTATACACGTTGTTCGCTATCTGGATGCAAAACGTATGGCTACTGCTGGGATTAATCGTCCTAGTCGATATATTCTTGACGCACTACATCCCTTGGGGAGCTTGGAAACGGTCTAAGAACCCGGCGGTACGCAACGTATTGGAATGGGTGGACGATATCGTATTCGCGCTGGTAGCCGTTTATTTCATCAATTTGTTCGTCTTCCAGAACTATCAGATACCGAGTTCTTCCTTGGAGAAATCCTTGCTGGTAGGAGATTACCTGTTCGTCAGCAAATTAAGTTACGGCCCTCGCGTACCGAACACGCCGATCTCCTTCCCGTTGGTACAAAATACGTTGCCTATCTTAAACTGTAAATCGTATCTGGATTGGCCGGAATGGGGCTACAAACGGGTGAAAGGTTTGGGCCACGTGAAACGTAATGATATCGTAGTGTTCAACTTCCCCGCAGGCGACACGATCGCCGTGAAAGTGCAAAACCCGGATTACTACTCCTTGGTCGAGGAGTACGGACGGGAACGTATCTTATTGGATAAGGCCACGTTCGGCGAGGTAATGTACCGCCCGGTCGACAAACGGGAGAATTACGTGAAGCGTTGTATCGGTATGCCGGGTGATACGCTCCAACTCATAGACAACCAAGTGTACATAGACGGTAAACCCGCCGAGAACCCGAAAGATATGCAGTTCAACTACTTCATCGAAACAGACGGTTCCCCGATCACAGAGGAGCAATTCCGTTTGATGGACGTAAGCAAGGATGACCGTATGCTGGCCTCCAGCGGCGGTTATTACCAAAACCTATTGTCATACCTAGGCTTTACGCCTAACGCGAACGGACAGTACAACCCGGTATATCGCCTGCCGCTCACGAAAAAGGCCTTGGCGATAGCGGAGAAGTTACCTACCGTGAAGAAGGTTATCATCGAGCCGGAGACGTTGGGCGGCCCCACCTATCCGGTCGGATACAATACTGGCTGGACCCGCGATAACTTCGGGCCGCTTTGGATCCCGAAGAAAGGGGCTACCATCCCGTTGGACGAACGTAATCTGGCGTTGTACAGCCGTTGTATCAAGAATTACGAGAACAACACCTTGGAAGTGAAGGACGGCAAGGTCTACATCAACGGCAAGCCCGAGACTTCCTATACGTTTAAATACGATTATTACTGGATGATGGGCGATAACCGCCATAATAGCGCGGATAGCCGCTCATGGGGTTTCGTACCCGAGGATCACATTGTCGGCAAGCCGATCTTGGTTTGGCTATCCTTGGACAAGGATCGCAGCCTGTTCGATGGTGGTATCCGTTGGAACCGCCTGTTCCGTTGGGTTCATCCGGATTAAGAGGTGAAAACTTCGTATTATGACAATCCAACGATTCCTGATAGTTCTCATGAAATGGCTGGCAGCTTTCGCGCTAGCCTCGGGGATCGTCATGCTCATACGTCTTTTCTGCATAGAGTCCTATCGCATCTCCACGGACTCTATGGAAGAGGCTTTACATAAAGGGGATTATATCCTAGTCAATAAAATACCGGGGAAGAATAAGCCCGTCCGGGGCAAGGTCGTGCTTTTTACCAGTCCGCTCTCTCGAGATTCAGCGGATGCTCCCTTATTCATCAGCCGCTGCATCGGTATGCCGGGCGATACGATCCGGGTCAGCATGGACGGATATACGATAAACGGGCAGAAAATCCCCCGCTCTCCCCGCTCCCTCAGCTCCTATTTCATAACACTGAGCGCCAAGGAGACGTTCTTGGAGACGTTAGAGAAGTTGGACATCCCACTTAGGGATTTCAGGCAGGAAAGTTTTGGCTGCATGCTCAGCCTCACGGCTTTCGAGGAATATCAATTGAGGGAGGAATTGCCCGATGCCATAAACCGTCATTTTATCGGGGAACAAATGCAAGAATACATGTTGATCGTCCCCCGGAAAGACCGGGCTTACCCGCTGGACGCCGCCTCGCTCACCGCCTGCAAGGAGATCATCATGCGGGAGACGGATGGCAAGGCTTCCTTCCGCGACGGAAAGTTATATCTGGACGGGCGGGAGACTAATTTCTTCTTTTTCCGACAAGACTACTATTGGGTACTGTCCGATAATACCAACGAGGCGGTAGATTCCCGCCATCTCGGTTTCATACCGGCCGACCATATCGTCGGCAACGCTTGGCTCTGCTGGTACAGCCCCGACAAACAACGAATCTTTAAACCCGTTCATTAATCATGCGACCTGTATATATAGCGACCGCCTATCTAGGCCCCATACAACAATATTGTAAGATGCTCCAATACCCGGAGGTCCGTATCGAGACCGCCGAGAATTACGTGAAGCAAACCTATCGTAACCGTTGTTCCATCGCCGCCGCGAACGGCCCACTCTCCCTATCCATCCCCATCGTCAAGCCGGATACCTTGAAATGCCAGACCAAGGACATCCGTATCTCCGACCACGGAAACTGGCGGCACCTACACTGGAACGCTTTGGTATCGGCCTACAATATGAGTCCGTTTTTCGAGTATTATGCCGATGACTTCGCTCCTTTCTACGAAAAGAAATACGAGTTCCTCCTCGACTTCAACGAGGAACTGCGCCGTCTAGTCTGTGACCTGTTGGATATGCAACCCGCAGTCGTCTACACCGAGCATTATGAGCCAGAGGTAGCCAACGATTTCCGGGAAACGATCCGCCCGAAACACGAAGGGGAAGATCCCGCCTTCCGCCCGGAACCTTATTATCAAGTATTCCGGGAGAAATTCGGATTCCTCCCCAATCTGAGTATTGCTGATTTGCTGTTCAATATGGGCCCCGAAGGACTCGTTACGTTACGGGCATCGATTACCGGATCTCTTTAATCGCTTGTATCAAGGCTTCCATATCTTTCGGGAAGATATCTCCGATATTACCGATACGGAATGTATCCGCATCCGAGATCTTACCCGGATAGATCACGAAGCCTTTCTCCTTTAGCCGCACGTAGAACGAGGCGAAATCGAAATCCGCAGAGGGATATAAGAACGAAGTGATAATAGGTCCTTGCGCGTTATCGGACAGTAACGTCTTAAAGCCCAATCCACGCATACCTTCCACCAATACTCGGTGATTCTCTTGATATCTCTTATAACGAGCCGTGATACCGCCTTCCTCGTTCAATTCCTTCATCGCTTGGTAGAAAGCGTGAACCACGTGCGTCGGAGACGTGAAACGCCATTTGCCTCCCCCTTTCTCCATCGCTTCCCACTGGGCATAGATATCTAAGGAAAGCGAGCGGGCATTCCCCTTCGTCGCCATCAATTTATCTTTTTGGGCGAGGATAAAGCCGAAGCCGGGAACTCCTTGAATACATTTGTTCGCACTACTGACCAAGAAGTCGATACCTAAACCTTTCACGTCGATAGGGACACCGCCAAAGCTGCTCATCGCATCCACGATAAAGGTAATCCCCCGGCCCTTGATCACCTCGGCTACCTCCTCAATCGGATTCAACAAACCGGTCGTGGTCTCGCTATGTACCATTGAGAGATGCGTGATACCGGGATGCTCCTCCAAGGCACGTCGGGCTACCTCGCCAGTTACCAGTTCCGTCTCATGCAAAGAGACCAGTACGTAATTGATATGATAATAATCGGCGATCTGCGCCATACGTTTGCCATAAGCGCCATTAGCGAGGATCAACAATTTATCCTCCGGACGCACGGTGGCCCCGATCGTAGCCTCCACACAATACGTTCCGCTACCTTGCAGCAGGACACTGGTGTACGCATCCCCGTCCAGTCCCGCTATCGCCAGCAAGCCTTTACGGATCGGGGTAACGATACCCTCGTTATAATCCTTATCCCACGTACACCAATCCTGAAGCATGGCCTCACGTACCGTCTGCGACGTACTCAACGGACCCGGTGTCAATAATAAATAGTTTCTCATATGATTGTTTTATTTTATTCGGTTATCAGGCTTGATCCCTGTTGTTAATCTTCTCAATGCAAGCAGGCAGCTCGGCGATCGTATCCAAGACGAAATGAGCCCCCGCCGCCAACATACGCTCACGCACCTCTTTCTTCAGAGATTCCCATTCTTCCGCCGGACGGCTGTTATATTCCTCCTCGCTCACGCCCATCTCGTTGCTACCGGTCACGATACCGACGCTCCATACCTTGGCGTTCACGCCCTCCTTAATATCAGCGATCGTATCTCCTACCTTCACCACTTGATCTACGGAAGGAATCGCCAAATCGATCATATTCTTATAGATCATATACGGAGCGGGGCGACCGGCCGGGACCTCGTTCGGTGTCACCAGATTATCTACCCTATATCCTTTGGCCTCGGCTCCGGGACGGACAATCTCCATCATCTTCGCCGTGTACCCGGTCGTAGAGCCGATCTTTATACCTTGCTCGCGAAGCATCGCCATCGTCTCCAAGACTCCCGGTATCGGAGTGGTGAAATCCTTCAAGGAAGCGAACAAATGTTTCTCGAAACTAGTGTACATCTCATCCACGTCCCTCTTGTTCCAGTCCCTCTTATACAAGGCACGGAACTTCTCGTTCACCTCCGGCATACTCAAGATCGCCTTGATATGATCGATCTTCAAGAGACCCATCGGCTCACGGGCCTGCCGGTAAGTGATATCAATCCCTTTCTCTTCCGAGAATACCTTGAGGAAAGCGTTCAGCGGAGCGAAGCATCCATAATCCACGGCCGTACCGGCCCAATCCATAATGACACCTGAAATCTTCTTCATATTCTGTATGTATCGTATTTAATAATTTTCTTGTTTAAGCGATCGTAAGGACATTGTTTTCGGTAGGCTCAAGAGTTGCTATTTCCTCGCAGCCACATAAAGCGGTCTCCTTGCGATAGCGTTGCCGCAAATATACGAAGGAAGCGACAAAAGTGGCGCAGCAAAAGATCCCTACATATCCGGCAAGTTGGTTATAAAATACTGCCCAATCCAATCTCGTACCCACGAATTCCTTTAGCACCAATACCAGTATCGTACCCGTGTACCCCAGAAAATCTGTTAAGACAATAAAGAAACCGACGTTTCCCCGTATCTTGAAACAAGCGATGAAGCGATCGAAGAAAATCGTCTGGAAGGTTAAGTAAGCCATATACAGGCAGAGGCTCTGCAAGAAAAGCCATGTCACCGGACTCAATCCCATCCGCTCCTGCCCGAACGACACGAACGCCATGACCATCATGCCCGTAATAATCAAACCGTACAGGACTGAAAGCGCCTTAAAATTATCTTTCACGAGCACCATCAAACCAAAGATCGCCAAGATAGTCAAGGTCACCACGCTATCTATTTGCGTGAACAACCAAGGCGAGTAACCGGACATATCAATGATATTCACCAAGAAGTCCTCCTTGATATCCCGTAACACCACGATCGCTATATTCGCCACGAAAAGCATCGTCAAGAAAGGTATGAAGTTCTTGAAAAGCTCCCAACGCTGCCGCCCGTTCAAGGTCTCCCGCTCCGACTTCAAGGCGATATCCTCCTCCGTAGGTTGTGGAAGCCGGTTTAGCGCATATCCCAACAAGGCTAGCAAAGGCAATGCCACCGCCCCGATCAAAGCCGGCATCCAGAACTCGCTGACCTGCCATATATCCATCACGTACAAGCCGACAGACTTCGCTGTACCGGAACTGATCACCATACTTACGCCCAACAAACTAGCGAGGACATCCGTCATCCTACGTCCTTCTATAAAGCTGAAAATAATCCCCCACATGCACCCCAGCGAAAGCCCGTTCAAGAACATCGCCGCTATATTATAAGGAGCCGAGAGCAACCCGAAGAATACCAACGAAAGTTCCGCCATCACCACGGACATCAAGATGAACCGCAAACGCTCTTCCCGCCGCAACTCCGATATCAACTTAATTCCCATGAACTTCGACACCACGTATCCCAAGATCTGCACGATCGTGACCGCCACCTTATAGTCCATATTGAATACCTCCAGATCCTCGAAAGCGGCAGCCGTATACGGCTTACGCAACATATATACCAAGGAATAAGAAAGCAAGGCGGCCCCTCCGGCCCATAGGATGAAAAGGAGATCGGAAATCCGTTTCCGGGATGTTTTATTGCTCTGTATCGCAGTGTCCATAATCTTCTGTCGTTTTATTTTCGAAGGCAAAAGTACAGCCGCCATGTTACAGACATATTACTGAACCCATGAATGTATATTATTAATACCCAACTAGGAATCAATAAATTATAAAGAAATATTTATGTAACATTCATGAAACGGAAACGCAACATATGTCCTCTTATTTTGTAAGGTAAATCAAGAATATAAACACATGAACAATCTTCAAGAATTCTACCGAAAGATCGAATATCTACGAAGCAATGGGGTTAAGATGAAAGAGATAGCCGACTGGATCGATATGGCTCCCAGCATATTGTCCTCCCTATATACGACCGTATTGCCGAATTATTTCGAGGGCATCAAGAGTTACCCGCCGGAAGAAGCACTGGACTCGGCGCTCGCCCTAGTGAATAACGTGTCGAAAAAACGTTTGCTTTCCCATATAGAGGAGATGATCCTTCGCCTAGACCAGATGGAGCTCGCCGAACCGGATAGCCTAAAAGATAATCCTTTCGCCAAGCAATTGATGGAGGAGACACGGCTCTCCGCCTCTAAAATAGAGGCTTTCAAAGGAATCTATACCAGTTACAGCCTTTCTTCCTCCTCGGACTGCCTCAAGATGGAACCCTTCCTACTCTCCCCCTCGGATAATCAAGTCCGTGTAGGGCGGATCAGCGCTTATGGAGAGGCTCAATGGGGATTCGGGATCATGCCCGATCCTCAGAATTTCCATTGCATGCTGAACGAGAACCAAGCGCCCCAATTCACGATGGTAACGATATACCTGCAAATACCATTTTTCAAGAATCCCCGCCAATTACGAGGATTATACATCGGGCAGGATTATAATCGTAACCCGATCGCCCGCCGAATCCTTCTTATCAAGGAATCAGAAAGCACGGAGATCGATGAATTCATGAGCCGGAAAAGCGGACTGATCGATAAAGAAGATTTTACCCCGGAACAACAGGTCTACTATGATTATACTTGCCAGACAGGAGATTTTATCAAGATGTGTACAGTCCCATCCCTGCGGATGGACGAGAGTGATTTAGTCAAAGAAAAGAAGATGCTAACCCTATAAACCAGTAGAGACGGGGCATGCCCCGTCTCCCACCATCCTAATATAATAGAGACTGATTATTCCTTCTGGAACTTCCTACTCACCTTCAAAAGGTTCGCCGTAAAAGAAACCACGTTCTGGGCCTCTTGTACCATGTTCAAATAAACCATGCTCACCTTCGTGCTGCCGGACTGCCCTTGGATACGCTTCAACTCCCCTTTCTTCAAGGCGGTAAGTTGGTTCATCAAGGTAATCGACTCAGCGATCAGCTCCTCAAAGCCAATATAATCGTTTTTACGGATCATAGTAGCGCAATTTCTCAAGAAGGAGATGATTTGTTCAGATACCTTACCAAAATCATCTTTCTGTACCGGACTCAACGGGCTGAAATTATTATCGATATGATCTTTCATCGGTTCTGCCAAGCGACGGATACTGAATATGATCTCGCTGGCGAAGTCATTTCCTTGATAATAATAAAGCCCCTTCTCCACGGCGATATCGTGATCCAATTGGGTAACGCCAAGCGTACCGACACGTTTCACTTGTTTCAAGTGAATCTTCTTCTCCTCCACGGCAGTCAAGACCTTGCGCAACTCACGGAGGTTCTCATTCATGAATCCATTTACCGCCTTGCCGAATACTTCCGCCGTAAAATCCAGATCGGATTGTAATTCCTCACGGCTATGCTCGCGGAACAGGGCCAAAGCCTCACGGGTATCCGTAGCCTTACGAAGTTTAGACACCGTAGAATTCACCTCCTCCTTCAATGCCTCTTTCCGCAATTTAGCCTTATAAGCGAAGTGGCTACGAACCAACGAATAGATCGCCAAACCAATCATAGCGACCAAAGCTGGAATACCTCCCCAATAAATCAAAAGAGCGACGATGAAACAGATCGTAAAAGCAGCCCCTGCCGTAATGAACCAACCACCTATCACGGACAATACGCCTGTGATGCGATATACGGCGCTCTCACGCCCCCAAGCACGGTCTGCCAACGAAGTACCCATAGCGACCATGAAAGCCACATACGTCGTAGATAAAGGCAATTTCAAGGAGGTTCCCAAAGCGATCAGCAAGCCGGACAAAACCACGTTAACCGAGGCACGTACCAAGTCGAAGCTAGCCTTGTCATCCATGATCATCTCGCTTTGGTCGAAACGGCTATCAATCCAGTTCTTAACCGGAGTGGGCACGATACTTAATATCGTAGCGGATATATTACTGCAATTCCGTACCAATACCCGTGCGACAGGCGATGTACCGAAAGACTCCTCTCCATCCGATTGACGAGACAGATCCAAGGAAGTCTTCACCACGTTCTGAGCCTTTTTGGAGGTAGCCAAGGCGATTACCATCACGATCCCGGACCCCACCAAGAAATACCAAGGTGTCTGGGCCGGTCCCAACAAGGAGGTCATCAAAAATGTATCCGTGGTAGTGGTCCCTCCCTGCGCCATCAAGTCCATATAAGAGGAATAGCCAGCCAAGGGGACTCCGATAAAGTTCACCAAGTCATTCCCGGCAAAAGCCAACGCCAAGGCAAACGTACCCATCAAAATGACCACCTTGAATACATTCACCTTCAACCAATGCAATACCTGCATCAAGATCGTAAAAAATACCATACATCCCAAAACGATCATCCCCGTATTGGCATACACCATATCCTTGAACTCACCCGTCATAAAAGAACTTGTCTTCAGTCCCTTTATCAGCATAAAGTAAATGATGGAAGTGGCCGCTAAACCTCCGAACAGACCAATAAAATATTTAGAACTTTTCTTATAATTAAATGAGAACAAGATCCGGGACAGATACTGCACGATCACACCAAAGAAAAAAGCGATCGCCACAGAAAGAAAGATACCCAGAATCACGGTAAAAGCCTTCTCTGTATTCAGCAGATCCCCCAATTGCAAAGCGCCTGAAGAACTAGCGATCTTTACCAAGGCAATCGCTACCGTTCCACCCACCAACTCAAACACCATGGAAACCGTTGTCGAGGTCGGCATACCTAACGAGTTAAAAATATCCAGTAACACCACATCCGTAAGCATAACGGCCGCAAGGATACACATGATCTCCGAGAAATAAAAATGCTGGGGTTGATAAATACCATGCCGGGCAATATCCATCATACCATTGGATAACGCCGCACCAACAAAGACTCCCACGGCAGCGATAGCGATAATAACTTTAAAGGATGCGGCTCTTGCGCCGATAGCTGAATTCAAGAAATTCACGGCGTCATTACTAACACCGACCGATAAATCTACGATGGCCAATACAAACAAAAATATGACCAAGAACAAATAAAATGTTTCCATACTGATTGTTATAATTCTTGCGCAAAGTTCTGAAACAATTATTTCGCATCCGTTACATACATATTACAATGATGTTACAACCTGCGGATTAGATTCAAAAACAACCAGATATGAAATTAGGTTGAAATTAACATCAAGTATTTCTCTTTTAAGAGAGAGATCCACTAAGGGTTTTTATATACATTTGCGACTATATATTTAGAAGGGAAATAAGTTAACAAGATTCTAGTTACTTGGAAAAACACTCCAAAGAAATAATGCAATGGGTCTGTGAAATCGCACTATCCGATTCTCAAACTGCTTTTAAATCGCTTTATTTAGCCTATTTTCAGAGGCTAATGCGGTTTACATCCCTTTATGTGCCTTCCTCTGTAGAAGCTGAGGAAATTGTCTCTGATACATTTCTAAGTCTTTGGAATAATAGAAAGTCATTACCGGAGATCTCTAACTTCGATTCTTATATCTATGGCATAGCCCGCCACAAAGCCATCAGCCTATACCGGACACAACATATGGAGAAAGTCCAGATCGATGAGAATACGATCGATTTATTCGCACATACCGATACTACGCCCGAGGAAGAACTTATTTCTAAAGAATGTATCGATCATTTAAATGAGGCGATCAATACGCTCCCGGATAAATGCAAGATGGCTTTTAAACTGATCCGTGAAGATAAGATGAAATATAAGGATGCGGCAAATATCCTAGAAATATCAGTAAAGACATTAGAAGCCCACATCGCCACGGCAGTACGGAAACTACGGGAATCTCTAGCTAAAGAAATAAACGACTAATCTATCCACGTTCCCTCTTTGTAAAGACGTAGCGTGCCACATCTCTACAACGGCTGGTGTATATACCAAAAAAAGGAGCCAATCTTTCGACTGACTCCTTTCACCTAAGACGGCGGCTACCTACTCTTCCACTGTTACGCAGTACCATCGGCGTGACGAGGCTTAACTTCT